>NZ_JBIPCR010000002.1:0-524655 GCF_044007335.1 Flavobacterium sp. FlaQc-48 | reverse complement strand
CCGTGTTTTGCGGGGTGCAAATGTAACATCTGTTTTCAAATCTCACAAGCTTTTTTAAATCTTTTTTTGAAAATATTTTTTCGTTTTGATTCCTAATGCTTGTCAGTATTTCAGGGAACGTCTATCGTTGTTGCGGGTGCAAAAGTAGCTAGTTTATTCCCTTAAACAATACCTTTTTCAAAGTATTTTTAATCTTTTTTATAAGTGGCTGGTTTGGTGATTTTTATAACTCGAAGTTTTTTTGAGTTTACTTAGAATTTACTGGCTTGGGGTGGTTTTACCGCAAAGACGCCAGGTTTTTTATTCTGTGGGCGTACTCCGCAAAGAACGCAAGGCTGCATTTTGACTTGTTTCTTAATCTCGCAAAGTCGCAAAGGCTCTAAGTTTTGCTTCCTGGAGCATTTTAACTCCTTATTTATACCAAATGTTCTTCTGAAAACTACTCCCCTAGCCCCGATAGTAGTGAAAATCCTTTTGTACCGGGGTTCGGTACAAAAGATTGCAACGCATAGCGGGATTAAGCTCCTAAATCAAAGGCCAAAATCTCAAACTCACTCAGCCAGACAAAAAGTGATCCTATATATAGGTAACAAAAACAAACCCGACAGGTTTTGGAAAACTGTCGGGTTGGTGTTGTATTTAATAATTAGCCTATAAGATAAACCAAACAGCTAATTACTATAGTAATCCTTTCTGATAATTAACAAAAAGTCATTATCTAATAATTAATTTTTGAATCGCAGTGTTTCCGTCCTGTTCTACCTTTATTATATAAACTCCAGTAGAAAGACCAGAAACATTTAATTCATTCTTGTCAGTCTGAATATAAATCAGTTTTTTTCCTGACATATCTGATATTAAAATATTCTTAGTACTTCCAGATGCTGTTTCTATATATACCTTATCTTCTGTAACCGGGTTTGGATACAATACAAAACCTTTTATGGTATTGACAGGTAATCCTAAAGTACAATCTGTAGCTGATACGTTTATTGTACGGGTTACTACAGTCTGATTTTGCAAGGCATCTTTAACTGTATAACTTAGTATATATTGTCCTGTTGTATTTACATCAACATTACCTGATACCACAACTGCAGAAGTAAGGTCTGTATTTAAATTATCTGCAGCTGTATAACCTGGTTCTGTATATACACAACCTTTATCAATTGAAACTACAGCATCTCCTAAAAGGGTAATAGTTGGTTTGGCAGCTTCGATTGTAAGCGTCCAATTTTCTATAGTTCCATTTTGGGCAAGCACATTGTATATTACAGGTGCTGTGTAATTTAATGTTGTGACCCCGCTGTTCTGAATGTAAGTACCAATACGCAAAGTAGCAAAATCAGATAACTGAACAGTAGGAACTAAGGCGCTTAAATTGGCATTATTATTCACTAAAACTTTTACCGTTTTTAACGTTGGATCTATAACACTTACTCCTACTTGATTTGCAACTGAATAATTTAAGATATTTGCTTCTGAATTTTTAGCATTGATTGTAACGTTGTAATTCGTTTGAGAAAGCTTGTTTTCTGAAAGTACGGTTACGAAAAAACTATTGGTATAATCTGAAGCCAGTACTTTTGAGTTCAATTGTTTTGCTCCGTTCACATAAAGTTCAGCTCCCGGGGAAACGGCAAAATCAGCAATTAAATTTGAAACGTTATAACCAAATGGAACGGTTTTACTCGCATTATTCCCGACAATATCTGTATTAATCTCTTGTAATAGTCCGGGATTTGAAGCTGTTTTAAAATCATAAGAAAGTAATTTGCTTTCATTACTTAGACCTGTGATTACTTTAACTGTATAAGTCTCTGAGATTCCAGTATTAAAACCAACGCCCTCTATTACTACTGTAACAGGATTTGTGTAATCGTTTGCCGTTACTCCGTTAACCTGTGTGACATTGTTTATTTTTACAATACTCTTCATTCCTAATGAATAATTAGCAATTGCATTCGTTATATCAGCTCCGTCATTTAATAATATCGAATATGTTTTGGTTGCAGCATCATAAGATGAGGATAATTGATTTACAAATTCTATTTTTTGCAACAATACCGGTACATTCCAGAACTTACCAACTCCTACACCATCAGTGTCTGCATTTGTCACTACAGCTGTATTATCGCTTATCGTACTGTCAAAAACAAACGGTTTGTCTCCTTCTGAAAAAGAATAATAAGCCAGTAAACCTGGTTCATTTCCAATATATTTTGTCATTGCGTTTGTTTCAATTGTTGCCTGATTTCGAACTCCTGACCATATACGAACTTCGTCTATATTACCAATTAAACCACGGGCCAAACCTGCGTTATTACCGATATAGGCTGCTGCTGCTGCATTTGAAGAAGCTGCATTGGCAGTTCCTGTACTTGTAAAAGGAACCGAAACTCCATCAATATAAACCGTATATACATTTGCAGCACTTACAGTGTAAGCGATATGATGCCATGTATTTTGCCTGATAGAATTTAATCCTGTATTAATTACATAAGAGCCTGTAGGCGTTGTAATTGAAATTACTAAACTATTCTCTTTGTAAATAGACAAGCTGCTATTGTTATGTATAAAAGCCAATACTGAACCTTTCTCTAAAAGCCTTCCGAAAATTGATGGTTTATTTTGATTGACCCAAAGTTCGTAAGTATAATTATTGGTAATATTAAGAGCTGGTGTAGCATCTGTTTTAATAAAATCGTTTATTCCGTCAAAAGTTCCTGTGACATTTGTAACATAATTTGCAGCGTGCGAAAGTGTTACTGATTTAGTATCATTTGCAGGATCTGTGTCTCCGGGCAATTTTGTATACACCTCAATTGTGTAATTTCCGGGATTTCCAAGATCAGCTTTTGTAGTAAATGTAAAATTAGCTGTTGCAACTGCGCCAATTGGGGTTGTAACGTTTTCAACTACTTCTGCTCCTCCATTAATCTTATAAGCTATCGGAAAATTCGAAATTGCTGAATTTGAAAAATTACGAATTATAGCAGTAACCGATACCGGTGCATTACCTGGTTTAATAGGCGCTACTATTCTTTCTACACTCGCATCAGCAGCTGTGAATGGTAGTACATTAATAGTATATTCTTCTACTTCAAAATCATTTCTAGAACTGGTTAATCCGTCAAAAGTTGGCCCGAGATTAACGTTGTAATATTCCGATGGTGAACGGAACATGTGTATAACACGCATTAACTTTTCACCCGCAACTGTACCTGAAGGAATAGTTACCCCTCCTACTAAAGTAGCATTGTTTCTGAAATAATGTGTGCCTGTCGTTGACGGAATAGCTGGTGATGCAGAGGTTGGTGTGGTATTTACCCAAAAGGTTCCTGCATAAAATTCATCTGTCAAATTACCATCCCCATTTAAATCGATTACAATCATTGTAAATACTCCAACTGCTGACGCTGATTGATCTCTCGTAATTGGTGTTTCCGATTTAGTAATTGATATTTCCGGCTGGTAAGTAAAACCAGCATAAACCGGAATTTTCACATTTTTAAAATCGGAATAAGCTGTAGTTCCCGAATTGTTAACAACATCATTCCATTTTAATTTTGAGATAGCATATCCGTTTGTATTAGTATGAACAGGCAAATCGTTTTGATTGTAAACCACTTTTTCACGTGTATCGTTAGCAGCGTTATCATCTGCAATATCTACTCCGCTTTTGATCGTGTAAGGAGTACTACCTACAACAGATAAATCTGCTTTAGTGGTAAAAGTAAAACTAACCGTGGCACCAGGCGCAATTACAGGAATAGTTTCAGTAACTTTAGTTCCACTGTTTACCTGATAAAACACAGGGTAATTCGTTAAAGCAATTGGTCCCAGATTACTAACTCTGATTGTTATATCATTCGTACTTGTCTTTTTTCCCAGAACTTCAGGCGTTACGATAGAAACAATTGCCGCATCGTTTACAAGTGGTTTTGCAACACAAGTAATATCTGCAATCCATCCTCTGCCATTTTCAGTTTGATCTGAAATAAATCTGAAAGTCAGCTCTCCACCAGTAGCTGTAGATGTTAATGATGGCGGTAAATTACCTCCTGTAAAAGTACCTAATAACGGAGAAGAAGTGTTTGGTCCGTTATAAATATATATAAAATCATAATCCTGCTCAAGGTCAAAATCAGTAAAATTCACATTAATACTGTTGCCTATCGTTTCTGGTTTAAAAGTTATGGTTTGCGTAAGCTGATCTCCATAATTGGCATAGCGAGTTCCGCCATCTGTAAATACTGCTGAACAAGTAGTTACGGTAGCTAGTGACCCTATAAGAATGTCTGTTCCGACATTGGTAACTAGTTTTTGAATTGTATTATTTGCAGCGACAGCATCACCTGTATAGTTTACGTTTCCAATTACAGTATATACATTTGGAGCTGAAAAATCTGCTTTTTGCACAAAATTGTAAGATACTTCACTAAGAGGCGCTACAGGTCCTGGAATAATTTCAACCACTTCAGCTTCACTGTTTATTTTATAAGAAACGGGAATGTTACTTACTGCAACAGGAGAGTGGTTGTACACTTTTACTTGTACTGTTTCAGCAGCTGTAAGACCTGCATTAGGTGTAAATGAAGATAATGCAAGATCCGTAGCTGTAGCTTCAAAAAGTAAAACATTATCAATGAATACGGAGTTGTACACGTTATCACCACTCACTACTATAACATCATTATCGATAGCCGATTCAAAAGCGAGACTAAATGTAGTTCCCGCATAAGCAGATAAATCGTATACCAGTTCTGTATCACCAGTTAAAGCAGTACCTCCATAAACGCCTACATTTTCAAAACTATTTACCGGAGTGCCATTTACAGTAAGCCTAAAAAAGTTTTTGTTTACTGGTCCAACATTACTCCAAAGTAAATTAAATTTAAGTCTAAGTGCTTTCCCTGCAAGACTTGTGGCGTCTATATCGCAAAAAGAAACTTTTTGAATAAAATTTGGATTATTTGTAAAAGCATTCGCTATTGTACTTGCTACCCAGGGAGCCGATGGTGCATCACCAGATCCTGACATTTTTGCCCCATCTAATAAAGTTGGATCTATATATTCGTATTTTACCGTTCCTGTTACGCCTTCAGTAAATACATAATTACTTGCTTTTCTGGTATTAAAGTTTTCTGTGAAAGGTAAATTTATTGCACTAAGAACTGGCTGAGAAACTGGTTCTACGTTTACAGCTCTAACCCTTTCAGAAACAATTCCAGTTGCAATGTCTACAGTCCGCACTGAAAACCAATTATCATCTCCAGGTGTAAGATTTGTAAAAGTATAAGTAGGATCTGTTACTGTTGCCACCACATCAAACTTATAACCGTTCATTTTTAAAACCTCGTATTTTGCACCTGCTATTGCATCCCAATCCATTTTATAAGAAGATGTACCACATACTGACGGCGCGATAACCAAATTTTTAGGCTCTGCAATAATATTAAATACTTCTTTTGAAGTATCTACTTTTGTTCCCGCGCTAACTCTTATTTTTGCATTGGCAACAGTGCCTACTGGTGCTTTCCATGCAAAATTTCTCGCAGCAGATGGAACGTCTTTGGCTATCAACTGATAAGTTATTCCGCCATCCGTTGAATATTCAATTGTAAATATTTTTTCTTCTCCTTCATAATCCCAACGAATATACTCCGTATTATCTGTGTCGAATTTTTCTCCACCCACCGGATAAGTAAGAATTAATTCCGGGGCTACAAAATCATATACTACAGAAAACTCCTGAGTACCCAGCGGAACTCTTGAACCTGTAACAATAATTTTATATGTTCCTGGTGAAGGATTGTCCAAAGTTACCTGTTCGATATTATTCATATTGTCAACCCCTCTTGAAGCATTTGAATTTGGAGTTGTTGGATTTAAAACCCATGGTAAAGTAGTGATGCCATCTTTTACAATTTTAATATCTAAATCATTTATCTGAACTGAAGTTGCGCCAGGTGTTCCTTGTAAATCAGAATATGCAAGCATTACTTTTAGCGTCACCAATCCTGCCGGAACTACAATATCCTTTTCGTAAGTGGCTCCATTAGCAACTGTTGCGGTATAAAATAATTTGTTATCTAATGCTTTAACCGCTCTTAAACCATTTAAGTTACCAAATCCGTATTTATAATCAGGACCCGGATTACCAGCATCTTTGGCTGTATTGGTCACTAAAGCTTTCATTAAAGATGCTAAAGGTTTTGTTCCGTAAATATTTTTATATCTTTCGTACAACAATGCCACTGTACCTGTAGTTCCTGGTGTGGCCATAGAGGTTCCGCTCATTATCTGATACGAGTTACTATAATCTAATGAATAAACATTAGTACCCACTGCGGCAATCTGAGGAACTAAACGACCATCTATTGTGGGACCAAAACTACTATAGCTGCTTATTAAATCATCCGGATTATTTGCGGCTACATGCAATGCATTTTTTGAATTTTTTGTTGATGTATTAAAACCGCCAGGATAGGCTGTTTGCGCATTTCCGTTCGAATATATATTGAGCAGATAAGGGTAATCGACTGTAACTTTATCATCCCCTACATCTCCTGCATCATAACGTCTGGAATTGTATCCGGAAGTTAAATTTACACCGTATGAATTTGATGTTATCTCAATGCCATCCTCATCAGCTGATATTCTTCTTTCTTCGTAAACTAATTTATTATTCGATTGTACATTAAAATTCCAGCCGTACATTTGTACTTCAGGAGCCATTCCACGGGCTTTAGGGTCTAGTAAACCCGCTCCTCCAATGGTTCCGGAAACGTGATCTCCATGCGAAGAGTTTGATTCATATTCCCTATTGACAACTCTGCCGGTATGATCTTTATGTGGTTCAAGATTACCATCCCAAACCCCTACTTTTACTCCTTTTCCGGTTAATCCATAGCCTAGTCCCGGGATTACAGATCCTAAAACATTTGCTTTATGTGAAGTTAGTCCCGGTTTATTGTCGCTTTCGACCGGAGCAGGAACTAATTCAATGTTCTGCACCCAATTGAGTTTTGCAATTTCCTCAAGTTTTTCTTTAGGGGCCTGAAGATATAATTGGTTAAAATCTTCTATATTATTGCTGCTTTTAATAAATAATGATGCTAAATCCTGTGCAATAACCTTGTTGTCCACACCTTTAAAATAACTAATTACAACTTTTATTCCATTAGCTCCGTCTGCTGCGTAATCAGGAATAGCGTTATCAACAATCATTGGATCTAATTTATATTTAGGATCGACCGTTACAGATGCCCTGATATTATCTGAAATACTGCTCTTATTATAAAACTCCGGATTAACAGCGGCATAATAAGCATTATTGGATAAATAGCTAAGCAATGTTATTCCTTGTGATTTTAATTTTTGCTGCTCTTCTACTGATGGTATTTTTGTAAACTGCAACAAAGTATACTCTGTTTTAGGATTTTGTTTACCGGTAACCTTTTTCTCTTTAAACTGTTGCTTAAAGTTTGCTGTGGTAGCGATTTTATTTCCGTTTATGGAAATTGTAAAATCGCCTTCTGATGTCTTCTGTGACCATAAAGTAAAGGTCAATAATAACATAAATAAATTAAGTAATTTTTTCCTCATAATGTAATATTTTGGTTAACAAATGGTTGCGAAAGAGTAAACCTACAAATTAAACCATAAACAACAAATATTATTTATATCTAATTTGTTAAAAATAAAACATTCACACCTGTTATCGGATAAATATCTAACAAAACCGCAGGTTTAGCGCGACATAGATAAAGAACTAAGACTATAAAAATGAAAGTTAATTCATTCAAAATTAATTAAATCATAGTAACAGAGAAAAAAATCACGGAAAAAGGCTTACAAATTACTTTGTAAGCCTTCTTTTATTCTTAAATTCAAGTACTATTTATCTGCTTTTGGCTGTTTCGCTTTTTCTTCCCAATGATTCATGAGGTCATCATAATTCACTGGATGAGCCGGTTTTTGATTAACTAACCGACCTGATTCAAATGCTCTTAATAGTATCGTTTCTATCAAATAATCCTCATTAGACTCATAAGGTTTATATTCTGTTTTTAAACTTATATCAAATAAATTCGCTGTCGTATTGGAAACAAATGCTTTAAACCCGCTTTTCAGCGTTCGGATCAATTCATAAGTTGTAATTCCGGTTTGCCTGTGAATTAACTTTACTAAAATCTGTCCTTGTTTTCTGGAAAGTTTTTTAAGTCTTTCTTCAAATTCGTTATTAAGATAATCTTCTACTATCTTAAAATATTTTTTCTTTTCGCGACTGGTTTTCAAACGGGCCATTCCCTGGTTTAAAGCTGTCAATCGATCTGCAGCTAATTTTGCATACGGATATACTTTGTAAACCCTGTTTTGAAGAATCATAAATTGCTTCTGAGATTCAGGATCAAGCTTTTCTTTAGAAATAATAATCTCAGGCAGCTCAATAGTATCGTTTAAAATTGAATCCTGTTCGGTTAGTATATAGCCCATTTGCTGGTTTTCCTTTGGCGTAACCTGAGCCTGACCTGAAAACGAAACCAATATAAAGAATAAAATGCAGTAGGTAAATCTCATTGAATCATAATTTAAGTGTAAAATTATATATTTATATACAACTCTAATACCAAATTTATAAATTAGCAAAAAAATATTTTTATGAGCACAGAATCTATCTTAAAAGATACCTCTATTGCTTTCCTGGAAAGCTATCTTAATAACGCCTCACCTACCGGATACGAAAGCGAAGGGCAAAAACTCTGGATGAATTATTTAAAACCGTATGTAGATACTTTTATTACGGATACTTACGGAACTGCAGTTGGGGTTATTAATCCTGATGCGCCTTTTAAAGTGGTCATCGAAGGTCATGCCGATGAAATTTCATGGTATGTAAATTACATTACCGAAGATGGTTTATTATATGTTATCAGAAACGGTGGTTCAGATCATCAGATTGCACCATCAAAAAGAGTACACATTCATACAAAAAAAGGGATTGTGAAAGGTGTTTTTGGCTGGCCTGCCATTCATACCCGTTTGCGTGATAAGGAAGAAGCACCAAAAATCAGTAATATTTTTATTGATTTGGGTTGCGAAACCAAAGAGCAGGTTGAGGCAATGGGTGTTCATGTAGGTTGTGTAATTACATACCCTGACGAATTTATGATTCTGAATGAAAACAAATTTGTTTGCCGTGCTATTGATAACAGAATGGGAGGCTTTATGATTGCCGAAGTAGCCCGTTTACTAAAAGAGAACAAAAAAACACTTCCGTTTGGTTTGTATATTGTAAACTCCGTTCAGGAAGAAATTGGTTTGCGCGGTGCTGAAATGATTGCACAAACAATCAAGCCCAATGTTGCCATTGTAACTGATGTATGCCATGATACAACTACTCCTATGATTGATAAAAAGGTGGAAGGTGACCTTAAAATGGGAAAAGGCCCTGTAATTGCTTATGCGCCTGCAGTACAAAATAAACTACGTGATTTAATCGTTGATACTGCCGAAGAAAATAAAATTCCGTTTCAGCGTCATGCAACTTCAAGAGCAACAGGAACAGATACTGATGCATTTGCTTACAGTAATGGTGGTGTAGCATCGGCATTAATATCATTGCCATTGCGTTATATGCATACCACAGTAGAAATGGTTCATAGAGAAGATGTCGAAAATGTGATACAATTGATTTATGAATCTTTATTAAAAATTGAAAATAACGAAACTTTTTCCTATTTCAAATAAGAAGATGATTTAAAACGCAAATTCGGTTATTTTTAAAATAGCCGAATTTGCAATATAAAAAATGCATGAAAATACTTTTACTCGAAGATGATTTTACTTTATCTAAAGAAATAGCAACATTCTTTACTTCAAAAAAATTCGAATGTTTCCCTTTCTATGATGGCACTTTGTTGTTGAAAAAATATTTCCCGTACGAGTATGATTTGATAATTTTGGATATAAATGTTCCCGGAATAAACGGAATCGAAGTTTGTAAAGGTATTCGTGAAATTGATAAAAAAACACCCATTATCATGCTTACGGCTTTTAGTGAAATTGAAGATAAACTGGTTTCTTTTGATAATGGTGCAGATGATTATTTAGTGAAGCCCTTTCATTTTGAAGAATTATATGCCAGAATTACTTCTCTTTTAAGAAGAAAGGAAATTCCGCAACAAATCGAAAAAAAGATTGTGATACACGATTTGGAAATTTTGGAAGATGACATGAAAGTTTTTCGCTCAGGTGAAGAAATAAAACTAACCCCTAAAGAATTTAAACTGATTTTAATTTTGGCCCATGCCAAAGGAAAAGTGCTGTCTAAATTATTTATAGCCGATAAACTTTGGGATTACCACATCGAAACCAATCAAAATACTATTGAAGTTTATATTAACTTTTTGAGAAAAAAAATAGATAAAGACCACGAAACAAAACTTATTCGGACCAAAGTTGGTTACGGATATTATCTGAGCCATCAGGAATGACATTAAAAAACCGAATATCACTTTTAGTAAGCCTGTTATTTACAATCCTTTTTGGATTGGCTTCTACTTTGATATTTGTTTTATATTCTAACTTTAGGAAAGATGAATTTAGGGATCGTCTTGAAATTAAAGCGCTCTCGAACATTAAACTTCTGGTGAATGTTAAACAGATCGACAATCAGCTTTTGAAGATGATTGATCAAAATTCTATTAATAAACTCTATGATGAAAAAACACTGGTTTTTGATTCTGATTACAAACTTATTTATAGCAGTATTGACGATGCTAAAATTAAATGGTCTGTTGATGACCTAAAATATTTAAAAAAGCATAAAACCTTTTTTAAACAACAGGGAAATTATGAAGTCTATGGGGTTTTTTATGATACTAAAGACCGTGATTTTTATGCTTTAATATCGGCAACTGATAATTTTGGACAGCGCAGATTATTGTTTTTACGATATACATTAGTGGTTTCTTACATACTATTTACTTGTATTTGCTGGGTAATTACTTCGATTACGGTAAAAAAATTGATGAGTCCGTTGAATATTTTTCATCAAAAAATAAAAAAAATAAACGAGAATAATCTCGATACTCGTGTAGAATCAAAAAGCAATAATAATGAAATTGATTTGATTGCCAACGAATTCAATTTTATGATGGACCGGATTGAGATTTCTTACCAAAGGCAAAAAGAATTTACCGCACACGCTTCTCATGAACTTAGAACTCCTTTGTCAAGGATTACCTCTCAGATAGAAAATGTTATTGTTGATGCTAAAACAAGCGATGATCGAAAGAGCTTTTTAACAGCCATTTTATCAGATGTAAATCAATTGACTGAATTAATAAATTCTCTATTAATTCTATCTAAAATAGATAATAAGAATCATCAGGAAAATGAGCTCCATCGTATGGATGAAATTTTATTTTCTTCTATAGAAAGTTTAAATAAAAGCTATCCTGAATTTGTAATTTTATTTGAAATAGAAGAAAATGATCATTTAGATACTGCTTTAGAAATCAGAGGTAATAAAAACCTATTAGAAATTGCTATCAGTAATGTACTGAAAAATGCTTGCGTGTACTCTGATAACAAACAAGCTAAAGTGATTATAAGTGCGCAAGATGATCATTTAATTATCGCGATTTCAAATACCGGAAAAACATTAAATGAAGAAGAGCAAAAAAATCTTTTTCAGCCCTTTATGCGTGGCGAAAATTCTCAGGGAACCTCGGGATTTGGCCTTGGATTACGAATAGTTCAGCGTATTCTGACACTTCATAATGCGACTATAACTTACAGTGTCCCAAACATTAACACGAATTTATTTCAATTATTTTTTCATTTGTAAATTATTTTAAGGTATTTTTAAGGTAGATTTTAAGGAGTCTTAAAGTCCGCTGATAGCATATTTGTATAAAATAAAAATGATACAATGAGAAAACTATGTGCATTCCTACTTGTACTTTTCGGTCCGGTAGTTTTGGCTCAGAAAACAGTTACCCTTCAGGACTGTGAAAGCCAATTTCTAAAAAACAACCTCTTTTTGTTGGCATCACAGTATAATATTGATGCTTCGAAAGCACTCACAATTCAAGCCAGAATTTGGGATAATCCATCTCTTACTGCAGAATTAAATGCCTATAATCCGGAAAGGAATCAATATTTTGATATTGGAAAACAGGGACAAAAAGCATTTGGTGTTGAGCAATTAATTTATTTAGGCGGAAAAAAACGCAACGAAGTAAAATTAGCCCAAACCAATGAAAAACTGGCAGAACTACAATTCAATGATTTGCTGAGGACTTTGAAACTGCAACTTCGAAAAAGTTTTTTTACGGTGTATTACAACACAAAAAGTCTTGAAACGACAGACAAACAACTTGTTCATATTGAAGATTTAATCAATTCATATACTATTCAGGCTCAAAAAGGAAATATTCCTTTGCGGGATGTAGTGCGTTTACAATCACTATATCTTAACTTTAAAAATGAACGAATGGAAGTTGTAAATGAAAATATTGAAGAACAGGCCAACTTAAAATTACTATTAAATTCAGCAGAAAATATCGTTCCCGATGTTTCTAAAGAGGATTTTAATAAATATACCAAAACCATTCCGTTTGATCTTAAAAACTTTCAGGACCAAGCCATTGCCAATCGTCCGGATTATTTAGCCAGGCAAAAAGATATTGAGGCAAACGAGATAAATATAAAATGGCAAAAATCTCTCGCTATTCCGGACATTACTGTTGGTGCAAATTATGATCAGCGAAGCGGAGCATTTAATAAAGAAGCCAATTTAACCCTTGGAATTCCTTTACCGCTCTGGAATAAAAACAAAGGAAACATTAAGTATGCCCAAACGATTTTAGAACAATCAAAAATTGAAAAACAAAATTTCGAACTTCAATTGCAAACCGAAATTACTTCGGCATGGAACAAATGGGACGAATCTCGTAAAAACTATGTTGTCATAAAACCTACCGTGAATTCAGACTTTGAAGCCGTTTACAATGGAATCTTAACCAACTTTCAAAAAAGAAATATCAGTTTATTAGAATTTACTGATTTTATGGAAAGTTATAATCAGGCGTCTATTCAGGTAAATGAATTAAAGAAAAAAGTAGTGCTTTCAGGCGAAGAATTAAATAGTACCATCAACAAAGACTTATTCTAAAACTAAATAAAATGAAATATAAACTAATTATAGGAATTGCTCTCGTGAGTCTATCATTCGCAAGCTGCAAAAAAGAAGTTGAAAACCCTCAAACCAATACTTCTTTTGTTTTAAGTGATGCGATGTTAAAAACCACTACTACAGCAGAAGCAAAAACGCAACCTGTCAAAAATGTACTTAGCTTTTATGGAAAAATTACAGCCGATAATAACAAAATGATTGACGTTTATCCGCTTGTGGGAGGAAATGTAATCAAAGTAAATGTTGAACTTGGGGATTATGTACGAAAAGGACAAGTTTTGGCTACGATAAAAAGTACGGATATTGCTGATTTTGAAAAGCAATCCATCGATGCTAAAAATGATTTACTGGTAGCAAAAAATCATTTAAAAGTGGCCCAGGAACTATTTGACGGAAAATTAAATTCTGAAAGTGATGTGCTTCAGGCAAAATCCGAAGTAAATAAAGCGCAATCCCAATTAAGTAAAGTTCAGGAAACCTACAAAATTTATAATATAAAGGCAGGTTCAATTTATGAAGTAACGGCACCAATTAGTGGTTTTATCATTCAAAAAAGCATCAATCAGGATATGCTTTTACGAAACGATCGTTCTGAGAATATTTTTGATATTGCCGAAATCAGCGAAGTTTGGGCATTGGCCAACATTAATGAAATTGATATTAATAAAGTAAAATTAGGTATTGACGCTGATGTCACGACACTAAGTTATCCTGATAAAGTTTTTAAGGGAAAAGTCGATAAAATATTTAATGTTATTGATCCTGAAACAAAAGCTATGCAAGCCCGTATAAAATTGCAGAATCCGGGTTATATGTTAAAGCCTGACATGAATGCCAATATAAAGCTATCTTACAGTGAAGGCGAAACGATGATAGCCGTACCCAGTAAAGCAATTGTCTTTGACAAAAGTAAAAACTTTGTCATGATCTTTAAGGATCGTAATAACATTGAAACCAGACAAGTAGATGTTTACAGAGTGGTTGGAGATGTTACTTATATTTCAAAGGGATTAAAAGATAACGAAAAAGTCATTACCAATAATCAGCTGTTTATTTATCGCGCTTTAAACGAGTAATAAAATGGGAAAATCTGTAAACATATTGAGTTTTGCGACGTTGTTTATTTCAACGTTTTCATTTTCACAAGAAACAGATTCGATACGAAAATATAGTCTGAAATTTCAAATGACGTCTATATATCAATATCACCCCGCTTTTCATGCTGACTATTCAGGAACAAACAGTATGCATCCTGAAGACGAAGGTGCTTTATCCTTAACGTCTACTTTATATTTGGATGTTCCGCTCTGGAAAGGTGCTACCGCCACTTTTAATCCCGAAATGTCAGGAGGAGAAGGCTTATCTCAAGCCAGAGGATTAGGCGGATTTCCAAATGGCGAAACCTTTAGAATTGGAGATGCTAAACCTGTTGTTTATGTAGCAAGAATGCTTTTAGAGCAAAAATTTCAATTTAAAAACAATAAGTCACTGCAATTGGTTTTTGGAAAATTTGGATTATCTGATTACTTTGATAATAATGCTTATTCACATGATCCCAGAACACAATTTTTAAATTGGGCATTAATGACGCATGGAGCCTGGGATTATGCAGCAAACACCAGAGGGTATACAGATGGGTTATATGCTAATTATCAATTTAAGACCTGGCAGGTAAGAGCTTCATTAACAGCGCTGCCAACCTATGCCAATGGACCAAACGTTGAATTTAGTTTTAAAGATTCTAATGCGGTAAATGTAGAAATTGAGAAGCAAATAGTTTTTGAAAACAAGGATACTGGCAACATAAAATTATTAGGATTTCGAAATGTTGCGGGAATGGGAAATTACGACGAAGCGAATTCAGATTTTGTAACAATTCCGGATATCAAAAGTACCCGGCAAAATGGTCGTACTAAATACGGAGTTGGTTTAAATATGGATTATACACATGGTGATAACTGGGGACTTTTTGCCAGAATGAGTTACAACGACGGTAAAAATGAAACCTGGGCATTTACAGAGATTGACAGATCGGCACAATTAGGTATTAATCTAAAAGGAAAAATGTGGGACCGAAAAGATGATTTTGCAGGTGTCGCTGTAGTAGCTAATGGCTTATCGAATCCTCATAAAGAATATCAAAAACTTGGCGGAGATGGATTCATGATCGGTGATGGTACTTTAAACTACGGAATAGAACAAATCGTAGAAGTTTTTTATTCCTTTCACGTTCCTGATACAAAAATTACACTTTCACCAGATTATCAGTTTGCTATGAATCCGGCCTACAATAAAGACAGGGGACCTGTTCAGTTTTTAGCCATACGTTTTCATACTGAATTTTAAGGCATAATACGTAAACAAAATATTTATGCTTAAAATGAAAGCATTATAATTTAAAAATAAAAATTCATCATTTAAAATACTTTTTAAAATGAACAAATTCATAAGAAACATTATTGCTTTTTCCCTTAAGAACAAAGCATTTACCTTTTTCTGGGTAGGAATATTGGCTGTTGCAGGATTCATTTCTTTCAAAAATATGCCAATCGATGCTTTTCCGGATGTAACAAATACCCAAATTATTATTATTACACAGTGGAATGGGAAAAGTGCTGAAGAAGTAGAACGTTTTGTAACCTCGCCTATTGAGATCTCCATGAACTCGGTACAGAAAAAAACCAGTGTTCGTAGTATTACCATGTTTGGTTTATCGGTTATCAAAATCATTTTTGATGATGGAGTCGATGATACTTTTGCACGATTGCAAGTCAATAACTTATTAAAAAACGTCTCGCTCCCTGATGATGTCGAACCGGATGTTCAGCCTCCTTATGGACCTACTGGTGAAATTTTCAGATATATCGTAAAAAGCAATAGCAGAGATAGCAGGGAATTGTTAACCTATCAAAACTGGGTAATCGACAAACAACTTCGTTCCGTTCCTGGTGTGGCCGATTTAAATGTTTTTGGAGGGCAAACCAAAACCTATGAAGTGGGTGTTGATCCTATAAAATTGGCCAAATACAACATTACACCGCTTCAGGTTTATAATGCTGTAAATGGAGGAAACTTAAATGTTGGTGGTGATATTATAGAAAAAAATGGACAGGCTTTTGTGGTTCGTGGAGTTGGACTTCTAAAATCTATTCAGGATATTGAGAATATTATTGTTGACGATGCGAATGGAAATCCAATATTGGTCAAAAATTTAGCTACGGTTTACGAAAGTGCTATGCCAAGAGTCGGGCAAACCGGTTTAGCTAAGAATGATGATGTTGTTGAGGGGATTATCGTAATGCGAAAAGGCGAAAACCCTCAGGAAACACTGGCGTTGATTAAAGCAAAAATAAAAGACCTGAATGATAATGTCCTTCCAAAGGATATCAAATTAGAAACCTTTTATGATCGTGATAATCTAATGAATTTTACGACAGAAACGGTAATGCACAACCTCTTTGAAGGAATTATTCTCGTTACCTGTGTTGTATTTCTTTTCATGGCCGACTGGAGGACTACTTTTACAGTTTCGATTGTTATCCCGCTCTCCCTGTTATTTGCCTTTTTATGTTTAAAGATGATGGGAATGAGTGCCAACTTACTGAGTTTAGGCGCGGTCGATTTCGGGATTATTATAGATGGTGCTGTAGTTATGGTCGAAGGGTTGTTTGTGGTCTTAGATCACAGGGCACATCAACTGGGTATGACAGCATACAATAAAATAGCAAAAGGTAGTCTGATTAAGAAAACAGGAGCCGAAATGGGTAAAGCTATTTTCTTCTCTAAATTAATCATTATTACGGCTTTATTGCCAATATTCTCCTTTCAGAAAGTCGAAGGAAAAATGTTCTCTCCCCTCGCCTATACTTTAGGTTTTGCTTTAATGGGAGCCTTGCTTTTTACCTTGACATTAGTTCCTGTATTATCACACATTCTATTAAATAAAAACGTAAAAGAAAAAAACAATCCTTTTGTTAATTTCTGGGACAGAATAGTAAGCAAAAGTTTTGCATGGACTTTTAAACATAAAATACAAACACTTGTTGGTTCAATCTCACTTCTGGCAGTAGTTTTCTTTTCGGCCACCTTTTTGGGGACAGAGTTTTTACCGCAATTAAACGAAGGTGCTTTATGGGTAACGGCTGAGTTGCCAATGAGTACATCATTACCGGAAAGTGTAAAAACCGCAGCGATAATTAGAAAAGATCTCGAAAGTTTTCCTGAAGTAAAAAATGTTTTATCGCAAACCGGACGAAGTAATGATGGTACCGATCCAAATGGTTTTGGATTTATACAACTTCAGGTCGATCTAAAACCAAAATCAGAATGGAAGCGAAAAATTACGATGGACGACTTAATCAATCAAATGGATGAAAAACTAAAAGTTCATCAGGGAATTACGTATAATTATTCTCAGCCTGTAATTGATAACGTAGCAGAATCTGTTGCAGGTTTTAAAGCCTCAAATGCTGTTAAAATCTATGGCGATGATCTTGATAAATTAGACGAATTATCTAATGAGGTTTTAGCACAGATTAAAAACATTCCGGGTATAAAAGATGTTGGGATACTACGAAATGTAGGACAGCCTGAGATAAGTGTTGTTTTAGACAGAGATAAAATGGCCGCTTACGGAGTAACATTAAGTGATGCTCAGGCTGTTTTAGAATTGGCTTTTGGCGGAAAAACAGCAACTCAAAAATACGAAGACGACAAAAAATTTGATGTCAGAGTTCGTTTTTCAAAAGAATACCGAAAAGATGAAAATGATATAGCCGAATTAAAAGTTCCAACCATAAGCGGAATTAAAATTCCATTAAAAGAAATTAGTGACTTAAAAACCATTACTGGTCCGGCCTTCATTTACAGGGATAACACAAAACGTTTTATTGGGGTAAAATTCTCTGTTCGTGATCGTGACTTAGGCAGTACCATAGCAGAAGCTCAGGCAAAAGTAGCCAAAATGAAAATGCCGACAGGGTATACCGTAGGATGGACAGGGGAATTTGAAAATCAGGTTCGTGCCAGTGCCCGCCTGGCTCAGGTTGTGCCTATAAGCTTGATCGGGATATTTGTCCTGCTATTTATTTTATTTGGAAACATCAAAGATTCATTATTGGTTTTAGCCAATGTTCCGTTTGCAATTATTGGAGGGATTATTGCTTTGCATCTGACCCGAATGAATTTTGGAATCTCGGCAGGAGTTGGATTTATTGCCTTACTGGGAATTTGTATACAAAATGGAGTGATTCTTATATCCGAATTCCATCATAATTTAAAAGCAAAATTCACACTCGAAGAATCTATTTTTATGGGTGTAAAAGCCAGAACAAGAGCGGTAGTAATGACAGCGCTTATGGCGTCAATTGGTTTAATGCCGGCCGCAATTTCTACCGGAATTGGTTCAGAATCACAAAAACCATTGGCGATTGTTATTATTGGAGGATTGATTACAGCAACTATTTTAACTCTTTTGGTTTTCCCAATTATCTTCTGGGTTTTCAACCGTAAAAAAGATGTTCCAATTGAATAACGATATTTAAAATAGATTAATTGGTTAAATTAATTTGATTAGGTTTTAACGAAAAAAGCATCATTATCCAATAATGGTGCTTTTTTTAATAATACTAATAATAGTTTTATATCTTGCATAACATTCTTAAAAAGTAAATATCTTCATGAAATACATCTATTTTTTACTGACCCTTTTTTCAATTTCTTTACTTGCATCCGTGATAAACCCAAAAGAAGGATTCACTTGTTTTCTCGAAATTATTCCGGCTATTATTGGGGTCGTTATCTTAGCTTTTACCTTTAAAAAATTCCGATTTACCAATTTCACCTACACCCTGATCTTAGTTCACTGTATTATTTTGTTTATTGGTGGTCATTATACGTATGCTGAGGTTCCATTTTTTGATTATATCAAAGAATTGTTTCATCAAAGCCGAAATAACTATGATAAAGTAGGCCATTTTGCACAAGGCTTAGTTCCGGCAATGATCATTAGGGAATTGTTTATTCGTAAGAAAGTAATTAACAATCAAAGTTTTTTTAACTTTATAATCGTTAGTATTTGTTTAGCGATTAGTGCAACTTATGAATTTATTGAATGGTTTGTTTCCTTAGCAACCGGAGATGGCGGAGATGCATTCTTAGGAACACAGGGCTATGTTTGGGATACGCAATCAGATATGCTATTTGCAACGATTGGAGCGATTGTGGGTTTGATTTTATTTTCTAAAATTCAGGACAAACAAATTCAGAAGATTGATTTCTAACCCTTAAAATTATCCTGTTGTACCAGCCTTTCTTTTTTTCATTTACAATAAAGAACAGACTCTGTTAAACCAGCAGTAAATCTTTTTGATTTAATACTCTTACCCATAAAACTCAGATCAAAACTTGCTGCTCCAAAAAAGCACTATATTTTATTTCCCATGCAGGATCAGCTGATCTTTATATAAAAGTAGTTTCTTACTTATTTTGAAACTGATTAAGTTTAAAAATATAAAATGAAAAACGACCTGCTGCTCAAAGAAGGTCGTTTCATATACTAACTCAAAAACTTGATTTCAAATCTTATTTCAACTCTTTTAAAATGGCAATAGCTTCAGTGGCATTCGATAATTGCGCATATTTAAGAGCTGTAAAGCCTTTTTCATTTTTAGAAGATGGATTTGCTCCATTTGCCAGTAAAACTTTTAAAATATCCACTTTGTTATAACGGGCTGCAATCATTAAAGGTGATAAATCTTCAGAGATCTCGTTTACATCTGCTCCGTATTCTATTAATTTTTTTACAAAGTCAATATCTCCTTTACTAACTGCTACTGTAAGCGGGCTTGTAAAGTCGTATGCTACTTCCATTTGTGGTTGTACAAATGATTTTTGATTTGATGCTGTTGAAACATTTGCAAATGCAACTAAAGCAACTCCTAAATAAATGATTGAATTTTTCATAATGATTGATTGTTAATTGTTGATTGATTAATGATGATTTTTAAATTCTTTGTAAATGTACTGCTATTTGATGTATTATGTATAACAAAGTACCATGTTTTAACTAATTCTTAACATTCGATTAATAAATGTCGGCTAAACTTAAAATTTATGTTATCTCAATTAAAAGCTTCTTTACAATAGACGCTATAAAATCAAAAATGTTACAGTAAAATGGATTTTAATAAAAAAAAACATCAAAAAAATTCAGATTGACTAAATTGATACTTTAGTTTTTTAACTTTACTATCCAAATAAACTCATCATAATAAGCGAATTACAATTTTATTAATCAGCAAAAACAAATAATAACCTTAAAAACTACATTTTATGGGAATCATCAAAAAAATTCTGATTGTCCTGATCTTAATTGTAGCTATTGTATTAATAGCTGCGTATTTCATGCCTAAAAATTATACTGTCGAAAGAGAGATTACGATCAATAAACCGGTTGACAGTGTTTTTAATTATGTGAAATACTTAAAAAATCAAAACGAATTTAGTGTTTGGGCGAATATCGATCCAAAAATGAAATCAACGTATACAGGAACTGATGGAACTGTTGGTTCTAAATCGGCTTGGGAAAGTGATGTGAAAGAGGTTGGCGTTGGCGAACAGGAAATCACCAATATAACAGAAGGAAAGCGTATTGATTTTGCCCTTCGCTTCAAAAAGCCAATGGACGATACTGCTGTCGGGTTTATGTCTACCGAAACTGTATCAGGAAATCAGACTAAAGTGAAATGGGGAATTAATGGTATTATCCCCTACCCGATGAACATTATGTTGCCCATGATGAAAATGGATCAAATGATTGGAAACGATCTCCAAAAAGGTCTGGAGAATTTAAAAACCAAATTAGAGGAATAACGAAATCAGATCTTTAAGAGATAAAAAAGCATCATTACAAGTAATGATGCTTTTTTGTTGTGCCTTATTTTAGATTTTTCAAAATAGCAATAGATTCATTTGCTTTTGCATACTCTGCGTAATTTAACGCTTTAAAACCTTTTTCATTCTCGATCGAAGGATTAGCCCCGTTTTCCAGTAAAACTTTTATGATTTCAAATTTATTAAAACGTGCTGCCAGCATTAAAGGCGACATGTCTCTGGACAACTTATTTACATCGGCCCCGTATTTAATAAATTGCTTAACACTTTCAATATCTCCGGCGCATACCGCATAATGCAGTGGTGATGTGGCATAAAGAGGAGCATTAATCTGATTTTTTACCGGTAAACTTAGGTTTGAAGCTGGCAGGTTTGTAGATATAACCAGGGCCATACCTAAAACAATTAGTGATTTTTTCATGTTGATTGATGATTAAATGATTGATGATTTATATAAAAATTAAGGCATAATATTTTTTTTAAAATTCTTCTTTACTATAATAGACGAGTAAATGATCAAAAACGTTGCACTTAAATGAAAAAAAATATAAAAAAAAGTGCAACTCAGTTAGAAACATCATTGCACTTCTTTTTATGTATGTAAAAGTCTTTATTTTAAACTAAATTTTTTAGAATAAATCTGTTTGAAATCATTTTCAAACAAGGTAAATGGATCGTTATAAAACTTCATAAAATCAGGAACACTTAGCTGCCCCGGAAAAGGCGCGTAAAAATGAGTTGCACTTGTAGTGTCATTTCTCCAGACTAACACATACGTTAGCT
Source organism: Flavobacterium sp. FlaQc-48 (assembly GCF_044007335.1). Classification (NCBI taxonomy): domain Bacteria; kingdom Pseudomonadati; phylum Bacteroidota; class Flavobacteriia; order Flavobacteriales; family Flavobacteriaceae; genus Flavobacterium; species Flavobacterium sp. FlaQc-48. Next base: position 502,769 of record NZ_JBIPCR010000002.1, on the reverse strand, counting down.
GAAGATGCTCAGACTTTAAAACCTTTAATAAAGTTTCTGTCCACCAGATTTTATCCGGAATTGATTCTAAACCGGTTTCTGTCAAAGCAGCTAATTTTTTCTTTTTGATGGCAAGATCAGATATTATTCTGAGTTTTTTTACTGCAGCTTCGATGTTGTACTTTCCGTCACGTCCAAAATCTCCGTAATCATCCATGCCTAACATATCTGCGTAATTATCCCCCGGATATCGCTCTAAATATTCATTTTCAGAATTGAATCTGGCATCTGGGGAAAAAGCGTAAATAAAATTATGAACGCCCAAAGTATCCCGTAAATAAGAAACCGTAAACTGCCAGACAGCTATAAAATCTTCGCGCGAAGTATGCGATTTTCCCCACCAGAACCAATCTCCGTCAAACTCATGAAAAGGCCTGAAAATCATTGGTGCCAGTGTTCCGTCTTTTGCCTTTACCGAATGAGCAAAATCAGCAATGGTTTTTAAAATTTCTTTGTACTGTTCGTGATGTGATCCGCCTTCTTTAATTAATTTCATGGCAGCTACAGAAGTTGAATCTTTCCAGTAGAAACTATCCGAAGAAGCCGGATTCATGAAATGCCAGGAGACCGTTGTGATTCCGCCCCTTTCATAAGTGGCAATGACATTCTTTTTTAGAATTGCTGTAGTTTTTTCAATCTCTTCTTTAGGATGTCCTGAAAATCCACTAAAATCGATTCCAATAACGGCAGGATGTGAACCCGTAACTGATTTCACATCTGATCTGTTTTCTTCATTCGACCAGCCATGCCCGTATTCTAACGCATGCTGATGTCCAAAAAGGATATGTTTTTTTGAAATTGTTTTTAAATTCTCATACAAAGCTTTCGTTTCTTTTGTTGCATTTTTATCAATTTGCGCAAAAAGAAAATGCCCTGTTATCATCAATAGAAATAACAAGGCATTTTTTTTATTTGGAATAAAGTTCATGGTTTAAATTGTTAGTTAAACCCGAAAATTACTATTTCGTTGCAAGGTAATCTAATACGTTTTTATCAATACGTTGATCAATATTGTCAATATCCGCTTTAACGAATTTTTCTCCTAAAATATTCTCATATAATTCAATGTATCTTTCAGAAACTGATTCGATATAGGCATCTGTCATGTCCGGGATCTGTTGTCCTTCCTGTCCCTGAAAACCATTTTCAATCAACCAGCGACGTACAAATTCCTTAGACAATTGTTTTTGTTCTTCTCCTTTATCCTGTCTTTCCTGATATCCGTCAGCGTAGAAATAACGGGAAGAATCCGGTGTATGGATTTCATCAATTAAAACGATAACACCTTCTTTTGTTTTTCCGAATTCGTATTTTGTATCTACTAAAATTAATCCGCGATCAGCAGCAATTTCAGTTCCTCTTTGAAATAAATCACGTGTGAATTTTTCTAAAACAATATAATCTTCTTCAGTAACAATTCCTTTTGCCAGGATATCTTCACGAGAAATATCTTCATCATGAGAACCGTTATCCGCTTTTGTAGTAGGTGTAATGATTGGTTCAGGAAATTTATCATTTTCCTTTAAACCCTCGGCCATAGTTACACCGCAAATTTGTCTTTTTCCGGCAGCATATTCACGTGCTGCATGTCCTGAAAGATAACCGCGAATGACCATTTCGACCTTAAAAGGCTCACACAAATGCCCTACAGCAACGTTTGGATCCGGAGTTGCAATCAGCCAGTTTGGTACAATATCTTCCGTTAATTCCATAAATCTTGTTGCAATCTGATTTAAGATTTGTCCTTTGTATGGAATACCTTTTGGTAAAACCACATCAAAAGCCGAAAGCCTGTCCGTTGCTACCATTACCAAAAGTTCATCGTTTATGTTGTAAACTTCTCTAACTTTTCCGCGGTAAACTGATTTCTGATCTGGAAAATTAAAATTTGTAGTTGTGATTGTATTGCTCATTATTCTAAGTTGTGTTGTTTTTTATGAATGCAAATTTAAAACTAATTAAAATAAAAAAAGAATCTATTCAGATTCTTTTTTGTACCTCGATAAGAGTTTTCCGTTTTCAGTCTTTATTATGTGTGATTAAATATTCCCGCTGTCAAATGCTGTATTTGTTAACTTCCTATGTAAAATAGGATCTGGTTTTACGGAACCGTCTCCACCGGCTAAATTAGAAAAGTTTCTTATTTCCAATCTTAATCAAAATAAAAAATCCCGTTTATGATCGATAAACGGGACTTTCTACTGAGATACTTTATGTTTTACTTTTTCAGCAAAGTCGAATTAAATAAATTTAAAATTCTGCTGTATTCGTCAATCCACGAATAAGTTTCTTTAAATCCGTGTGATTCTACAGGGAATGAAGCAAGACTCCAGTTCTTTTTCTGTAATTCAATAAAACGTTGTGACAAACGTACAATGTCTTTATACTCTACATTATCATCAACCATTCCGTGTAACATTACCAGATTTCCTTTTAAATTATCAGCATAATAAATTGGAGAACTTTTTTTGTAAGCTTCAGGATCAGTTTCAGGGAAATTTAAAATGTTTCCTGTGTATCCATGGTTGTAGTGTGCCCAGTCGGTAACAGAACGCAACGCAGCACCTGATGTAAATTCGCCAGGAGTTGTCAGCATTCCCATTAAAGTGATAAACCCACCGTAAGAACCTCCATAGATACCCACTCTATTGGCATCGATCCCATATTTTTCAACTAATACTTTTTTACCATCAAGGTGATCTGATAAATCTTTTCCTCCCATAAAACGATAAATTCCGGTTCTAAAATCACGTCCGTAACCATCACTTCCTCTATAATCTATGTCCAAAACGGTATACCCTAAATCAGTCAGCATATTATGAAACATATACTCTCTGTAGTAATTACTCCAGTAGTTGTGAGCATTTTGCAAATAACCGGCACCATGAACAAATATGACTGCTGTCTTGTTTGCATTTTCTGCTTTTGGAGTATATAATCTAGCATTTACAGGAGTTCCGTCCTGAGCTTTAAATGTAATAACTTCCGGTTCTCTCCATTTGTAGTTTTTAAAACTTTCAGAAACCGATGAAGAAATCTGCTGTAAAGCAGTATTCTTTTTATTGTCGGCGATATAAAAATCCCAAGGAATATTTTTATAAGAATAACGAACTAAAAGTGATTTTTCGTCTGGAGAAAGTACAACTTCATGCGCACCGTCTTTGGTTAGAATTGGTTCTAAAGCTCCACCGGCAGCAGCAAGTTTATAAAAGTTTCTATTTCCCGGATGTGTTGTATTTGTTGTTAAGTAAAATGTTTTCTTATCATTTGATAATGTCACGTCACGAACTTCCCAATTTCCGCTTGTTAATTGTGTTTTCTTACCTGACTTTAAATTATAGGTATATAAATGTGAATATCCGGTAGCTTCAGACTGAAAATAAATTGTCTCATTGTCTGCCAAGAAACCAAGAGTTCCTGAATCAAAAGAATACGATGGAATTCCCGGACCGGCAATCCATGCATCGTCATGTTGATGTTCAATTTCTTTGAAAGTTCCATTTTCAGGATTTAAACTTACCAGCCATCTGTCTTTATTGTCCTGGCTTCTGATTTCAACAATACCAACAGATCCATCTTCGTTATAAACCGGCGGCTGGGCCATAATTAGCTTGTCTTCTTTTGCTTTATTTTTTAAATTATCGTACGATTCATAATACTTTGGTGTATCCTGAATGTGACTTAAAGTCGAAAAATTAACATAGTAAACTGTATCTTTTGCTACAGAATAAATTCCGAATTTCGTTTTTACTAAATTGGATGTAGATACTTTATTTTTGGTTTCGGGAGTTTGATTGTAACCATCATCGGTTATAAAGACTTCCATTTTTTCTTTTTTACTATCTGATTCTTCTACTAAACTAAAAGTCGCGAAATTTCCATTTGGATTTGCTTTTAGATTAAAGAAGTTGTCTTTTCCATAAAAATATTCTTTGGCAAAATCAGATTTAACGGCTTTATTTTTAGCAACATTCCATTGTTTTTTAGCTTCTTTATCTTTAATGAACTGAAATAATTCTTTTTGTTGGGTCTTTAGGAATGAATCTTTCTCGGGAGTTTTTTCTTTTTTAGTTCCTTTACTAAAATTCGTAATTTGTAAAATAGTTCCTTCTTTGGCATTGTATTTAAAAATATTATCATTTTGCTCAAAGAATACTATTCCTTCCGTTGCGCCTAATTCAAGATTTGAAATTGGGGCGCTTTGCTGAATGATTTTTTTTACTGCTTTTGTACTAATCGTGTACGAATATAATCCTCCTTTATCTGTATAATAAACGATATCTGAATTTGGTTTTCTTTTAAAATCCAGTTTTGAAAATGCGGCTTCTTTTGGCTCAGCCAAAACTGGCTTTGCTGCTCCTTTTTGCCAGAAATAGGTACTTGCGCCCAAATCATCTGTCGGATTCCATTCAAAATAAACTTTTTTACCATCTAAAGACCAGCGTCCGTTTGTTGGTTGATTTCCAATAAAAGATTCGCCTTTCATTATTTCTTCTAATTTCAGTGTCTGGCTCTGACCCGATACTGAGAAAATTAAAAAGGCAAGGATAAAAATGTTTTTTGTCATGGCATTTGTTTTTTAGAGAAAACAAAAATACACTTTGAAAAGTATTAAAAAAATGTTTTTGTTATTTGCTTGCGAATTTCTTTGCAAAATATTCATCTAACAAAAAAAATCCCTGAAGTATTATCTCCAAGGATCTTATTTTTATTAAAAGTATAAAATTTTAATTTTTAGAATGATAAAAGCGGTCTCATACTTTTTTTATTGCTACTTAATTCTCTACAATTTCTTTGTTTAAAATTTTTGAAGCAATATAATGGGCTACACCGTCTTCGGCATTGGTTTTAATGACTTCTAAGTTTGGCAAAGTTTCTTTTAGTAAAGCCGGAGCATTTCCCATAATTAAACCTTTTCCTGATGCGGATAACATTTGAACATCATTAAATCCGTCACCAAAAGAAATAGCCTGATCTAAAGTAAAACCTGCTTTCTCTAATACTACTTCGATTGCAACAGCTTTATCGATAGACTTGTCCATAAACTCTAAACAAGTTGGCAAACTAAAAGCATGATGCAAATGTTCTGAAGAATTAGCCAAGATAGCATCCTTCAGTTTTACTAATTTTTCATGATTATCACAGGAGAAGAAAATTTTAATTGCGCCAAAATCTTCCAGTGTTTTGTAATCCACTAACTCCGGACGATATTTTAGCTCTGCCTGAAAAGCATTTAATCTTTCGTTTATTCTATTGGTCTGCCAGACCTTTTCTTTGAATAAAACTACTGTAATTTCAGGATCGATTTCAACATTTAGTGCTGCTTTTACAACGTCACTATTTAAGTTGAAAGCAAAAAGTTCTTCTTTTTCGGGTGAATGAATTCTTGCACCGTTTGAACTTACCAAATAAACCGGAACTTCAAGTGTTTCTATAATGGCCATTGCATCAAGATGATGACGTCCCGTAGCCACTACAATAAGATAATTTTGATTGTGAAGTTCCTGAAAAACAGATTTCGTATACTCTGATATTCTGTGTTGAGGGTTGAGTAAGGTTCCGTCTAAGTCACTTACTACAACTTTTATATTTTTAAGTTTTGTCATATTAATACTCCAATATTTATGATGTGCAAATTTACAATTTTAAGCCCGGTTAAGCAAAGATTAGAAGACCTGAAAGTCTAAAATCACATAAGTTTATTATATATTTAACTATTTCATTAAATATTGTTTTTAACCAATTTAGGTTTTAACAACTCCTGATTTGTATAAATTCAATGCCTTCTGTAAAATTGTTTCAATTTGGTGCAAAGGTAAATCTTCGTTTGAATCGAAAAGCATAATTTTCATTCTGGAACGACTTTCCTGAATCAAATAAGTTTCTTCGAAATGTTTTCCTTCCACAATTCCGATATAAGGTTGTTTGAGTTTTTTATGAATCCATAAATAGCAGAACATTTTTCCTTTATAACAAAAAAAAGGCATTCCATATTTTAAAACATTGGTAATTTCATTGTCCTGCTTTAAAATAATTTCTTTTAATGCCAGAAAAATTCCTTTTATGGGTTCGTTTTGGTTTAGGTAGAAATCATCTAATTGTGTCATTTTTATAATAATTTACAAGCCATAACTATTTTTCCAGTCAAAAATGTTTTTCGGATGCTCATTATCATTTGGATAATTTGCTTGTACAAACTCAAATTGTTTTTCCGTTAATAGAACCATTCTTCCATCATTCCCTGAACTAATTGGATAAAATTGTTCGTTACTATTTTGTAATTTAAGCTCGCTATTTAACATTTTAATAAAGTTTATATATGAAATTCCCCAATCATTGTCACCAAAGTTACCATCGTATGCTGTATATTCTCTTCCATTCAGCCTAATTGTATGCTTCCAATGTTTTTCATTTTGATTATTGTATTCCTCAGAAAAAACAAGTTTCAAATTAAGTTTATCAAATGAAATTTTCACTATTTCCAGATATTGAATCAATCCTCCGCCTTCAAATAAAGTTTCAGAATCAATGACGTAAAACCTATTATCAGTAAAAATTAAATCTTCTTTCATTAAACCTTCAAAAAAGTTGAGTTCATTATATGAATTTTCAAATTCTGCTTTTGTTCTTTTCAAATTTGATTTATCTGTCAAATTAAAAAAATCATACCTTGATAATTCAGAGACAATTTCTTTACCAGATAATTTTGATTTACCACTTAAAAGATCATTTCGCTTGTTATGTTTATTTTGAGCTTTTAAATTTATTACAAAAAACAATAAGCTTATCACAAGAATTGTGACCGATTCCATTTTTCCCATTCAATGAATTTCTCAATTTGTAGTATTACTTAAAAAAAATATTCGTTTTACTCATTTCTAAATGAATTAGAATTATGAATAAAACGAATATTAATAAATGTTAAAACACATTTTACGATTTACATTTAACATTTCGTAAAAATTAAACTTAATCGTGATTCTCTATTTGTTTATAAGCATCGATTACCTTTTTCACTAATCTGTGACGTACGATATCTTTATCATCAAGATAAATAATTCCAATTCCGTCAACATCTTTCAGTACCAAAATGGCTTCTTTAAGGCCCGAAATAGTTCTGCGTGGTAAATCGACCTGCCCGGGATCACCGGTAATCATAAACTTGGCGTTTTTTCCCATACGGGTCAAAAACATCTTCATTTGTGAATGTGTCGTATTCTGCGCTTCATCGAGAATTACAAAGGCATTATCAAGTGTACGGCCACGCATAAATGCCAATGGTGCAATTTGTATAATTCCTTTTAATATGTAATCTTCGAGTTTTTCGTTTGGTAACATATCGCGCAAAGCATCATAAAGCGGTTGCATGTAAGGATCTAATTTTTCTTTCATATCACCGGGCAAAAAACCAAGATTTTCTCCTGCTTCTACTGCTGGCCGGGTCAATATGATCCTTTTTACTTCTTTGTCTTTTAGTGCTTTTACCGCCATTGCGACACCCGTATACGTTTTTCCTGTTCCGGCCGGGCCTACAGCAAATACCATATCGTTTTTCTTGATGGTGTCTACCAACAACTGTTGGTTTGGCGTCATTGCTTTAATAATCTTACCGCCAACTCCGTGAACTAATATTTTGTCATGATCGTATGCTTTTTTTTCATCCTGACCATCACTCATAATTACACGTTCAATTACATTATCGTCAATGTTGTTGTATCTGGTAAAATGAAGCATAAGCCTCTGAAATCTCTTTTCGAATTCATCTAAAACTTCTTTTTCGCCAAAGGCTTTTAAAGTGGTCCCTCGTGCTACGATTTTAAGCTTTGGGTAGTACTTTTTTATAATTTCAAGATGTGAATCCTGTGCGCCCCAAAAGTCTTTTGGAGCGATGTCTATTAGCTCAATAATTCTTTCGTTCAAATGAGATAAGTTTAAATTAAAAATAAATTCGTTTTGTAAATCTATTGCTGTCGGGTATTTTTTTAAATCACGGTTTTTAGTCGCTGTCACAGTTTTTAATAATTGACTAAAATTTACTTAAAATTTTATTTAAAATCAACTTTTTATTAAAACACTGAAAACAGAAACTCCAAACTGAGACTACTATATACGGTTACTATAATTTTATCGCAATTTGTCTTTTCTTTCTTTCAATTTGCATTTAGTATTCTTAGATTTGCATTTCTCAAATTTAATGAAAATTAGATTTAAATACTACCAATAGTTATAAACAAAATGATGTCAATAATTACCCTTACTACTGATTACGGCTTAAAAGACCACTTTGTTGGTTCGCTGAAGGGTAAAATTCTTTCTGAGCTGTCAGATGCAAGAATTATTGATATTTCGCATGACATCGATCCTTTTAACACTGCCGAAGCAAGTTACATTATTGGAGCATCTTACTTAAGTTTTCCTAAAGGAACTGTTCACCTCATTGGGGTCGATATTGAACGCAACAAGGAAAATCAGCATATTGCCATGCAATGGAATGACCATTATTTTATATGTGCCGATAATGGTATTTTAAGTATGCTGACCCAAAAAATTGTACCGCAGAAAATTGTTGCGATTAACATACACGATCGCTTTCCCAGTGAATCGAGTGATTTAGACATTTTTATACAAGTTGCCTGTCATATTGCAAAAGGAGGCTTGCTGAACGTAATTGGCAAAGAAATTCCGGCAGTTAAGGAAGTAACTGAATTACAGCCGGTTGTTGCTGCAGATGGGAATTCGCTAAAAGGATATGTTATTTACATTGATCATTTTGGAAACGTTATAACTAATATTTCAAAAAAACAGTTTTTAGAAATTGCAAAAGGACGTCCTTACGAAATCGCCATGAAGCCCAAAAGCATCAAGACCATTCTGCCTAATTATTCTGCAATTGCAACTTCTGAAAAATATCCCATTAAAACGTATGAAGGCGAAAAACTGGCTATTTTTAACGAAGCCGGTTTTCTTGAAATTGCCATCTTTAGAAGCAATCCTTCTAAAGTAGGTTCTGCAAATAGCCTGTTAGGATTAAATTACAGAGATGTAATTACGATTAAATTCAATTAAAATTTCAGATTGCTGATTTTGTTTGCGGAGTCTCTGGTGTGATCTTTTCTCTGTCGGGATGGTAATATTAGGGTAAAAACTATACTTCAGAATATTTTATTTTTTCCTGAAAAGAACAATCTATTTTGGTATTTTTGCGCACCTGAAATAATTTTAGACTTAAAAAAAATTAAATTCAGAAATCTAAAATTATAATATGTTTGTTCGAATAGTAAAAATGAGTTTTCACGAAGAAAAAATCCCGGATTTTCTGGAGAATTTTGAATCTGTGAAAGACAAAATACGAAATGCAGAGGGAAATCGTTTTTTAGAATTGTATCAGGATAAAAATGACAAATGCATATTTTTTACTTACAGTTATTGGGAAACTGAAGAAGATTTGGAAAATTATAGACAATCTGAACTTTTTAATACGGTTTGGAGTTTTACAAAGCAATTGTTTAATGCAAAACCGGAAGCGTGGAGTGTGGATAAATTAGTTTCTTTGCTTTAAAATTATAAAAATAATGAAATCTACTTTTAAGCAATTTGAGAAATGGCTTGTCTTACTGTTGTTTCCAGCAGTTGGAATATTTTTTTTATTTCATCAAACTCAAAGGCCGAAAATTAAAAGTAAAAATGATTTAGAAGTTGTTGAAGGAAAAATCGAAGATTATTCGTTTAAATACGTCTCTGGAGGCAAAGCAATATCAAGACAATTTTATATTTGGGTTAAAGGATATAATTGCAAATTTCAAATAATTGCTGATTATTTAAACTACTTTGAAAAAAGTAAATTTCAAGAATCAAAAAAAGATGGAGATTCAATTAAAATATTAATTCCTTCAGAAGATAAAGACAAACTTTATAAAAATGAACAGATAATAGTCATGTCCCTAAGTGATGATAAAAACACTTATTTATCACTAAAAGATACAATAGCTGAAGAAAAGAAATATTTTGATATATATGCTGGAATACTATTTTTATTAATTGGAAGCATATTAATTATACTATCTAAAAAGGGAATAATACGGACTAGATAACGATCAAAAAAAAAAAAAAAAATTACTGATTAAACGATTAAACAAAAAATAAATGAAATCAATCATTTTACGAGAAATAAAATCCTTTTTTGGCTCTCCTATTGGCTATTTGGTCATTGCTGTTTTCTTAATTAGCAACGGACTATTTTTATGGGTTTTTGAAGGAGATTATAACATACTGAATACGGGTTATGCTGACCTGACTCCGTTTTTTACATTGGCTCCATGGATCTTAATTTTCCTGATTCCCGCTGTTACCATGAGAAGTTTCTCTGACGAAAAAAAACAAGGAACACTAGAATTACTTTTGACCAAACCCTTGTCAATTTGGGAAATTGTAAACGGAAAATTTTCAGGTTCCCTTATACTGATCATTTTAGCTATTATTCCAACCTTCATATATGTAGAAGTAATTTGGAATTTGGGTTCTCCTGAAGGAAATATCGATATGGGAAGTACCATTGGTTCTTATTTTGGATTACTGTTTCTGATTGCTGCTTATTCTGCTATTGGAATTTTTACTTCTACCCTGTCCGAAAATCAAATCGTAGCTTTTATTGTTGCGGTTTTTCTTTGTTTTATCTTTTATTTTGGTTTTGAAGGTTTGGCTACTTTAATCCCGGGATCTTCTGCTGTAATTTCGTCGTTGGGTATGCAGGACCATTTTAAAAGTATGAGCCGTGGTGTTATCGATACCCGGGATGTTATTTATTTTTTAAGCATCACCGTATTGTTCCTGTCTTTTACTGTTTATCAATTAAAATCTTTTAAAGCCTAATGAAAGCATCTACTCAGCAAAATATCAAAACGTTAGGTATTATCGTTTTCGTTTTAATCGTTTTAAATGTATTGGGAAGTTTATTTTTTCACCGGTTTGATTTAACTAAAGACAAACGATATACATTATCTGAAACTTCTTTACAAATTATAAAACAGGTTAAGAATCCCTTATCAATCAAAATCTACATGCAAGGCGATTTGCCGGCAGATTTCAGACGTTTGCAGCAGGAAACAAAACAAATACTGGAAGAATTTCAGGCGTACAATGGTAATATCGTTTTTGAATTCGTAAACCCGTTAGAAAACAAAGACGAAAGCATGGATGTTATAAAATCTTTGTATCAAAAAGGTCTTACTCCAATAAACATTACTGTTGATGACAAAGGAAAACAATCTCAGGCAATGGTTTTTCCGTGGGCAATTGCGGTTTATAACAATAAAGAAGTAAATATTCCTTTATTGAAAAACATAATGGGAACTTCGACTACGCAAAAAGTAATAGGTTCAATTCAGCATTTAGAATATTCAATTGCAGACGGGATTAATAAAATTAGTAAAGACAGACAAAAGAAAGTTGCGATTATAAAAGGAAATGGCGAACTAAAAGAGGTTCATATTGCTAAAATGCTAATGCAAATTCGCGAAAGCTATTACATTGGTCCTTTTACACTGGATTCAGTAGCCAAAAATCCAACCGGAACTTTAGATGCCTTAAAAAAATACGATTTAGCCATTATTTCAAAACCAACTGAATCTTTTTCTGATGAAGAAAAACAAGTTTTAGATCAGTTTATCATGAACGGAGGCAAAACACTATGGTTAATTGATCAGGTCGCTGCTGACATGGACAGTTTGTACAATCAGGCAGGAGCTACACTGGCGTATCCGAGAGATTTGAATTTAAACGACATGTTTTTTAAATACGGATTCAGAATTAATCCTGATTTGGTAAAAGACGAACAAGGAAGCAAGTTAAAATTAGCTACCGGCGAACAAGGAAGCGCTACACAGTATCAGGAATTTATCTGGAAATTTGCTCCAATTGTAATACCAGCCAACAGCAATCCGATCGTAAAAAATTTAGGCCAAATTAAATTTGATTTTGCAAGTCCGATCGACACTTTAAAAAATGGAATCAAAAAAACGGTTTTATTGCAATCGTCTCCTTATTCTAAAGTAATCGGGACTCCGACAGAAATCAGTTTAAATAGCGTAAACGAAAAAACTTCTCCTCAGGATTATATCAACAAAGGCAACATACCGCTCTCTGTCCTGCTGGAAGGTTCTTTTCATTCTGCTTTTGAGAATCGCGTATTGCCTTTCAAAGAGAATTCATTTTTAGCAAAAGGAAAGCCAACCAAAATGATTGTAATTGCCGATGGCGATTTGGCCAGAAACCAATTAGATAAAAACATGATGCCGGTTGAATTAGGTTATGATCAGCGTACCGGAAACTTATACGACAACAAAGATTTTATGATGAATTGTATTAATTATCTGCTGGATGATACAGGACTTATTAACATTAGAAGCAAAGATGTTAACCTGCCATTATTGGACAAAGAGAAAGTTTATAAAAATTATAGCTTCACGCAATTCATAACTATCGGACTTCCAATTCTAATTTTATTGGTTTTTGGATTTGTATTTACCTACATCCGCAAAAGAAAATATGGAAAACAGATGTTGATAAAAAATTTGCAAAACTAAGTTTGTTTACGATATATTTGTAAAACCTATCTTAGTTGAAGAAATACTGAGAAAAAGAGCAAAAAAATAAAACAAAAGAGATGAAATTTATAGTATCGAGTTCGTACTTATTAAAACAATTACAAGTTTTAGGTAGTGTAATCAACAGTAACAATACGTTGCCTATTTTAGATAACTTTTTATTTGAACTAGACAATAATGAGTTGACAGTTTCGGCTTCGGATCTTGAAACTACAATGTCTGCTACATTATCAATCGATTCTACAAGCAAAGGAAGTGTGGCTGTGCCTGCTAAACTTTTACTTGAAATTTTGAAAACGTTTCCGGAACAACCTTTAACTTTTACAGTTGAAGAAAACAATACGGTTGAAATTAGTTCAAACTCCGGAAAATATGCTTTGGCATATGCTGCAGGAGAAGAATTCCCGAAATCAGTAAGCCTTGAAGAACCCTCTGTAACACTTGTTCCGGCTGATGTTTTGGCAACTGCTGTAAGCAAAACTATTTTTGCTGCCGGAAATGATGATTTGCGTCCGGTAATGTCAGGGGTTTTCTTCCAGTTCTCACCAGAAGGATTAACTTTTGTTGCTACAGATGCTCATAAACTAGTAAAATATGCCCGTACAGATGTAAAAGCATCTCAGGTTGCTGATTTTATTATGCCAAAGAAACCATTAAATATCTTAAAAAGTATTCTTGGAAGTTCTGATGCTGAAGTAAAAATCGAATACAACGATTCAAATGCGACTTTCTCATTTGATAATTATATTTTAACATGCCGTTTGATTGATGGAAAGTATCCAAATTATGAAGCGGTAATTCCAAAAGAAAATCCAAACAAATTAATGATTGACCGTTCTTTATTTTTAAGTTCAGTAAAACGTGTTGCGATTTTCTCTAATAAAACAACACACCAGATTCGTCTAAAAATTGCCGGGGCTGAATTAAATGTTTCTGCAGAAGATATTGATTACTCAAACAAAGCAGAAGAAAGACTGACTTGTGATTATCAGGGAGATGATCTTCAAATTGGATTCAATTCACGTTTTTTAACAGAAATGCTGACCAATTTACAATCAGATATGATTATGTTAGAGATGTCATTACCTAACAGAGCCGGGATTCTTACTCCCGTTGATGGATTAGAAGAAGGTGAAACTGTTACAATGTTGGTAATGCCCGTGATGTTAAATAGTTAACATCAAAACTTGTTTTTGTTACAGGGATCTTTTTTAGTTTCGAATTAAAGACATATCATTGTAAAAAAAAATATCGCTATTAACCAACCATTTTTTATACCTAGAAACCGCAATTCTTTTTTTAAGATTTGCGGTTTTTTATTTGAGGTGTTTTTAAATTACGTTCCAGATAAAAAACTTATCAGGAAAAACCCTTGAAGCTGTTCTGCATTAAGATAGTTTTTTAGATACTTATCAGATTGTTTCACAAAGAAAACCTGAAAACTGAAACCTTTTTTGCTTTAATTTACAACAGCTAAAACAATAAGTTTAATAAGATGATTGATAAAGATAATTTTCTAAAATTTATAAGTGACAATTTCAGCTATGATCAATTATATATTGATAAATTCATGCCTGAATTATGGTTTATAGAAATTGATTGTTTCCCAAATAAACCCTATAAACTTGCTATAGCGATTTATGACGAAAATATCCGGCTGGCCACAATAGAAAAAGAACCTGCTATAGATTTTTCTTTATATGATTTTATATTCAAAGAAAACAAAGAGGCAGAGCTGTTTATTGAAAAAATCATACAGGAGAAAAGTTTTCCTTTTCATCTCAAACAATAATTCTACTCTTATTTATTCTAATTCACTTTTTGAAATATTTGCTATCCTCTACAATTAAAAACATAAATCTCTTCCGGCAATTTAACCACTAGAATCATTTTAAAGTTGATAAAACAGCGTATTACCAATCACTTTCGCTAAATAAAGAATCATTTCTCCAAAAACGCTTTAAAAAGCCAAAGCGAACCCAAAACCGGAATAAATATTTTCATTAATTTTGTAATATGAAAATAGAAATTTGGTCGGACATCATGTGTCCGTTTTGTTATATCGGAAAAAGACAACTGGAAACCGCTTTAGCTGAGTTTCCCAATAACGAATTTGAAATTGAGTGGAAAAGTTTTCAACTGGACCCCACTATTACACCGCAATCCGGTAAAGACGTTTTTACGTTTTTAGCGGAACGAAAAGGCATTTCTGTCGAGCAATCTATAGAAATGCATAAAGGTGTCACAGAACGCGCAAAAAGTGCTGGTCTGGATTATCATTTTGATAAAGCGATTATTTCAAATTCTTTAACTGCGCACCGTATTATACAACTTGCTAAAAGTAAAAAGCTGGGTGATGAAATGGAAGAAATTTTCTTTAAAGCCTATTTTACAGAAGGAAGAGATTTAAACGATCCTCAAACCTTAATAGAATCAGGCGTTAAAGCAGGTTTAGATTCAAACGAAGTTAAAGAAGTTATTGAAAATGAAAGCCTCTATTTAAAAGACGTTCATTCTGACATTCATGAAGCCAATGAAATTGGTGTACAAGGAGTTCCGTTTTTTGTTTTTGACAGGAAATATGCCGTTTCCGGAGCCCAGCCGGTTGAAGCTTTCGTGCAAACGATAACGGAAGGATTAAAATAATTACTTTTTTGTCATCGTGAGGCACTAAGAATCTCCTTAGTAATTCTTCAATCTTGTCGAATTCTTTGCAGATTTTCTGGTGTAATTCTTCGTGCCTCAGGATGACAAACTATATAAAAAACTGTGCAATATAAGTGAATCAGGTCTTTTTTACTTAAAATGCCAAATAAGTCAAAATCTAAAATTATATCACTCCCATTTTTTGCATTAAAAAAGTAGCACTTTTATTTTTACAGATTCCACTTCGGAGTTTATAATCGAAATGAAGTTCGTTGTTTTTAATTTCTACTTCAAAACATTCATTGGTTAAAATATCAGGATATTCGTTTGTTGTCAGGCAGACTTCGATATCGTGCGTCGCTATGGCTCCAATGGCCTTTTTTGCTATAATCTTTTTAACTACTTCAATTGTTCCGTTACGCTTGTCATCAGAGTTAGTCCCTCTTAAAATTTCATCTAATAAAACAAAAGCGGGCTGTTCTTCCAGCGCATCCATAATTTGTTTTAAACGTTTGATTTCAGCAAAAAAATAAGATTCACTATCCGCTAAAGAATCTGATAATCGCATTGAAACTAAAACTGGAAGTGGGTGAATATTAGCTTTTGAAGCACAAACAACTGACCCTGCTCCGCCTAAAACCATATTAATCCCCAAACTTCTTAAAAAAGTACTTTTTCCGGACATATTAGAACCTGTTAAAATCATAAATGATTCCGGATAAAAATGAGTGTCATTCCCTACTCTTGTCGACGGATTAAGCAAAGGATGACTCAAATCTGAAAATCCGATTTTATAGTCTGAATTGATTTCAGGGAAAACAAAATCAGGATTATTATATCCCAGATTGGCTAAGCTATTCAAAGCTTCAAATTCTCCAATAATAGCAATCCATTTTTCAAGTTCTGCCGAATAGTTTTCTTTCCATTTTAAAAGCGCTTTTAGAACATGAAGGTTAAATAAGAATGTTCCGTTGAATACAATTGCGGTTACAAAATTGTTAATTGTATCCATTCTGGAAAACAACTCTGACAAATCTTTTAAATGTTTACTTGCGGTAGCATTTTTAAAAACAAGTTGCCTTTGCAGGTCAGTTAACCTCTTTGACTGAAAAGTTTCCGTTTCAATTTTCTGAACTAATAAACTGTATTGTTTAATGATTTTATCTACGTTATCTGCTTTTGCAATTTCAGATTGTATTCGCTTAAAAGATTGTCCTAAAACAATCATATTTGCAATAAAAATATACGTCAGATAGGATAGCAAAATCGCTTTTGAAGTAATAAAATAGCCTGTCAAAAATCCCAAAAACAAAGTTGGAAGAATAACAGACAGCGCAATTAAAACTTTAGGTAAAGTATTATTTTTAAATGAATTCCAATGAATTAATGAATCATAAGAGTTTTTACTGTCATTACTAATCATTGCCAGGGCCAGGAAATCCTGACGCCAATCGATTTTAGTTTTAAGTTCTTTAATAGCTTCCTGGTTTTCCAGAATAGTTTCATTAGACGATAAGTTTAATAATTGATTTGCTAATGTTTTTTTTCCAATAAAAGTAGCCGTTCTGTTTATATTCTGGAATAACGAATGATCTCCAAAAATATCCAGGTCGTACGCATAGGGATGATGAAAATCATTGAATTCAATTCCGTTTTCAAAAGGGATTTTTTCCCTTTTTAAATAAATGATCTCATTTTGATTGATTTTTAAAATTGCTGTAGTGAACTCTTTTTGAAAGGATAGCCGGGAATGAATTCGCATTAAAAAAATAAAACCAACAAAAGACAGAAAAGCAAAAGCTGCGTAAAGAATTTCACTGGTTTTTATGTAATAAAACATTAAAAATAAACACAGAAAAACACTTAAAAGTCGCAGAATACTTATGCTATTGTATCTCTTATTGATTTTATGAAAAATTGTAGTATAGTGCTCAACCTTATTTTTATATGCTTCCATTTTTTTAATTTGAATGAAATACAAATATAGGTTTTACACTTTCAAAATTACTATTGTAAAACAACAGATTTTATTAGCTTTCGTGCATTACCAAAACGGGTACTGAAACTTCTTTTGCTATTTTTTTTGTAAAACTTGCCTCAAATAAACTTTCAAAGAAAGATCTTTTGTGCGTAATAGTTGTCAATACATCGACATCTTTGTATAGTATAAAATCAATGATGGTTTCTTTGACTTCATCACTTGGCAGAACTAAAAATTCGAGGTTTTCACCTGAAAAATCTTTTTCCCACTCTTTTATCGTTTCATCTGAAACATCTGAATTTGAAGTTCTAACATACAAACTTTTTACTTTTGCATTTGTTTTTTTTGCGATAGCCAAAACTTTTCTAAGTTCAGCTTTATCTTTATCACGGTAACGGGTTGTAAATCCGATAACTTTTATCTTTTTGAATTTTGCATCCGCAGGAATACATAAAACCGGAACCTTTACTTCAGAAATTACGGAACTCGTATTTGATCCCAGAAAGAATTTCGTCCAGTCTGAAACTCCTGATGTTCCCATTATAACAAAATCAATATGATCTTCTTCTACTGCATTTTTTAAATTATAAATCAAATCGCCATCCATTAGACGGTGCTTTATGACAATATCATCCAATTTTCTTTCGCTAGCAATAGCTCTTAATTTTGGGATTTCATCTTTAAACATTTCAAATTTTGCTAACTCTATTGAACTGTAAATTGCAGCATAATTTTCCGGAAAAAACTGACTGTCATAAACGGGAATTTCAAATGTATGCAACAAAATAAGCTCGGCGTTGACAATTTTAGCAAATTCTAAAGCATGTACAAACGCATTTGTAGCAGCGTCAGAGAAATCGGTTGGAAATAATATTTTTTTCATTTTGATTTGGATTTAGAAGTTGTTCTCTCAAATTTAGTCATTCTAAAAAGAAAACAAACTGACAATTATCAGTATTTTAACATTTGACAATTTCTTATGAAATGATTTTTTTTAGTTGCAATTAAGTGCTCTTCAATACAACTTCACAAACACAACTTTATGGCTTTTTTTATACCTTTGCAGCATGATAAATCAAGATTCTATAGTTGCATTGGCAACTCCGTCAGGAGCCGGAGCCATTGCAATCATTCGTATTTCGGGAGCTGAAGCTATTTCAATAGGGAATTCGGTTTTTAAATCCATCAAGAACAAAGACTTAACCAGGCAAAAAACACACACTTTGCATTTGGGCCATATTGTAGATGATTCCAAAACATTAGACGAAGTATTGGTTTCTGTCTTTAAAGGCCCTAATTCCTATACAGGCGAAAACACGATCGAAATATCCTGCCATGGCTCTACTTATATTCAGCAGCAAATTATTCAGTTATTACTGCGAAAAGGCTGTAGAATGGCTGATGCAGGAGAATTTACCCTGAGAGCTTTCTTAAACGGAAAACTGGATTTATCGCAGGCAGAAGCTGTTGCCGATTTGATTTCGTCAGATAATGAAGCTTCTCACCAAATCGCCATGCAGCAAATGCGCGGTGGTTTTAGTAATGAAATTGCCAAATTACGGGAAGAACTTTTGAATTTCGCGTCATTGATTGAATTAGAATTGGATTTTGCAGAAGAAGATGTAGAATTTGCCGACAGGACTCAATTTCATGAATTATTGAATAGAATTGAATTTGTTTTAAAGCGTTTAATCGACTCGTTTGCTGTGGGAAATGTGATCAAAAACGGAATTCCGGTCGCGATTGTTGGTGAGCCAAATGTTGGTAAATCGACTTTGCTAAATGCTTTGTTAAATGAAGAACGCGCCATAGTTTCGGACATTGCCGGAACTACAAGAGATACTATCGAGGATGAATTGGTTATTGGCGGAATTGGTTTCAGGTTCATTGATACAGCGGGAATCCGTGAAACAAAGGATGTTGTAGAAAGCATTGGAATTAAAAAAACCTTTGAAAAAATAGAACAGGCACAGGTTGTTATTTACTTGTTTGATGGTTTGAAGTTTCAGGTTTCAAGTTCTGAGTTTATTTCCGAAATTGAACAAATCAAGAATAAATATCCGCTAAAACCTTTAGTAATTATTGTAAATAAAAAAGATATACTGTCTGCTGATGAAGTTTCAAATATTACATCTAAGCTTGAAAATTTAAATGCAAAACTTTTACTTATCTCTGCTAAAGAGAAAATAGGTGTTGAAGATTTAAAGAATGAATTACTTTCTTTTGTAAATACCGGTGCTCTTCGTAATAATGAAACAATTGTTACGAATACAAGGCATTACGATTCTCTATTAAAAGCTTTAGATGAAATACAAAAAGTAAAATTTGGCCTGGAAACCAATCTTTCAAGTGACTTAATTGCACTTGATATTCGTGAGGCTTTATACCAGTTTGGCCTTATCACAGGTCAGGTATCCAATGACGAATTATTGGGAAATATTTTCGCTAATTTCTGCATCGGAAAATAGGCTTCACAAAACATCACAAAATAAAACAAAGAATCCCAGTTAAAATGTCATAAAACGGCATTTTAACTGGGATTCTTCTTTCTGTTTATATAGTTTTATTTGTAGATAGTTTGTCCTTATTTGTACCATTATTGTACCACGAAAATAATTTTCCACGTTAGGATTATTTTTAGGCCAAATCATGACACAATGAGAGACACATAGAGACAATGGGACACTTACAGTCACATTTTATGAGTACGAATATCAAGATTAAACGAATTTGCGGGTTCTGTCAAAACGAATTCATCGCAAAAACAACAAAGACCCAGTATTGCTCTCTAAAATGCAGCAGCAGGGCCTACAAAGCGAGGACAAGGCAGTCCAAAATCGACCAGAGCAACAAAGAGACTGAGATTGCAAAAAATCCAGTCCTTGAAGCAGTAAGGATAAAAGATTTTCTCAGCGTTAAACAGGCAGGGATTTTATTTGGAATAAGCAGAAGCACTATTTACAGACTAGTAAGCAGAGGACAGCTGGACGTGGGAAAGTTTGGCAAACGAACAGTTATCAGAAGGTGTGATCTTGATTCCTTTTTTGCAATAACTATAGAGGATGTTCTTTTTAAACCAAAACAGCAATTTCCAGGCTTTGAGAATTGCTATACAATAACGGAGATTCAGCAGAAGTTCAATATTTCCTCTGGCGCGCTTTACAACTTGATTCAGCGTCGTGGCATTGTTAAATATGCGATTGGAAAATTTACCTATGTCGCCAAACAGGATATTGATACAATATTTAATGCGGAGTGAAGATGAAAAATATAAATGTTACACTTAGAAAAAGAACACTGCCAAGTGGAAAGATTACTCTATATCTTGATTTTTTCCCTGCTGTGTATAATCCTAAAACGCGTGAATTTTCCCGAAGGGAATATTTAGGTTTATATATGGTTGCAAAACCAAAAAGCAATATTGAGAAAGAAATGAACTTAGAGAATTTTTGCAAAGCAGAAATTATCTGCGCAAATAGGCTAAATGAACTTAATAAACAACAAATATATACCCCATTTGAACAAGAGCGCCTTCGCTTGATTGAGATCGGTAAAATGTCATTTCTGGAGTATCTAAAACAAACCGCAGAAAGTAAAATTGGAATTAACAGTGAAATATGGAGGTCTGCAATTACCCACTTTGAAATGTTTCTTAAGAATCAGGATATATTGATGCGGGACATTGATGTAACTGTTATTGAAGATTTTAGGGTATATATCTTAAAGGCAAAAAGTTTAAGAAAAAATAATAAGCCCCTCGCTCAAAACACTGCCCTATCCTATTTCAACAAGATTAAGGCCACTCTCAAAAAGGCTTATAAAAAAGGATTACTACAAACTGATGTTAACGCTGCGGTGGAAAGCATCAAGGAACAGGAATCACAAAGAAACTTCCTAACTATGGAAGAAGCCTCAAGATTGTTCAGGACACCTTGCAAAAAGGAAATTGTCAAGCGTGTAAGCTTTTTTTCGCTGTTAACTGGTATTCGTTATTCCGACATATCAAAACTTACTTGGGAAGAAGTCCAATACAGTAAACAAGAGGGATATTATATAAGATTCAAGCAACAAAAAACTGATAAGCCAATTACCCTACCGATTTCTCAGGAAGCAGTAGAATTTCTAGGTCCGGAAAGAATGAAGCATGGAAAGATCTTTCTTAATTTAAAAAAATGGGATTTTGACCGTTTGATACCTATCTGGATTAGAGATGCTTCAATTGAGAAACATATCACTTTTCACTGTTTTAGGCACACATATGCTACATTACAAATGGCAGCCGGTACCGATATATTTACGGTATCTAAGATGCTGGGACATAAAAGTATAAAGACCACACAGATATATACCAAAATCATAGATGAGAAAAAAAGGGAAACAACTAATAGGATAACTTTTAAATAGAAGTTTTAATAAAACTGATCTAGAAACCGCTTGCATATATAAGTTAAAATTTTATTTTTGCCAGCTCGAATTTAACAATATAAAAACATGAAAGATCTAGTAGCAAAAATTAATGCAGAAATAGAGATATTTAAAACTGAATCAGACTCACTCATTGAAAAAGGTGTCAAAGCATCTGGAGCAAGAGCTCGTAAATCAACTTTAGAAATTGAGAAGCTTTTAAAAGAGTTTAGAAAAATTTCAATTGAAGAATCTAAAAAATAAATCATTCTTACTTTTACTTATTAAAGCCTTTCAGAATCTGAAAGGCTTTTCATTTAGTACAAAATAAGAATACCAGTACATATTAACTGTTATATAAAAATGATTATTACATATATTTACACTTTAGTATAAGATAGCCTTGTTTCTATGGCAGTGATATATTTATATACAGAAATGGAGTACCAATAAAAATATACAATAATCTCAAAGTTTACTATTGCTGCAAAACTTTGAACAACAAAACAATAATGTTAACACCAATTTTAAAAAATAAAGTTGCAACATTGTGGGATAAATTTTGGAGCGGTGGAATTTCCAATCCTCTTAATGCTATCGAGCAAATAACCTATCTGCTTTTTATGAAGCAACTAGATGAGACTGATAAACAAAAAATCACTAATGCAGATTATTTAGGTGAAGCATTTAATTCTACATTTTCAGGAAAATATTTTCCTCCTGGAGTAGATGAAAAAGACGAAAAAAATGCTGTTGAAAAAGAAACACTAAGGTGGAGTCATTTTACAAAAATGCCTAGCGATGATATGTTATTGCATGTCCAAAGCAAGGTTTTTCCCTTCATCAAACAGTTAGATGATGCCAATTCGTTTTTTACAAAACACATGGCGAATGCTGCCTTTTTAATTCCTAGTGGAAGAATGTTAACCGAAGCTACAAAAACTATAGATGAAATTTACGCTGAACTTAAAAAAGAGAATCGATTTATCGATGCCCAAGGAGATTTTTACGAATATCTTTTAGATTCTCTACGCAAGTCTGGAAAAAATGGACAGTTTAGAACACCAACCCATATTATTGAATTAATTACCGAATTAGTTGAGCCTAAATTAGGTAACAAAATTGCTGATCCCGCCAGTGGAACTGCTGGTTTTCTTTTAGGATCATTTAAATATATTATTACACAATTCACAAGCCAAAACTACAAACAAGTCGACGATAACGGCTTCATTAGAGGTACTTTAGCAGACAAATTGGTGGATGAAAAAGCAAAAAAGATATTAAACGAAGAAAGTTTTTTCGGTTTCGATATTGACCCAACCATGATAAGAATAGGTTTAATGAACTTGATGATGCATGGAATAACGCAACCAAAAATTGACTATAAAGACACTTTAAGTAAAAATTATAATGAAGATAATTTTTACGATATAGTAATGGCAAATCCGCCATTTGCAGGAAGTATGGACAAAGAGGAACTTAACCCCAGTTTTACAGTTTCTTCTACTAAAAGTGAATTACTATTCTTAGAAAGAATTTACAAAATGCTTCGAATGGGTGGTACCGCTGGTGTAGTAATACCACAAGGGGTTTTATTTGGTAGTGGTAAAGCTTTTGTTGCTATAAGAAAATTACTTATTGATAAATGTGAATTAAAGGCTGTAATTGCAATGCCTTCCGGCGTTTTCAAACCCTACGCAGGGGTAAGTTCAGCTATATTATTGTTTACTAAGGGAGGTGAAACCAAAGACGTGTGGTTTTACGATATGAAGGGGGATGGCTGGAGTTTAGACGACAAAAGAAACCCAAAGAATCTCCCAAATGGTGATCGCGATTTTGAAGATTTGCATATAATAATCGAAAAATACAAGAATCGAAACTCAAAAAAAGAGACCGACCGTGCGCAGCAACATTTTTTTGTGCCAAAACAAGAAATTGTTGAAAACGACTATCATCTAAGTTTCAACGAATACAAGGAAGAAATTTACACGGAAATAAAATATGAAAAGCCAAAATATATTTTAGATAAATTATCTAAATTAGAAGAAAGTATAAAAACGGAAATTGATGAATTATTTAATATTTTATAATGAAGTTAGAAAAACTAAATAAAATATTTTCAATACAAAAAGGCGGACAAAATAAATTAACCGATAATGTTGGTATTAATTCAGTTAGGGTTATACAAATTGATGACCTTAGAAATGATACAAATATTAAATATAGTAATGACAGTAAGGGATTGTTAGCAACAGAAGAAGATATACTAATAGCTTGGGATGGTGCAAATGTCGGAACGGTGGGATATGGTAAAAAGGGCTATATAGGGAGTACTTTGGCTCGATTAAAAATAAAAGACGATAACAATTACGACTACAGATACTTAGGTTTATTTATAAAAAGCAAATCTAGTTATCTCAAAAAAAAATCAACAGGTGCAACAATACCGCATATTAATAAAAATTCCTTAGAGAATTTATTAATTCCTATTCCAGGAAAACTTGTCGAACAAATCCGCATTGCTGAAATACTAACAAAAATAGAGAACCTAATTGAGCAACGCAAAGAAAGTATTTCTTTATTAAATGATTTTTTAAAAAATACTTTCTATGATACTTTCGGTGATCCCCTTAAAAATGATAAGAAATGGAGTAAAGAACCTCTTACTAAATTTGGCACAGTAATAACAGGAAATACACCTCCAAGAAGTGATCTAAATAATTATTCTAATAATTATATTGAGTGGATCAAAACTGACAATATCTCTAATAAAAAAACTTTTATTAGCAAATCGAAAGAATATCTTTCAAAGGAAGGATTATCAAAATCTAGGTCTGTCGATAAGGGTGCGCTTCTCGTCGCGTGTATTGCAGGAAGCATTGAATCATTAGGAAGAGCTAGTCTAACGGATAGAAAAGTCTCTTTTAATCAACAGATAAATGCGATACAACCCAATGACGAAATAAATTCTTATTTTTTATATTGGTTGTTCAGAACTTCAAAAGTTTATATTGAAAATCACTCGACAAAAGGAATGAAAAAAATATTAACAAAAGGGCGGTTTGAAAAAATACTAATGATTAAACCTCCGATAGATATTCAGAATGAATTTGGCTTAATAGTTTTAAAAGCAGAAAATATAAAAGAAAAATTCGAAGAGAGTTTAAATGAGCTTGAAAATTTGTTCAGCTCATTGTCCCACCTTGCTTTTAAAGGTGATTTAAATTTAAACAAGTTAGACATTGGTACAAAAGCAATAGAAATTGAAGAGAAATTTAAAACTAAGAATAGTTTGGAATTAGAACTTATTTCCAAACCTATGGAGGAATTTATAAAGCAAACAAGAGAAATTCAAAAAAGAGTTAGTGTATCTACTGAAATATTACCTAAATCTTTATTAAAACAGATAGAAACTACTAATAAATCAATTTCCCCTTTTCAAAAATTACCTGTTATTCCTGAGGAATTAGCTCAAGCGATGAAAACTTTTGAAAATATAATTTCTATAACATCTAAACTGAATCAAGATGCAGAAAAACAATACGACGGTAAATTTAACTGGCAAGAAGTAAATTTCGAGATGGTTGCCAAATGGATTAAAGAGCAATATTCTGATTATCATTTTAATAGTGAGCTACTGGTAAACTTTCTCATAAATGAAAAAGTTATATTTCCAAATTATCACTCATCTGAAGAATTAAAAACTAATCCAAAATTAGTGGAATCAGATGATTTAAAATCATTTATATTTTCTGCTTTAAATAATGACAATCAATTTATAAAACTGGAGCAATTTTTTTACAATGGTGAGAAGGAAAATGTAGAACTTAAACTTCGCATAGAAGATTATCAAATAATTAATAGTAAGGGTAAAAAAATAACATCAGGTATCTATTTCAAAATTAAAGAATGAAAATAAAAAGTGTAAAAATTCTTGGAGATAACTTTAGAAGTCTAGCCGCTAATAAACTTTATGAATTCAATGTTTCGTTTAGAGAAGACAGATTATCTACAAAGGTATTTGCAGGACTGAATGGTAGCGGAAAATCAAATTTTCTAGAACTATTTTCGGAAATTTTTTATTTTCTAGAAATTTATCATTTAGATACCGTTAGTGATGAGGAAAAGAAAAGTAAAAATTTCGGATTTGAGATAGAATATTTCTTACCAGTCAAAAGTTCTGTCGTTAAAATTAATGAAGTTGAAGCATCATTTACATACGATCAGCAAATAAAAATCGTTAAATTACTTGGAGAAAAACCTGAATTTTCTATTATTACAATCGGTAATTCTACATTTGAGAGAGTTGATGAAAACACTCATCTACTACTTCCTAAAAAAATCATCGCATACACATCTGGTCAAAATGAATTATTAAGTAATCCGTATTATAAATTAAAGTATCATTATTTTAAAGTTTTTGAAAATATAAAGAAATTTGAAAAAGGAGAAGAGTTTGCCGAGAGTCACAGATTATTTTTTTTAGATTACAATGCTAATTTTTCAATTTTTATCTCTAACATGTTACTCGGTGATGAAAAAAAAATAGATCTTTTAAAAAAAATACTTCATATTGAGAAATTAAAATCCTTCAGAATAACAATAAATACTGATGACATATATAAAAAAGTGCTTCCGGTAAGTGAAACTATTACTGAAAATATCGAAAAATTAAAATTATGCTCTTCAACATGGATTGAAAAAAAAGTTGGCAAATTTAACCTGCTGATTTTTGATTTTTCTATTGATTCCTCCACGCGAGAAGCGTTTGCTTATTATTTTAAAAATTCATTTACACTGTTTAAAGTATTCTATGAATTAGAAATTTTTAATTTGTATTTAGTTGATCCAACTACAAGGAGACAAATGCTAAATCCTAATATGTCACTGAATATTTCTGATGAAATGCCAAAACCAAATCCTTCAAGATTAGTTTTTAGAATTGAAAAAATAGTTATTAGTAAAATTATTGATACAGAAATAGAAAAAGATATATATTACAAATCATTATCAGACGGAGAGCATCAATTTAATGAAGTAATTGGCACGGTAATGATGATGCAAGATGATGGCTGTTTATTTCTTATGGATGAGCCTGACACTCATTTCAATCCAAAATGGAGAGCAAAATTTATTAAAACATTAAATCTTGCAGCAGCTAATTCATATGACAGTTTCGGCAACATTATTAAAGTTAGAAATCAAGAATTAATTCTTACTACACATTCTCCATTTGTTATTTCAGATTCTTTTAGTCAGGATGTTTACAAATTTGAAAAAGAAAAAGGTTTAATTGAGTATACAAACCCTGATTTTCAAGTCTACGGTGCTTCGATATCAATTATTTTAGATGAAATTTTCGAAAAATCTGAAGGTATTTCAGAAATGGCGAGAAAAGAACTTAAAGATATGGTCGAAAACATCCACTCAATGGATGATTTAAGAAAAGTAGTCGAACGATTAAATAAAGATTTTGGTGACTCAGTTGAAAAATTTGATTTATTTAGTAAGCTTAGAAACATTAAAGTGGAACTTGAAAAAAAAGAAAAGTAATGCTGTATTTCTATAAATCCGTATCACCGCACCCTATTCAAAATCTTCATAATTATTTAGATTTCTTTTTTACAAAAATGTTTGATAACACTCAAACAACTTATTCACATGCTTACTTAATTCATCCAGATTTTCAAAATATTATTAACGCTTATAAAAATCAAATTGATGATAAGCTCATAGCCATTTTTAATGCATATAATAATTTGCCAACATTACAGGATAAGCAAGTTGTTAAAAATGCTTATTTAATAAACAATGATATAGAATCTATTGCGGATATTACAAAGGCCCCGATTAAATATAGTCAACTTCCGATAAGTATTTCTACTCAAATAAAAAGTTTTTATGACGAACTTTGGGGAGACAATAAAATTCTAGGCTATTCAATAGTCGTTAATTCATGTGGTACTGTAAAGCAACATTTTGAAAGTTTTCGAGAAATTAATGAATATCTAGTCTGTCCTTTTTGTGGTTTAGATTCACTTCTATGTGAGCATGATGATGGCAGAGATGACTATGATCATTACTTATTAAAATCAAAATACCCCTTTATTTCAATTAATTTTAACAATCTATTTCCGATGTGTCATAGATGTAATTCCAAAAATAAAAATCAAAAAGACTTACCGTATAATGACTTAACTACAATTCAAAGAAAATTCTATTATCCATATAGTAAAGAAATTAACCACACAATTAATCTTACTATTCTTTCTCCCGACATTGATTTAAAAGATTCTGCTAAATGGAAGTTAGAAGTAAATGCTGCAAATCCTTCTTATGAAGATTGTAAAGAAACTTGGAAAGATGTCTTCGAAATTGAAACTAGATATAAGGCAACAATTTCTAAGCATTCTAAATCATGGAAAGAACGAATATTTTTGAAACATTATAAAATTTGCAAAAAAAATCAACGAAATTATGCCGAATTTGAAGAAGATGTTTTGGATGATTTTAAAGACTATCTTAATATATCCAACGGAATTTTAATGAAAGCATATAATGAGTTTGTAATTAAAGATCCAAATTGTGAAGCGAACCTAAATAGCACTATGGTATTTTAAGAATATAAAGCTAAATTTTGAGAAAAGTTTTAAATTTACCCTTTGAAAAATATACTTCAATTGTACAATTTAAAAATTAGTTTATTTTAGATGTTTAATAACGTATGTATATATCATCATTTTAAAAATTGTATGTGTTCTTAAGCTATTTTTTATCTAAGTATTTGTCAATAATTGAAATTCCATATTCTAGTTCAAAATCAGAAAAAAAAGTTGACAGTGCGATCTTTTCTTTATTGCAAATACTATTAATTATTGCAAAAGGTATATTATATCCATCCGGCCTTTGTAATTTAGTTATTGTTGAAGTGGCTAAATTACAATCTTTTGCGTACTGCCTTTTAGTCACCTCTTCACCACCTTCATCAACTCTGTTTATGATCCAACGCTTTGAAATATAATTGCAGATATACTTATTAACAAGCATATTCCTTTGTACAGCTTCAATTTTGCTACTCATCCCCTGATAGTCTTTTAGTATTAAAACAAATTAAAGAAAAGAGCGTAAAAAAAGTGTTCGCGATCGCGAACAATAATTTTTTTTATATTATATTTGCATATGATCCTTTAAGGATCGTATTTTTGCGACTCTTCAAAAATATTGAAGCATTCGCTTAGAATCTCGCGTTAGAAAACTGGTAATTTTATAGAAACGAGATAATAAGTAAGATGCTCACGTCTATTGGCGTGGGCTCACTTATTGTTTCCAGGTATACCAGTACCTCTAACGCAGTAAGCTGAGTTCCGCGCTTTTTTTTTGGCCATAAATCAGGCACTACTCCGCTCCCATTCTCAGCAATGCTTATTTTTCTAAAGGCTCGTAATCAACAACAAATTTTGAATTAGTTAGTTGAGAAACACACTGCCCAAACCTGGCTGCAACATGGCAAAGCAGTGTGGCTTCTCAATCAATAATCTTTAATCTTCCCTGCCAATGAAATAAACCTGCTTTAAAATGAATTGAAACTTAAAATCTGCTTCAATTATAAAAAAATGGCCCTCTAACAGCGACTAAACTAGTATAGAGGACCATGGCCAATCAAATCATATTTAACTAACCAATCCCAAAATTATGAATAATTTTTCATTTTCCAAGGGTGGAAGAGATCTCTATTGCCTAATTTTTCTAGGTCTTCTTATCTCTTACTCACCAGTTTTTGCCAAAAATTACTCTCGGCAAAAGAATTTATTTCCCCAACAACACAAGGTTCAGGGCACTGTTACAGAAGGTACTAATCCCTTGCCTGGTGTAACTCTTGCTATTAAAAGCAAAAAAAACATAGCTGTGATTACTGATTTCAACGGTGAGTACGCGCTCTCCTGCTCTCCGTACGACACTCTGGTTGTATCTTATATGGGGTTCAAAACGGCAATGGTTCCCATTCAGGGTCGTTCAGTTGTAAAAATTATGCTATCCTACGATATCACAACACTTCAGGAAGTACGAATCAATGCCGGATATTACTCGGTGAAAGAAAGCGAGCGTACCGGCAGTATTGCCAGCATTACCTCAAAAGACATTGAAAAACAGCCGGTAACAAATATTCTGGCCACCATGCAAGGACGCATGGCAGGAGTTTCGATCACACAGACAACAGGCGTTCCTGGTGGAGGATTTGACATAAAAATCAGGGGACAGAACAGTTTCAGATCAGGCGCTAACAATCCGCTCTATATTATAGACGGTGTTCCCTATACTGCAGATGCTATTGGTTCAGGCACTCCCTCGGCAGTACTTCCCGGCCAGCCGAGCCCCTTAAACAGCATCAATCCTGACCAGATAGAAAGCATTGAAGTGCTTAAAGATGCGGATGCAACTGCCATTTACGGTTCACGAGGTGCAAACGGAGTAGTTTTGGTAACCACAAAAAAAGGGAGACAGGGCAAAACAAGTTTCAATGCAAAAATTAGCACTGGTGCGGCCACAGTAACAAGATTCATGAACCTGATGAATACACATCAGTATATTCAAATGCGAAAACAGGCGTACGCCAATGATGGAATAACAACAATTCCCGCCACTGCATATGATATTAACGGCACTTGGGATCAGAGTAGGTATACCAATTGGCAGAAAGAACTTTTGGGAGGAACTGCTGAAATATCAAATCTGCAGGCTTCTCTAAGTGGTGGCTCAGAGCATACTCAGTTTTTGTTGAGCGGAAATTTTAATAATCAAGGCAGCGTTTATATTGGTAATTTTCGATATAAAAAAGGCGGTTTTCGTTTAAATGTCAATCATGAATCTGAGGATAAGAAATTCAAAGCCAATGCCACCATAGGCTATACCCTGCAAGACAATAACCAACCTCAGGTAGACCTGATGAGAGAAACCTACACCATTGCTCCAAATGCACCTTTACTGTTCAATCCAGACGGTTCGCTAAACTGGGAAAACAGTACTTTTAACAATCCGCTTCGAAATCTAACAGGAAAATATAAAGCACTCACCAATGATTTAATTGCCAGTAGTCTCTTGTCTTATTCGGTGACTAAGAATCTGCAGCTCCAAGCTAATATAGGATATACCAGTTTAATCAATAATGAGAATACTACTAATCCATCGACAAGATTTAACCCTGCCTTTGGATACGGTCCTGAAAATTCTACCCTTACAACAGGTCGCATGGAACGATATTCATGGATCATAGAGCCTCAGTTGAACTGGACGCACTCTTTTGGACGAAACACTATAAGTACTGTTGCAGGAGCTACCTTCCAGTCCCAAAAATCCAATCAGCTTGTGCAATATGGGTCAGGTTTTGCCAACAATGGCCTGATTTCAAATATGGCTTCCGCCTCTTCTATAACCACATTGCTAAGCAGTGAAACAGTTTATAAATATCAGGCTTTTTTTGCAAGATTTAATTATAGTTATAATGACAAATATATTATAAACCTGACTGGCAGAAGGGATGGTTCTAGTCGTTTTGGACCAGGAAGTCAGTTTGCCAATTTTGGAGCTGTAGGAGCTGCATGGCTTTTGTCTAAAGAAAATATTTTTAAGAATAATACTCCACTAAGTTTCTGTAAAATACGGGCAAGCTATGGTATAACAGGTAGCGACCAGATAGGAGATTACCAATTTTTAGATACTTACACAGTTGCAGGCATCAAATACTCAAACATAAGCGGTCTTTCACCTAGCCGCCTTTTTAATCCGGAATTTGGCTGGGAAACTAATAAAAAATTTGAAACTGCTCTGGAAATAGGACTTTTTTCAGACCGACTGTTTTTAACTGGAGCCTACTACGACAATAGATCCGCAGACCAGCTTGCCGGTATTCCACTTCCAGGAACAACAGGTTTTACTTCAGTACAGGCAAATCTAGATGCATTAGTACAAAACAATGGTTTTGAATTTACCATTAGAACTCTTAATCTACAGCATAAAAACTTGAACTGGACTACCAATTTTAATTTAACATTCAGTCGTACCAGACTTTTAGAATTTCCAAATCTGCAAGGCTCTACTTATGCAAATACATTGGTTATTGGACAGCCTTTAAATATAAAAAAAGTATATCATTATACTGGGATAGATCAGCAAACAGGAGTATATACATTTGAAGATGTAAACCGTGACGGTCTTCTTACTGCCGTGGAGGACAAAAAAACAATATCTGATCTTACACCTCATTATTTTGGAGGTCTCCAGAATACCATAAAATATAAGAACTGGCAATTGGATTTTCTATTTCAGTTTGCAAAACAGAAAAATTATAACGGTTCATCCTATTTTGGTCTTCCCGGAACCGAGGGCAATTTGCCTGTATCAGCTCTAAACAGTTGGCGGGAGCCAGGAGACCAGTCAGTATTCCAAGTTTATACTTCGGGAACAAACAGTACAGCATCTGCTGCATACTACAGGTATTTTGAGAGCGATGGAGCAATAAGTGATGCCTCTTACATACGATTGAAGAACATTTCTCTTTCCTATGACATTCCGTTAAAAGATTTTAAATGCAGGATATTCTTCGAGGGTCAAAACCTTCTGACATTCACTCACTACGATGGCGCTGATCCTGAATTCACATCATTGGGATACCTGCCTCCTTTAAAAGTTTTTTCGGCCGGACTTCAATTTAATTTTTAAATAAAAAAATTATGAAAAAATATAATTCCACTTCAGATTTTTACTTTTCTTTTTTCTCTGCATGGAAAAAAATAAAGTTATCATTTGTATTAATGCTCTTCGCCCTTGCAATTTTGTCGTGTGATAATTTTGTAGAAGTTGACCTTCCTAATTCTCAGCTAACTGCATCGACTGTTTTTGAAGAAAAAACAACTGCAAATGCAGCCATGACTCAGGTTTATTCCAAAATGAGGGATGCAGGACTCTTTACGGGTTACAGCACAGGTATTTCTAATTTACTTGGAAACTATACTGACGAACTCAAATTTTATGGTAACACACAAGAGGGACCCGCTAATTTTTATAATAATGTAATATTGCCTTCAAATACAAGTATTAAGTCATTATGGAACAATAGCTATAACCAGATTTATGGCGCAAATGCCGTTTTAGAAGGTGTTACTGCTTCGGTTGCACTTTCAGAATTTGACCGAAATCAATTAAAAGGGGAAGCGCTCTTTACAAGGGCATTTATACATTTTTATTTGGCTGGTCTTTTTGGAAACATACCATATGTAACAACGACCAACTATCAACTGAATAAATCGATTTCTAAAGAACCTTCAAAGGAGATTTATCATCATTGTATTGAAGATTTAAAACTTGCGATTCAGTATCTATCTGCCTCATATGTAACTCCTGACCGTACAAGGCCAAATAAATACGCGGCAAAAGCTTTGCTTTCAAAAATACTACTCTACACAGAGCAGTGGGCTGAAGCCTCAAATGAAGCATCAGCGGTATTGAACAATACCGCACTTTATCCATTTGAAGGCAATTTGTCTAAAATCTTTTTAAAAGGAAGCACTTCAACTATCTGGCAGTTTTCATCAAATACACCTGCAGGAAATACATTAGAAGCTCAGACTTTTATTTTTACGGCCGGCCCCCCTCCATTATCCGCCTTAAGCGAGACATTAATGGGTTCATTCCAACCCATGGACCAGAGAAAAACAGCATGGACCACTGCGGTATCCAATGGAATCATAACATGGTATTACCCTTCCAAATACAAAAACAAAGGGAATGGATCTTCTACAGAATTCTCTATTCTCCTGCGATTAAGCGAATTGTATTTGATACGAGCTGAGGCACGGACACATAATGGAGATCTGACAGGCGGTAAGGAAGACCTCAATAAGATAAGAAATACAGCCGGACTAACCAATACCACTGCAATTAGCAAGCAGGAAATTCTTCAGGCAATACTAAAAGAACGTCAATTGGAATTCTTCACCGAATTTGGACATCGATTTTTCGATCTTAAGCGTTTTGATGCTATTGACAGTGTGCTCTTAGGTAGCAAACCACAATGGGATTCATTCAAGGCAATACTTCCGATCCCGGAATCTGAATTAATTTTAAATACAAACTTAAATCCGCAAAATACCGGTTATTAATGAAAGCATTACTAAACATCAGCAGATCATTTTGGATTAGTACTAATTTGCTTTTGACAATCTGCCCTTTAATGGGGCAGATTAAAAAAGCGGGTTCTGTACCCCAAGAAGATTATAAAAAATGGAGTACTCTTAGAATTACCGATTTATCCAATAATACTAAATGGACAGCATATTCATTATCCTATGAAACTGGAGAAGACACAACTTTTTTAAAAAACACTGAAGGGAAAATAAAAACTGCTATACCAAACATCAAAAATGGACTCTTTTTAAAAAACAACTCATTTGCCTGCCTTATGACCAATAATCGGTTTTTATTTTATGATTTAGAAATTAATCGCAAAGTATACGTTGACAGTATTACTGATTTCCAAACTGGTAGCAATCATATTATCTTAAGAAAAAAAAATGCCGACAGTAGCACCTCTGTGCTAATCTATGATCTTAATGGAACTTTATTAAAAGAGATTGAAGATATAGATTTTTACAGTTTAAGTCCTAATGGAAATAAATTAGCCTGTTCTCAACATTCTGATCGATCCTATCTTAAAATTTTAGATCTCGGCAAAAAAATTACATTAACAAAATTATCCGTTAGCGCACAGATTCATTATAAAATAATCAAATGGCATAATAAAGGCAAGGGTGTCCTGTTTGTTGGATGTCCTGCAAAATTCAAGAATACAAATTTTTCCGAACTAATTTTATACAAAACTGCTGAAAAAAAAATATATCATTACAATATTGGATCGGATAAAAACTTTGGAAAAAAAAATTTCATCGAAGGACGCTATCTGAACAATCTTTGTGTATCTGAGGATTTATCAAGTGTTTTTTTTATTGTAAAGGAAATTCGGGATCCTGAACCTGAGAAAGATATTGATGCTATCCAGGTTTGGAATGCTGAGGATAAAGATTTATTTCCTCGCAGAAAAGCACACGGTTATAATAATGAAGATTTTCATCTGATTCAATGGACTCCTGAAACAGGCAGAACAAAACGAATTGGAAATAAGGAAAATCCAAGAGTCATTTTAAACGGAAATCAAAAGTTTGCTCTGGTCTACGATCCCGAAAAAAACAAACCTTCATTTAAGCAAAAACCTGACTTGGATTTTTCTATATTAGATATTCAGTCGGGAGAAATTTCTCCTTTTTTACATGGACAGCCAAATACAGGCTTAACTAAGACAATGTCTTTTTCGCCAAATGGCCAGTTCATAGTTTACTTCAAGGATGGAAATTGGTGGCTTTATTCATTTGAAACAAAAAGTAAC
Organism: Flavobacterium sp. FlaQc-48; assembly: GCF_044007335.1. Classification (NCBI taxonomy): domain Bacteria; kingdom Pseudomonadati; phylum Bacteroidota; class Flavobacteriia; order Flavobacteriales; family Flavobacteriaceae; genus Flavobacterium; species Flavobacterium sp. FlaQc-48. The sequence goes on along the minus strand of NZ_JBIPCR010000002.1, from coordinate 467,662 downwards.
ATCAACTTAACCAAAAGTATTCAGTCCTCATTTGCAATTACAAAAACACAGTACGGTATATCTACTTTTCCATATGGTTTCGCAGGCTGGACGCAAAATGACAAGAGTTTATTACTTTACGATGAGTTTGATCTTTGGGAATTCAGCACTTCTAGTTTTGAAGTCAAGAGAATTACACATGGACGAGAAGAAAATAAAATTTATCGTCTTGCTAATTATAGATCCGAAGATTTTTCCATCCTAGATTTTAAGGCTCATACTTTAGTTCCTGGCCACAATTTTATTTTAAGCGTTAAAGCCAATGATAATTCGAAATCGGGTATTTCATTTATAGATAAAATCAGAAAATTACAATCTGTTTTTTACGATTCTGCATATGTTTCTGGCGTAAAAAAAAGTGGCAACGAAAACAATTTTATCTATTTGCAGGAAAAATTTAATATTCCTCCTAAATTAATTTTAAAAACTCAAAATAAAAACCCCTATATAATATTTGAAAGTAATCCACATCATAAGAATTATACTTGGGGTCATTCTCAACTGATTACTTATAAAAATTCAAAAGGAATACTTCTTAATGGAACGCTTTTCTTTCCTGCCGGATTTGATACAGAAAAGACCTATCCAATGATCGTAAATATTTATGAAAAGCAAACCTTTAGGTTACATAAATATATGAATCCAACACTTCTAAATGGATCTTCGTTCAACATATCAAATTATACAAACAATGGCTATTTTGTGCTACTTCCTGATATTTCATATGAATTAGGAAATCCGGGATATTCAGCACTCGACTGCGTTACTTCAGCTGTCGAAAAGGTACTTAGGGAATTCCCTGTTAATCAAAAAAAAATAGGTTTAATCGGACATTCATTTGGAGGTTATGAAACCAACTTTATAATTACACAAAGCAAATTATTCAGCGCAGCAATTTCAGGCGCTGGCTTAAGTGATCTTAACAGTGGTTATTTGTCATTTAATCAGAATGATTACCTACCTGAAACTTGGCGTTATGAAAGTTTTCAAATGAGAATGGGCTCCACTTTGTTTGAAAATTATGAAGGTTTTCAAACAAACAGTCCGATAAGTAGCGCCGCAAATGTATTCACTCCCCTATTGTCTTATACTGGTGATAAGGATACCTCCGTTGACCCAGCACAAAGCAAAGAGCTGCATTTGGCGTTGCGAAGACTTAAAAGAAAACATATTTTACTAATATATCCCAATGAAGATCACGTTTTTACCAATAAGAAAAATCAGATTGACTTAACATCTAAAAGTTCTGAATGGTTTGAATACTATCTAAAAGACGGACCTAAGTTAAAATGGATGGAAGCGCAATAATAGAACAATGCTGTTCTCTAAGGAGAACAGCATTGTAATAACAACTAAATTGTTTAATCTAGTTAGAAACTTTATACATTCGAAGATCACAATTGTTGTTTGGATTTTCTTCATCAACCTTTCCGTAAAGTTGAGTGGTTCCTAATGAACAAATTTCGTCTGCCTGCTCAGTTTGGCATGTCACTGATTCTTGCTGACATGGATTTTGTTGATTAATGAATCTGTAAACCGGACGTTCATCTACCGTATTGGCACTACCCATTGATGCAGTAAAAAAAGCTCCCGCCCCTCCTAAGATTACAACTGCTAATGGAGCTGTAAATCTTTTTAAATTATTTGATTTCATAATATTAATATTTATATGGTTATGATCTACTCTTTTACAGGTTTTCGATCTAATCCCTGATATCGGCCGATATACCTTTAATAATTTTATTTTCCTTTAACGGTTTTGCGTTATATGCGATCTTAATTTGTAACATACCAGTTTCTGATCAATAAGAGCATATAGATGGTCTCCATATACATACATACCTCTCATTTTTTTTCGTCCTATATTATAGATAGGAAAACTTGAACGATAACTTTGATCTGAAAGATCATAAACATCTATTATGGAGGCGGTTTTCCATAAATATTCAGACTCATACTGACCCGGCAAAGAAGAATTGACAAACAGTAGATTTCCGTATGAAGCAATAAGTCTATTAACCCTTAATGGAGGTTTGGAGAAAGTTATCTTACCAGTTTTAGGGTTCTTAACTAAGTCAACATGAGCCGTGCTTACCGTATCTATAGTATTTCCTTTTATGCTTAATTTTAATTGATTCGAAATTAGCATATACTCATTTCGATAGTAATAAACATAAATAATCTTCTTTATTTCATGATTATAAATTAGTGCCCCATCAGTATCGAAAATGCCATCAAATTGTTTTTCAAGAAGGTCAGTACTAATTTTGGATTTTAAAGTATCTTTCAAATCTACTAGACCAACAGCATTTTCATTTGTTAGAGGATTAATATATCGAACTGCCAGTAAAGTTGAATCAACAGAAACCGCATTTGAAAAATAGTAACCACTTTTTAATTTTAAATTAGCACGCCAATCAACAGTACTACCACTAAAGATATAAGGAACTGTTCCTTCATAAACAAAAAAATGACCGTTACTCACTCTTACTACTGGAACAGAGAAAGGCATTTTTATTCGTTCTAGAGTAATGTTCTGTTGAGTTATTTGTTTTGATAAGGTGTCTAATACTATAACTTTAAGCGGTGCAGTCGAATTTCCTAGATATATCTTATCTTCATCACTTCCTGCAAAATAATAGGAATTAAATTTTAAATCAATCTGATAAATCTCTTGAGCGGTGTGCTGAGGAAAACGACGAATAAAATTGTTTTTATAATGAATTATATTGTCAGTAAAACGAAACATTAAAATCATTACCAAGCCACCAAAAAATACAGCTGCCAATATTAGAGTGATTTTAAATGTGATAATCTGCATGTAGCGATTATTTGTTTTACTTCCATATGGATGTAATATAAATGCAATTAAAGCTAATACTGTAAAAAAAATATTAAAAGCCAGATGTTGCTTCCATGTCATTTTTTCCAGAATTCCACCGCAGCTACAAGGAATATATGAACTATAGTTCAGCATAATATAGATATACAGAGAGAAAAGAAACATCAGCAAAAATGAGAGCAGTAATCCCCAGAATTTTAAGCCTCGAAAGATTAAAAGAATTGCAATACCAAATTCTAAAAGAGGGATAAAAATTACCATCCATCCGGCAAAAGAACTCAATATTGGTGACTGCCCCATTTGTATTTTAAAATTCTCAAAATCCAACAGCTTGCTGACTGCTGCATATACAAAGAGTAATATATACAGAAGGCAGATAACTTCTACAATAAAAGTCTTAAACCCCGGTTTCATAATCAGTCTCATAATTGGTCTATTTGAATTCAACAATGTAAAATTCTAAATTCCAAACCAATAAGACTTATACTTTCGGGAGCAAAAGTTAATTAAGAAGGATTAAGGTCATCCAGAGGAAAAAACCATCAATTTTGCCCCTGCCGAGTTCTTTAGGAGAGAATCCAAACTGTTTCTTGAATGATTTAGAAAAATTAGGATAGCTGTTAAAACCATTCATAAAGGAAATATTCTTAAGGGGAATATCAGTCTGCTCTATCATAAGATAAGCCCTTTTAAGTCGCTCTTCTGTATAAAACTTGTGGATGCTTGTACGGAAAAAATGCCGAAAGCCATCTTTGAGCTTAAAATCATTTGTACCAAATTGCCTTGCCAGGTCCTTAATTGACGGCAGTGGTTCGGAGAGATTTGCCAATATATAATCGTAAACACGCTGCATCAGACGCGCATCAGTTCTTCGAAAATTATGCTGCCTGTTTACTTTCACTTCAATTGATTCCAAGGCAGTTTCATTCACCTGGAGAAAAGGCGTCACAAAACTAAGAACGGTAAGGACACCATCGGATAATCGGGATACGGAACAATCTGCTGTTACAATGAGCTTTTTAAATGTTACAAAATTAAGTGTCATGATTTGGTCCGATAAAAGCATTCCTTTTAGCTGTTTTTTCTCAAGGTCTGACATACTGCTGAGATCAAGGTTTAAAAAATCCTGTATCGGCCGTCTAAGCATATCTGATGAATCATAACCCAAAATTTCCAATGCATGCTGATTCACGTTTTTAATGCAATGGTTCTCATCGAGAATAAAAGTGGCCGAAGTAACCATCCTGTGAGTAATATGAGGATTGACAAAGCTAGAATGAAAAACGGATTCCTTAAGCTCTTCTGCCAGCATATTTACCAAAACGACCAAAGTTTCAATTTCGTCATCATAAGGACTAAGGGGAATCTGGTTATTGAAATTACCACGTGCCATCTCCATTAACATCTTGTGCATCGATACCATTTGCTTACAGGTGTGGGGTCTTTTCATCTTTGCAAATTTTATGTATTTAATACTCCGTGATTCCAGCTGTTGCTAGATAAAGCCTTTTAAATAATCAAGTGCTTCTTTTTCAATTTCAAAGATTTGAGTAGGGACAGACGGTTTACTGATTTCTACATAAAAGATACTCATTGTCCTTGAGATCTTTTCATTAACCAGCAGCGCCACAGCTGTTGCAAGCAGGGATCCCGATTTGGCCAGGTAATCCCTTCCGGCTTTGTCGGTGGAAATAACTCCCGTTATATCGCAAAAAACAGGAAAATATCTCTCGTTCTGTAGTGCAACTCTATCTGCCACCACTCGCATGGCTACTTCTAAATCAATTGTCGTATTGGGCTTGTATTGGAAAAAAAGAATTTTATTCTCAATCCAAAACCGCGCGTTTTGATTCTCATAAGATTCATGTGCTGCAATCATGTCTTATCAGTGTTAAATTAAGGTTATCTGCTTTAACAAAAATACAAAGATTAAGAAGCAATTTTATTGCTAAATATGGATTTTTTCTTGCAAAAACATCGATTTTGTTGCCAAATCGGGAATAAAACTTGCCAAAATGGGAGTAAAATGTCATAAAATGGAAATACTTCCAATTTTTATAAGGAATTTTAGGTTAATAATTTTCGGGGCAGCGAAACATAAAAAAATATAAACCTAAAAATCGACTAAAAATGGCAAAAATAAAGCATAACAATTTTATCGATACTGTCGACACTGTTTTTTCAAGTGCAAAACACCAGGGCGTTCTGCACCTATACGCTGAGGGAGAATATCTTAATGGCCGGACAATAAAAGTGGCCGGCCGGGAAATGCTCCATTTTGGAACCACAGGATATTTGGGACTCGAACAGGACAAAAGACTCAAAGAAGCTGCAGTGAATGCAATAAATAATTACGGGACACAATTTCCTCTTTCAAAATCGTATCTCTCGCATCCTCTCTATGCAGAACTGGAAAGTAAAATAGAGCAGATGTATACCCTCCCGCCTATCATTACAAAGAACAGCACCCTTGGACACCTTGCCATTATCCCGACTCTGATAAGAGACGAAGATGCGGTAATCATTGACCATCAGGTCCACTGGAGTGTACAGAATGCCTGCCAGTTTCTCAAACTAAGAGGTATTCCTGTGGAGATGATACGCCATAATAATCTGGAGATGCTTGAAGACAAAATACGAATGCTCACAAGCAAATCTGCTAAAATATGGTACATGGCTGACGGAGTTTACTCGATGTACGGTGATTATGCGCCAGTTGGTGATCTTCTCTCTCTCGCTGCAAAATATCCACAGCTCAATTTGTATTTTGATGATGTTCACGGCATGAGCTGGAAAGGAAAAAACGGAACGGGTTTCATATTTGAAAGTATTGGGAAGCTTCAGGAAAATATTGTCGTGGTAAGTACCCTGAGTAAGACATTTGGAGCAAGTGGAGCCACATTTTTCTGTACCGATCAAAAAATTCGTGAAAAGATTAAAAATTTTGGAGGTCCCCTTACCTTCTCGGCCCAGCTAGAACCGGCTTCAGTAGCTGCTGCAATTGCCTCGTGTGACATTCATCTTTCTAGCGAAATAACCGAGCGCCAGAAAGACTTTGCAAAAAAAATATCGCACTTTAGTAGCCTGCTCTCAAATAGCAGTCTGCCAGTTGCCTCGCAAAATGATTCACCCGTATTCTTTCTGGGAATGGGAACACCTGCTACTGCCTTTAATTTTACCAAACGCCTATTCTCTGAAGGTTATTATCTCAATCTTGGCATCTATCCGGCAGTACCGATAAAAAATACCGGTATCCGCATTACCATTTCAGCCCATAACGATCAATCAGATATTACATCTCTTTTCAACGCCATGGAGCATCATTTCCAAAAATCCGTCGAAGAAACAGGTAGCAGCCAGGACAAGATCAGGAAAGCCTTCGGTATGGAGAGTATTTCAAAAACGCCACCTGTAGAACCCCACACACACGCCATAAACATAGAAGAGTCCAACTCTATTACGCAAATTGACAAACAGGAGTGGAACAGCGCCATCGGCAGACAAAATATACTGGACTGGGACGGACTGTCTTATCTTGAAAAAACTTTTTCTAATTCATCTGAACCTGCACATAAATGGGATTTTTTCTATTATATAATACGCGACCAGAACAAACAAATTATACTTATGACATTCTTTACATTAGGGCTATGGAAAGATGATATGCTCAGTACAGAATCTGTTTCAAGACATCTTGAGCAAATCAGGAAAAGCAAGCCGCTGCATATGACTTCCAAGGTACTGAGCATGGGATGCTTATTCAGCGAAGGATCCCACTGCTTTATTGACCACAATCATTTTCATGTAGACCAAGCCATCTTATTGCTCCTTAGTAAAATCGAACAGAGGTATGATTCTGTGGGCGCCGACATGCTTGTTCTACGTGACTTTGAGTGTGACTTTCAGTGGGATGAGATGATCCGAAGCCAGGGCTATTTTAGAATCGATATGCCTGAATCATGTGTTATAGAGAATAAAAACTGGGAGACAATTCACGACTATGGTTCCCTGCTTTCCTCCCGATCGCGCAAGCATTACAATAAAGAAATACTGCAATATGAAAAATTCTATGATGTGCAGATAAAAGAAAGCCTTGACCCGCTAGAGTTGGAAAGAGCCTACAATCTATACTGCAACGTGAAGCAGCGAAATCTTGCTATAAACACCTTTCTCTACCCAAAGGAAGTGTTCGAAAACATGAATAAATGTCCCAACTGGGAGTTCATCCTACTAAGCATTAAAGCTAAAGGGAATGATGAATTCGTCGGGGTCATGTTCTGCTACAAAAATTCTTCCTATACTTATGTGCCTGAACTCATCGGCATGGACTATGCGGCAAGTGAAGGATTCTATCTCTACAGACAGCTGCTGTACCAAACCATAAAAAGAGCAGCAGAACTCAGAATTCCAAGAATAGATCTGGGTATGTCGGCCACTTTTGAGAAAAAAAAGCTTGGAGCTTCCATAATCCCGAAAATCTCTTATATACAATCCAGAGATAACTACGCTATGGAGCTCATGCAGACGCTTCAGAATGAAAATAAACCTGGGCGCTAAGAAACAATACCATTTTAAATTTCCACTGAAAAGCAGCAAATAACTTACTTGGGCTTAATTGTTCACGCTTTTCCTTGTTCATAAAAATCTAAATCCTGTTGCCATGATAAGATCTATATGTGAGAACGCACTTCAGGTTATTCGTAAAGCAGAAAAGGAATTCAGCTTAGATCCTGAACAAATAATCGAAAAATCATACCACATGACTACCCTACTTCGAAACCTGCTTTGTACGGTTAAAAAAAATGTCTTAGAAAAAGGGTTCTCTGATGAAAATGAAGAAGTATATTTTTTTAAAACAGTAAAGCCTCAAATTCTCGGAAAACTAATATACTATAACAAGATATTTAGAATTGAGGCATCCTGTCCAGTAGTAAGCGGTAAAATGCATCATAAGCATTTCTCCAATGAGCTCAACTTGTTAAAACAAGAATTCAAAGAACAATTTTATAACACTGATTTTTACCGTTACTATCGCACTGGACGGACCGAATGTGACCATCATTTTTTTTGTCGTGGAAAATTAGACCTCCATGAGGTAGTCAATAGTTTTGTTTTTGAAATAGACAATCAATTTTCTACCTACTATGATTATAAGGTTTCACGTATAATTGCCAATGAATTGCTTTACAAATATCTACTCTCAAAAGTTGAACCTGATAAAGAAGAGACTGCACTTTTTGCTAATGGTCAGGACACTTCGAGAGACTTTTTCTGGACAGATTCAAAAAATGCACTGATAGAACTTATCTACGCCCTGCACGCTTCTGGAAGCATTTCTCACGGAAAAGCGGGCATTCGAAAGATAAGCATGGTATTCCAGCTGCTTTTCAGAATCCAGCTTGGAGATGTACATCATGCCTTTCACAGAATGAAGGACAGAACTGACAGTAAAAGCATTTTTCTGGACCAGCTTAGATCATCACTGAAACAGCATATGGACAGGGAAATATAAAAAATCTGAACATCCTAGTTGTCACCAATAAGATCCAATTGGCATCGGCCTAACATAAGCCTAAAATTGTAAAATTGCCAGTGTAAAGTCCCGTAAAATCAAGGATTTCAGGTACATAAAAAATATGTTAAAACTTTGAAAAACTGCATTTTACATTGGCAGGCATTGGCATTAATAAATTCTCATACTTCCCAACTTTGCATTGTTAAGCTGCCTGGAGCAGCACTTATTACTAATGCAAAACAATTAGTCATGAACATAGACAGAATCGAATTCATATCATGGATGGAACGGCTTATAGAACGTTTTGATCTTCTTGGGGAACATATTGGGGAACTTGAAAAAAAACGTGGCAATGTTGATGGAGAAGAATTGCTGGACAATCAGGATATTCTGCAGATGCTAAAGATTAGCTCAAGATCACTACAGCGCTATAGATCCTCAGGCAGGCTGCCTTATTATACCATCAGCGGAAAAATCTATTATAAGCAATCCGATGTGCATCAATTCATTAGGGAAAGTTTTACCTCCAGAATGCCTAAAACATAGGTCATCATGTGAAAAATGATGCCAAAGGATTCCACCCCTTCCTCATTAGTTATGGCTTATTTTAATTTCGGGAATGAATTTAAAATTATCACATTATGAGCGAACTAACACTAGAGAAACTAAAATTTTCCGAAGAAATATCAGATATACTGCTGGTATTTGATAAAGAGAAAAAGAAAATTCAAGCGGTAAAAGGCATTGATGAAAACGGAAACCTGCGGACAGTTGACCCTACCGGCAAAAATCAAAATCAATTTATGCGGGTAGATAAACAGGGGGATTTGTTTTCGAACTTCTTTTCTAATTTTTTCAGCCAACTGCGCAATCCCACCAACTTCTCTTTCTTTAAAATCCCTGCGCCTCTGGCTGTAGATACTGCAAAAGAATTGCAAAAGCAGGTGGATAAACCCACAGAAGAAGGGGAACAATTAATAAAACAATACCAAGTAAAAGAAGAGACACAAAATAAGGATAAACAAGAAAATAAAAATAGTATGGAAACAACACACAAAAATCCGGAAGTAAGTGAATACAAATACAAGCCGGAACAGATCGATTGGGAAACCATGAACAACTTAGGGCTCAGCAAAGAAAAACTTGAAAAAATGAACCTGCTTGATCCTATGCTCAAAGGATATAAAACAAATGAGCTTGTTCCGATAAGTCTTAACCTGGGGTCAGCAATTACCCGTTTGGATGCTCGTTTATCCCTTAAACTCAATGAGGAGGGAGAAGTTGTGGTGGCTATTCACGGAATTCGCAAAGGGCCTAATTTAAATTATCCCTTCTTCGGCCATGAATTCAGTAAGGAAGATAAAGATAATCTTATCCGAACCGGTAATATGGGGCGCGCGGTGGACCTGATTAATCCAAAAACCAATGAAGTAATGTCCTCTTTAGTCAGTCTGGACAGGCTCACCAATGAAGTGGTAGCATTGCGCAGAGATTATATAAAAATCCCAGAGGAAATTAAAGGTATAAAACTCAACGAAGCCCAAAAAAATACCTTGCTGGAAGGGAAACCACTTGCTCTTGAAGGTATGATTTCCAAGAAAGGTGATGCATTTGATGCCACGGTACAATTCAATGCTGATAAACGTTTTGTAGAATTCCTCTTTGACAGGAATAATACCCATAAACAAACCCAGACTCAAGAACAAAAACCTTCTCAGGATGCTCCGAATATCTTCAGGGGAAAGCAGCTTGATGCAGCGCAACACCAGAAACTAATGGACGGCCAGACTGTCTATGTCAGCGGACTTGTTGACAAGAAAGGCAAAGAGTATAACGGTTACATTACCTTTAATAGAGATGCTGGTAAAACTGACTTTTCGTTCGAGAATCCTGCCAAAGTTAAGGAACAGGCAAAACCTGCTGAAGGATATAAAACCCAGACAGAAGTCAATTCTGAAGGAAAAACAAATGAAGCGACAAAAAACTCCAAGGAAGCTTTGAAATCAGGCCAAACCAATCCAGATAACAAAAAGCAACAAGACGAGCAAGAATTATCCCAAACACCAGTTAGGTCCAAGGGACGCAAAATGTAATAAATTATGATCACAGTTATTGCAGAGAAACCAAGTGTAGCTAGAGAAATAGCCGTTCTTTTAGGAGCCTTAGAAAAAAACGAGGGTTACCTTAAAGGCAACGGCTATTTTGTTACCTGGGCTTTTGGTCATTTAGTAGGATTGGCCATGCCCGAAGATTATGGGATTCGAGGATTTGAGAAAAACTCTCTGCCCATGCTGCCCAGTCCTTTTTTACTGACTCCACGTAAAGCAAAAAAAGGCAAAGCTTATATAGTCGATCCTAGTGTATTAAAGCAGTTGAAAACAATTGAGCACGTCTTTGACCAAAGTCAAAAAATAATTGTAGCTACCGATGCGGGTCGTGAGGGCGAACTTATATTCCGGTACATTTATGAATACCTGAAATGCACTAAGCCCTTTGAACGACTATGGATCAGTTCGCTTACCGAAAAAGCAATCAAACTAGGTTTTGAAAACCTTCAACCAGGAAGCGTCTTTAACGGATTATATCAGGCTGCACAAGCCAGAAGCCGTGCTGACTGGTTGGTAGGTATCAATGCTTCACAGGCACTTTCTATTGCCGCAGGTGATGGTATTTATTCCCTGGGAAGAGTTCAGACTCCTACTCTAACTTTGATCTGCAGGCGTTATCTGGAAAACAAAGAATTTACAACACAGCAGTACTGGCAGATACAATTATCGCATACCAAAGAGTTCATCGACTTTAAAAGCATGTCTATAAACAAATGGGAAGATAAAAAGCTTGCAGAAAACGCACTGAAATCTATAGCGAGAAGCGGAAGTACTGCTATTGTTACAGCTTCAGAAACCAAAAAAATTACAGAACAGCCACCTTTGCTCTTTGACCTTACCGGTTTGCAGAAAGAAGCCAACAAAAAACTAAACTTTTCGGCTGAAGAAGCCCTTACAATTGCCCAGAGCCTCTATGAAAAGAAATTTATTACTTATCCCCGTACCGCAAGCAAATACATTCCCGAAGATATCTGGACAGAAATACCTGATCTTCTCAGAGCTTTGCATAACACGCAAACCTGGAAGCATGCTCTTGCTAATGTGAAGGGGTCTCTTAACAAACGAATCGTTGATGACCTTCGTGTTACTGATCACCATGCTCTTCTAATTACAGAGAAAATTCCATCGGCATTATCGGCAAAGGAAAATGCCATTTACAATATGATTGCCCTTCGACTACTTGAGGCAATCTCACAACCCTGCGTCAAAGAGATAACTGATATTACTTTACAGGCCCTCCATTATGATTTTGCTTCGAAAGGCTGTAAAATACTGGAGGCAGGCTGGCGCTCTATCAAAGGAAATTTCTCTGATGATACCACTGAGCCTTTGCAGGAATTGCCTGCAATACAAAGGGATAATGAGCTCAGAATAAAAAACAGCATCGTTTTGGAAAATAAGACTAAAGCACCTGTCCTCTATACAGAAGCTGGTCTTCTATCGGCAATGGAATCCGTGGGAAAACAAATCGAAAACAAACAGGAGCGCAGAGCAATACAAAGCGTTGGTATTGGTACCGCTGCTACAAGAGCGGCCATTATTGAGACCCTCTTTGATCGTAATTATATCACAAGAGAAAACAAATTCCTTATACCCACCCAAAAAGGATTGCAGGTTTACAGGCTGGTAAAAGATAAAAAGATTGCCGATGTATCTATGACTGCCCAGTGGGAAATAGCATTACATGAAATCGAGAATAACCAGGCTGATGCGGAAGCTTTTCAAATGGAAATGCAAAAATATGCAGCGGCAATTACCGATGAAATACTACAAAGTGCAATTGCAAGAACCAATCTACCTGATCTTATTTGTCCCAAATGCAAAAAACAGCACTTAATTATCAGGGACAAAATTGTTAAATGTCCAGATGAAATATGCAACTGGTTACAGTTCCGAAACGTGTGCGGTGCAAAGTTGAGTATATCAGATATTGAAAGTCTTGTAAAAACAGGGAAAACATCTCTTATCAAAGCAATGCAAAGCAAAACTGGAAAAAAGTTCGATGCCTATATCGTACTGAATGTTAGATCTGAATGTTTTTTTGAATTCCAGAGAAAAAAGGTCTAAAATTAATTTTCGAATGTAAATACGATATCTAAAATTATTTCAACAATAATTATATTAAAAACACGTATTTATACGTATGTTAATTAATTACAAAAAACATATCTTTATACTTACAAAAATACAAACTCTTTGTGTAAACTTATAAATAATCAAAACGCAAAGATATTATTTTAACAATTTCAGTAACTTATTCACTTGCCAATGCTTACAAAATTAAAAAATGGACAACTTGGTGTTTTATTAATAATTACAATACTATTGTTAAAGTCAAATCCTGTTTTTTCGCAGTCAAAGGAAACAATAGTTACTTACGATATAGATAAACGTGAGTTTGAAAGTATTTTACCCTTCGACGAAAGCTTTAAAATCAAGTTCAAATCCACAAAGCTTATATCTTTAATACAAATCAAATATAAGATCGACCAGAAAGGTCCCATAGATGATAAATTTAAAAAGAAATATTATTTCCAGAAGGATGCTGACACTCAAAGTGGTTACATTTCTTCAGATCTGAGAAATGTTACATTAGCGAATTTTTCAATCGGAGGAATAGGACCGTTACATCCAAATACCCCGTATATTTTTGAATTTTATATATACGAAAAGATAAACCTCGCAGATGAAGCCTCAAATTCTTTAAAAGCTGATGTCAGAAAAGTGATTAATAAGCTTTATGTTGATAAAGATGTTTTACCAGATCCAGCAACCATTGAGAGCCAATTTACCACAATGCTTCAAAAACATGTCCAAAACTTATATGACAAGGATGGCAGACCATTGGATGTGCAAAATTTATTTTCTACTGAATTAGCATCTTATAAGGGAGAGCTCAGCACTGCAAAAACAAATATAGAAACGGCAGTAGGCAACTATGACGGATACGCAAAATCAATTTTACCTTCTGATTTTGGAGGATCATTCTGTAGCCTCGTTGAAAAATTGAATCCTCAGGAACTCAGCAATCCCATTCTACTAGATGAACCTCTGAACTTGCTAATAGAAGGTTTTGACGATGTAACACTTAATGAAATGATTGCATTTTATAAATTAAACTGCAATAGAGATTTTACCTACTCTTCCTCAATCTTCAACGGAAAGGCTAAATTTGCCGACAAACTTGCAATACAGATACTTTCAAAGGATCAGACTTATAAAAATATTGAATCTCTGCAACTTTTTAAGTCATCAACCATACTTATGGACAAGCTTAAACTTAAAAGCGACAATTCATTCTATTTTAAAAAAGAGATTGATTTATCATCTATAAATGGACGTTTGGACAAATTGATTCAGGAGGAAAGAACAATAAATGAAAACCGTAATACAATAACTGAATTAAATACCAATGTCCCTGATGTATTAGTAAATAAGTACACGCAAACTTCGTTCAGAAATGACTATAAAGCAATTACCGACGTAGAAACAGCTGCCACTCCTTACATAAATCTGGATCTGGGGCTACTCTATGCCTGCGAACTTAAAGATGTATTTGCCTTACAGACCGTAAACTTTCATTTAGCTCCAGTAAACAGGAACGCAATCTTTTCGGACTTAAAAGGATGGGATAAGTTCTTTAAGCAAGCTTGTTTACAAATAGGACTGGCTCAAAGATTAGGACCTACAGACGATACCTATCACACATTTTTGACCGGAGATCTTGGCACACCTTATATAGGCCTTGGATTCAGACTCAACAGAATTTTGAGAGTAAGCGCAGGAATGATTGCATATCAGCAAGACAATGATAATCCTATAATAACCGATAAAGTAACAAAAGGTTCCTTTTCATTTACAGTAACTATTAATTCCGCGCTATCGTCAGCATTAGGATTTGTAGGAGGTGTCTTGAAAGGAGTTGACAAATAATATAAGTTATGGCAGTTATACTAGACAGACCAAAAATAATTAATCAGTTTCCGTCCACTGCAATGAGATTTATTGCATCAGGAAATAAATTGGCTAGTGAAAACTGCCAGTTAGATATTGAGGTTACATTTTCAAATGGACAGGAAATGAATTGCGCAGTTCGCGTAAGAATCGACAGGAAATTTTTAGAGTACTTCACCCTAGAACCAAATAGCACCGAATCAAATCAATATGAGATTTATCGCTATTATGGAAGAATAACATCTGGTAAAATGGATACATTTAATTTCCGTTTGAAATCTGATAAAACTCTTTCGCAAATTAAAGCTTATGCATCCCCAGTCTTTATAATAGTAACAGTTTACGATTGCGATTATCGCGATGTAAAAGCTGCGGAATCTGTTAAGTGGAACATTGTTTAAAAAATGCAATAATGACTATAAACAAAAGAAATAACTCAAGTTTCTGTGTCGTCTTATTTTTGGGACTAATCATGTGTTTCTCTTGTGACGACAAGGATAATGCCACTATTTCCCATGATGAAATAATAAACCTTACTGTTTTGGACAAGAACAATCTACAAGTAAGTGAAATAGCGGGTGACGGAGAAACATTAATAAAGTTACAAGCAAAAATACCATCGAAAGCGGATCCGAAATACAAAAAAATAACTTTCAAAGCCTCAAAGGGTCAATTTTTGTCATCAACTAGTAATACAACTTACGAGAAAGCTGTAGATGCTAATGGAATGGCAGAGGTTTATTTGAAACTTCCTCTTGAACATGGCCCGTTGTTTCTATCTGCTGAAATTGGGACAGATTCAGACAAATATATTGCTGAGAAACGAATCACACTGCTAAATGTTGGTCAAATTATCAATTTGGAAATACTAGATCAAAATACAAATCCTATCACTGCTGACATTAAAGCAGACGGTACCACAATAGTTACCGTAAAAGCCACAGTGAATTTTAATTCTGATGCCATAGGGTCTATCAGATTTATAACTTCCGCAGGAACTTTTTCAGGAATTAGTATTGATAATAATATCGTAGCTATAAATAACAATGTTGCAACTATTCAGTTAAAGCTACCAAAAAGTATTGGCGTGATTTATTTACGGGCTGAAGCAGCAACGAATTCTAATATATTTAAAAATGTAAATTTGTCGTTGACAAGAGCATTTGCCGATAATATCATTCTTGAGCCGAGTGTTTTATCTATTGATTCTAAAGATGATCTCGTTACAATTAATACTTACCTTACAAGGAATATAGGATCTGTCAGCATTGGCACAACTGCTCAATACAAAGCGTTCCAGTTAGATACTAACAATAACGAAGTGGAGGTCGGTAGATTTTCCGGCCTATTGGAAGGTTATACAAATGATAATAGTCAAATTTCATCTGTTAAATTTGTACCTGACACGGGGGATATTGACTTTGCTAAGCCTATTATAATTAAAGTATCAACTAGGAATGACAATAACCAGGAGATTTTGCGAAGTTTTATTTTAAATAAATAATGTCAGATTGACAACACAATAGCTCACAATACACTTACTTACAACCATTTATAAACTACTTTATAAAGATGGGATATTTATAATCTTTAATTTGGGTACCAAAAACAATCAGTACGCTAACGATAAAAAACATAGTAGCATTTAAATTCTCATGAATAACGGCGACTAAAGCAATCAAGAATATATGGACGAAAATATTATTACGGAATTTAATCTTAAATTAACTGATGAGAGGCTTAATGGTCATCACAAACACGAAGACAGACTCAAAGATCTCTATATGCAAATTCTGGAAGGTATGGCTCCAGAATTTTCTTTTTATAGAAAGTACGTACAAAGATTTTTAGAAAGTTTAGAGACTAATACTGAGCGTTCCGTTTCATATTCCTTAACCATATTTTTCGATCTTTATGAAAAGTTGATTAAGACCCGATCTTTTAGTCATTTTGATTTATCTGTAATGGACTTTGATGCTGATAGCACGACGCTTGAAAAAATGAAGCCGATTTTTGAAGCCTCCCTTACAAAAAATAATCAGCAGAGATTATCAGAAGACAATTTTGACATTTCTGCCTTATCTGATGATGATAAAAAAAGGATGGCAGCACTTATAATCAGTAAACTTCAAATTGACTCAAAGAAAATTAATTGGAGCGAGGAAATGGTTGATATTACATTAATGCAGCTTACATTTTTGCGACAAATACTTAATTCCGTCAATAGTTCAGAAATTTTTTATCATTCGGTTGGCCTTTTTATTGACAGATTGACATCATCAGAATATTATCAGGCCGGACGTGATATTGCTGAAGAAGTTTTATTGTCCTCTTTCAAAGACAATATTCCGGAACAGGGATTTTTCAATTCTTTCCGACTATACTCAAATATTGGCAGTGTAAATGCTGCACTGATGTATGCCAATCTAAGTTTAATTTGCATCCTAGAAAAAAAAACAGCTTATTGTGAAAAATATGTAAATGAAATAATTTGGCAAGGTATTAAGCTTTTTAGGAACGTAAAACTATACCCATGGGCTGCTAAATTATATAGTGAAATTCCGGTGGAACTTACGATGCGGGATTACGAAAGAAGATCACTTGACCATACATATTTTACAGTGCTTTTATACATGATGGAACCTACTTTACCTTCAAAGCTTTTGGAGTATATGAATAAAGAAAGAGAAATAATCATTGGTGGCGGAATTAATGAAGCACTGCCATGGCTTTTAACTTTATATAATATTAGAAGACTTTATCCAACTGCTGACTTTAGTGCGGTTGGACTTGGATTTTACCTAAATATTTTTGAAATGATTGTCCCCGCCGACACAATCAAAAAGTATAAGGACATAATAGAAGCTGATTCCGAAGATCTAAAAAAGCATTTAAAAGAATCTTTGATTAAATTAAATGAGACAAGGAATACAGAAGACTTTGTTTACGACAATGAAAGTGCCATTAAAATGTCCAATCGACTTGTTGAATACAGCACAAAGAAAAAAGATGCCCCTGCGTTTCTACTCTCAATGATGTTGAAATCAGATTATAGCATTTTGTTTAAACCGAAGCAATCTAAAGAAATTGCCCCTCTGATATTACCTGATACTAATATTGAAAGGTTTAACGTCCTTTATGAGGATTACGAGAGATTTTCAAATGCTTTGCCAATTACGTTAAAAACTTCTCTGAATTGGATTGCATTGTCAGAAGGCAATCTTTTTCAATTGCAGTTATTTAATAACGAATACTTCTTCCCAAATCTTAAATACTGGAACTTCACTTCATATAAAAAGTTACTAAATACCGATTACTTCAGTGATTTAAAATTTGATGATGCCATAAAAGATAAAGGAGGAGTTAGATTAGTCTCTCCAGAAGAGTTTGAAGAAGAAGAAAATGGCATTGCAAATCAACTTAATATAGCGAAATTGGAAATTGATGATAAAGCAGAAGAAGTTTTTATTGTTAAAGATATGGAACTTTCAAATTTCCCTCATAACTTATTTCTAAATGATAAAGGCAATTTTATAGGCAAATCCCTTCCAATAACAAATGTTCTTTCCACTGAATGGTTGCTTCAGACAAAAGCTGCAGAGCCATTAAAAGATGATTTCAGTAAATCGATTTGGATTCCGATTGAAAGTGGAGATTATGCCCTAAATTATTTATATGGTAACATTGAGCAAGTACTCAAGGATCATTTGTTCGAAGTGCATCAGGAAGTTAACTTAGAAAAACCTCTATCTTCCGATATAAATATTGTATGCTCTCATGGGGCAAAGAATATTTCGGAAACGCAAATAATGTTCCAAGAAGACAACCCTACTTATGATCTTGATAGTATTATAGGAAAGGGTAAAATTCTCATTTTTTTTGTTTGTTATTCTGGATCAATGAAAACCGAGTTTTTCCGCAGTAATGTCACGTCCCTTATTAAAAGATTCATTGCGCAGGGTTATGAAGCAGTAATTGCGCCATTTTGGGCTTTAGATGTTACAATACCACGTTATTGGCTTCCAGAGTTCTTAAGTTCACTTAAAGCAGGTCATACAATATCACAAGCTACTTTCAATGCCAATAAAAAAGTTTATCTTAAGTATCCAACACCAGCAGCTTGGGCCTGTCTACATTTATATGGAAATCCTAATTTAAAAATTGAAATTAATTCAGATAAAATAGCAAAAAGTACAAATAATATTATTTAGAATATTGCACATCAACGAAACGATCATTTGTTCCTCTTCTTCATTGAGCACACGTATTATCATGGCGAGGATTGCGTACTGCATTCTACAAAATTTCTAAAACTACAGGTTTTAAATTTATCAGAACAATCTAGAACACTAATTTGTTGCTTTTCTCTATTTTGTTTCATCTGTACCAAACAATTTAATTCAGAATCATTTTTTACGCTTTTCTGTATCCTTTTGCACCAAATGCTCTAAGTTAGGATCGTTTTTGATTCTCTCCAGTTCAGTTTCGATAACATGAACAATATTGAGTTTTACCTGCCTGTAATTAGCTTCTATTTCCTGTTTCATATTGTCTTGGCCTTCTGGATCAATAAAAGATAGAATCTCGGGTATTTTTTGATATGCTTTGGTTTCAGATTCGACCTTTTCATTATCTATAACAATTTCAGCATGGAAGATTTTCTGCTCAATGCGCTGATCAAAATTATCCGATACAGCCCCTACAAAAACGCCCTGGGTCAATGTAGAGATTTTAGATGCTGGAATAAGGCTGTCCAATTGCGTGGAAATGGAACTGGATGTATCATTGCGGTTGATGGATAAACTTTGCCTTTTCTGTAAAACCTTGCCAAACCGTTCGGAAAGGTTTTTGGCCGTCTCACCCACTACCTGACCACTGAAAATATTACCCACTGTATTTTGGATTACCTTGCTTTCCTTGTCACCGTAATCTCGGTTCAATTGCGAAAAATCCTGAAATCCCAGACAAACCGCCACCTTATTACTTCTAGCCGTGGCAATGAGATTATCCAGTCCGCGAAAGTATATCGTAGGGAGCTCATCTATAATAACCGAACTTTTTAGCTGTCCTTTTTTATTGATCATTTTTACAATACGTGAATTGTATAGTCCGAGTGCTGCAGAGTAAATGTTCTGGCGATCGGGATTGTTTCCTACGCAGAGGATCTTTGGCTCACAAGGATTATTAATATCCAATGAAAAATCATCTCCTGTCATAACCCAGTAAAGACTGGGAGATATCATTCTGGACAATGGAATTTTAGCCGATGCAATCTGGCCCTGCAATTGGTCTTGCGCCCCACCCTGCCAGGCATCCATAAAGGGAGATAAATAATTCTCCAGTTCGGGATAAGAGGTAAGAATGGTAAACACATCCGCATACTTTTTATTGAGCAGTTCAATGGCATGTGGAAACGTACAATGCTTACCATTATCATAGATTTTTAAAAACCATATAACTGCGGCCAAAAGAATAATTGGGCTTTCCACAAAGAAATCCCCCTGCTTTTGTATCCAGCTTCTATTCAGGTTGAGCATGATGGTATAAGCTGCTTCATAAGCATCTGAAATATCAGTCATAAAATCAGGGTTTAGTGGATTGCAGCGATGACTTTTTCTGGGATCATCAAAATTGATGACATAAAATTTTGGTTTTACTTTATACCTACCATGATGCTTCAATAAATGATTGTATGCAATGGTAGAAAGATCATCAAACTTAAAATCATAGATATACATCGAAAAGCCCTTTTCAATCTGCTGCTTGATGTAATTATTAATTATTGCATAGGATTTCCCTGATCCCGGTGTCCCTAAGACAATTGTTGCCCTGAATGGATTGACTATATTAATCCAGCCACTATTCCATTTATTTTTGTAGTAGAACCTGGTGGGAAGATTCACCGAATATTCATTCTGTATTAATTGGGTTTCCTGCTGGAAACTCTCGTTTTCGTTGTTAAAAACATCATCCATTAAATTAGTGCGCAAAAGACGAGTTATCCATATACCGGCCAGCATCAAACTTATATACCCCAATCCCATTGTAAGGATATAAAAGAAAATGGCAGTTTCCAGTTGTGGTCTTAAAAGCGGGGTATTCAAAAAGAAAAATACAAGACCAATTCCTAAAGCACTATAAATTTGCGACCAGGTAATTTTCTCATTCTTTACTCCTTTACTTCCCAGACAACTTAGAGCAAGCAACACTATTGCAAAAATCTTAGTGTATAAGGTATGCGAAAACAGACCCGCTTTCTGATTAAAACTGCTTAGTATTTTATCGATTATCTGCATTGTCCATCCTCTTTCAAGAAAAAATCCATGACAGTACCAATACAAATGCATTAGCACTAAAATGATACTTACAGCTCTCATAAATGCCATTATTTTGGCAAGTCCTCTTAAATCATCTTCTCCCTGCATCTCAATACATTTAATGTTATTTGATGAATTTAAATGCGATAAAAACTCTTTGTATGAAAGTGGTTAAAAATGGCCGTAAGTGGCAGTGCTTGACTGATTTATTAATGTTTAAATTATAAGGTTACGGAAAACCGTAATAACCGCCTTTTAAAAGCGATTAATTTTAGGAAATTTTAAATTAATATATTATGGTAGAATTTGATGAAAATGACTTAGTCAATAGTGATTATGTAAACACAACCACCAATGGTGACAATCCCAATTACACGGCTATTCGTGACAGGGAACGTGTAAATAAAAAAGAACGCTATGAAGTTGTATATTTTTGCGATGCGTTTGTAAAGAACTATGACGTTCCGAAAACAAAAGCAAGCTTTCAAAAGGTTGAGAGAATAATAAGACTCCCTCAAGCCAGCAGTATTGTAATGAGAAACCTGCTAAATCATTTTGTGGCTCAAAACTGGAATTTACTCTAGTCTCTCAAACTAAGCTATCCGATAAAGCTGCCCGCTTTTCGGATAGTTTTGATTTTAAAGTTATCTGCCTGATCCCTTTTTTCTTTTTTTTCTGATCATATTGGCAAAATTCTGTTCCTCAAAATCTTCACCCTGTGCCAAAGGAATTAAACTACACCACTCAATTGTCTGGCCCTGCTTCATGTCCACTTTCAAAAAGTCGAACAATACATGCGGATTTCCTTCAGGCTCTTCCTGAAAATTTCTTGAATGAAAAATTTTAGGTTCAATAGCAAAAGGTTCGTTAATATTCGTTTTGCACTTATTTTCCCAGTAATCGTTAAACGCATTAGCTGCAAACTCCTTTCCTAAACGCGAGCCATTCCATACTGTTCTTGAATTATGGTCAATAAAAGTTATTCCATAAACCCGGCCCGACTCATTACTGCGAACCATCACGTTAATACCGTGCTTGGCTAACTGTCTTTTAAAATCCTCTTCATTGCGGGTTGACTGCGCCTCGTTTCTAATAACATCTTTAAGGGCTGATTTTACCTCGTTATCCTTTAAGTCCTCTCTGCATTTTGCAAAGTGTAAATCCAAAAAAGAAAGTCCTGCACTTTTACCAAATAAAGATGCTTTTAAACCGTGTCCTGCCTTATCTGCATTATTCTTTAAAGGGAAATACAATAAACCCTGTCGCATTTTTCCCTGCAGTACTCCTTCCACTTTTTCAGTAGTTATATTGAACAGTGAAAGCAGGGCATTGTATTCACCTAAAGTCTCAAATTTGTAGTGCTTGGGCAGGTAACGGACAACTGAAGCGATCTGACTTTTTACATCCCCTTTCTGATAATCCACTGCTTGAAAAATTTTATCATTGACCTGTCTATCTTTATCTGTTGCCGGTATTAGGCCATACTTCTTTTCCATCTCCCTGCAGATATTCATTGAACGTCTTTTTTCAAACTTGTCCGATATCTTTTTTCCGTCTTCATCAACGCATACCGATACGATATGGATATGGGTTCTGTCAAGATCGGTATGCTTAAATACAACGAAAGGCTGCTGGCCGTAACCCATTTCCTGCATATAATCCACTGCCATCTCTCTATAATGCTCATCACTTACCTTATCTTTGGGGTCTGGATTTATGGAGATATGTAGTGTGTGCTTCTCTGTATTGCGGTTGGCAATCAGGTGCGGTTCAAATGATTGGGCTAATTGAGCTGCAGAATACTGCCCGCTGGGCGTTTCAATCATTCTACTTTGAAACAAAATTTGCCCCATTTCTTTTTCAACTTTGAGCTGATTGTATGCTAGCGCTCCATACAAATTGCTTCCTCTTGCTATTTTAGCTATCATTTCAAGGCTATTTTTTTAGGTGTTTTTGTTCAAATTCTTGAGCTAATTGGATAATTTTTTGGCATAACACTGCAAATTCAATTGTCTGTTTTTCCAGTTTGTAGAGATAAGCTGCTGCTTTTTTCTCCGAAAAGTGATTATACAAAAGCTTCACAACCTGATTGTAATTCACCCCAACTGAGCGGAACTGACTGTGAAAAGAAGTCAGACGCATATAAAAATCAACCGTTCCTTTGTCAATTTTAACCGTTTTGATCTCCTTTGACAAAAGAATTGAAATTATAAACTTTGCTTTGTTGGTCATCCCTGATGCTTCAAAAAGCGACATTAGTTTAGCATTTTCGCCCTGGGTCAAGCGAAAAACATGACGATGAATACTCGGGTCATCTTTTGGCGTCCGACCGCCTTTACTCCTTTTTTTGTTATTCTTCTCATCCATAAAATATCCAATTATAAATTACGTAAAACCCTGACTTCGGAAGGCGTTTTTAAGCCCCCGGCAGGGCAAGTTGTTTTGGGGCACTACTCGAGTTTCGAGTGCCTCAAAACACAACTTGCCGTGTTCTGGTGAACACAAAAATCCGCCCTGCGGGACGGATTAAATGAAGCAGGGAAAGACAGCTTTAAGCTGTCCTGTTTTTTGCCAGATAGATTTAGTTTGTTTTGCATTATCAGGGTTATTAAAAATTACTCTACAAAGTAAAACCCTGCGCTGTAAAGCACTGCATTGTGTCACAATGCCAAACACTGACTAAGCTAGCCAATGTCTTCCTTTAAAATAAAATGATTTAGCTATGTGCATTTCTTTGTGCTTGCAGACAGATGTAAAAAGACATCTAGGGTTTTATATACTTACATAATCATGTACCTGAAGCCTTATGTCCTTATGTATATATGAACATATGAATATAGATGGATCCAGATAAGCAGATAAAATTACACACCTACAACAGTGAACATCTTTGCACTTGCGCTAATATCTATGGCCATGTGATGATACAAACTTATTTATGCAGGCATATGTAATATGAGAGACATACGTTATCAATTAAAATATAGAAATACCTACGTACAGAAGCTAGAAGACACCAATCCGCATACGTACCTATACAAGTAAATAATTAAATATTTATACAATGAAAACACAACACAATCCAGTATTTGTTGCTTTTTCCTCCCAAAAGGGAGGTGTAGGCAAAACTACCTTTACCGCCCTTGTAGCCAGTACACTGCATTACCGACTGGGCTACAATGTTGCGGTATTTGACGCCGACTTTCCACAACACAGCCTGATGAAAATGAAGACCCGTGATCTATCGATGATAATGGAAAATGATTTTTTAAAAAGGGCAGCATTCAAACAATTTTCCACAATCAACAAAAAAGCATATCCCGTGATCCAGCATAAAGCTGAAGATGTACTACAGGCTGCGCATGATTTCTTAGATTCTGCACCCAAACCGGTTGATTTTGTATTTTTTGATCTTCCGGGAACTGTCAATACTCCTGGCATTCTAAAAGCCCTGGCCGGAATGCATCATATTTTTACGCCCATCACAGCAGATCGCGTTGTTATGGAAAGCACGCTAATTTTTACCCAGCTCATGCAGGATGTCATTATGAAAAAAGGAGAAACCTATATTAAATCGATCAATTTGTTTTGGAATCAGGTAGACGGTCGTGAACGCTCTCCTTTGTATGGGCTTTACAACATACTCATTGATGAGCTTGGATTATCTCTTATGCAGAGCCAAGTCATGAACAGCACCCGTTTTCGCAAGGAAAGCGAAGCTGGCGCCAGAACTGTTTTCCGTTCCACGTTGATGCCAGCTGACCAGCGACTCATGAAGTCCTGCAGGCTTGACCAATTTATGACAGAATTTTTACAAATCGTTCAATTATAAGATTATGGAAAATGACAATAAGAAGAAAAACAATCCTGAAATTAACGAGGAGCTCATGATGAGTCTGATGGTAGACGGAGTTAAAAAAGAAGGACTGCAGCTTCCCAAAGAACAACGCGACGATCCGATAAAGGCCTTACCTGAAAAACGTGCCGTGAAGGAACGCATTACAGCAAAAAAGCTAAACGAGGCCGATTACGATAGTGTTTTCTTTAAAAGGCCTCTCACGAACGCCCGTAATGGCAAGACGGTGTATATCCGTCCGGATTTTCATGAGAAACTATCGCGGATTGTCCAAGTCATTGGCGAAGATAAAATAACCATTTACGCTTATCTGGACAATCTTCTGGAATATCACTTCCAGGAGTTCGGGGAGCAAATTATCAGAAGTTTCAACGATAAATACAAACCTATTTTATAATTATGGAAACTTTAATTTTTATCTGTCTGCTCCTAGTTATTGCCTTGCTGCTTCAGGATAAAATTGTGATTGGTAAAGGTCAGGGGCAAAAACCAAAACAGGAGAAAACTAACACAAAACTGCCTGATATTATGGGGCAACCAAAACCTACGAGGAGACTTTCGATACCAAAAAGAGCCATAGATTGCCACAATAAAATTCCGGATCAGCAAACCGCTAATTTTGATGTGGAAATCGAAGAGGATATCGATATAGGAATTCCGCAGGAAGAACTTGACATTGTTTGCAGAAATGAACCTGATTTAGAAGAAGAGGAAGAAGAATGGAACAGATATGGAATATCCGGCGGAGATAACGGTTTTGCCCAAGGGGTTACCTTCGAGGAACTAAGCTGCGTGGGGATGCTGCTTCAAAAAGACAAATTGGAGCCCTCTCAAGAGGAAACAGCGATAGCTTTGGTTCAAAAAATACAGGGAACCGAATTATTTAGCCTGCTGGAGAATTCCATGGAAAGTGCCTCCGGTAAAATAGCCGAGTTATTGGACGGGAGACTTTCTTCTGAAACAGATAACGGTTCTTCCATTTTGCGGAAAAACGATTTGACTGATTTTGATATTGGGGAGTTTATATAGCTTCCAAATATTTTTTTCTCTTTACCTAAATTACAAGCCCAAACTCCTCGGCAATATCTCGCACTAGTTTTGTATGGATACGCTTATGTGAATCTGCCGAGCTTAAATAATTACCAACTATCAGTTCCTTTATCTCGCGTTCCGAATTAAATATGCTTTTTCCCTTTATCTCAAATGTTTTGTATAAATCACTGATGGCCGAATTATTATAGATGTACGAATTTTTAATAACACTTTCTGCTACGTCTTTATGAAATTTATATCGGTCATCTAAAGCAAAGACCTCGATGTTGCCTTTAGCTTTAATGGATAAAGGATCGCCTTTTTTCATTTTTGGGCACAAGACCATTTTTAATTCAAAGTTGTCGGAAGATACAAGGAAATCCACAGCATCAATTTTTGTCCTGAACTGGTATATATTTTCTATGGATTCTAAAAAAGGATGAATGTGTTTTGCCAGTGAGAATTCTTTCTGTCCTTTTAAGGCACCTGAGTTACAAAGGGCACAGCTTGGGATTAAATTATAAAAGGACAATGAGAAATAAGGATGCCTACCTTTATTATAAAAATGGTCAAACTGGGGACGTGATTTAAGCCTCTTGTTTCGTATCGTAAAAGTGTAATTTGCATTACAATACGGACAAGTGTTCATTTTGAGTCTCTTTGCAAGTTTGTAGGCCAATCTTCCTGAATCTTTTTTAGTAAATGAATTTACAGTGGAGTCATAATCGAAAACCTTAAATATTTCAGCTTTGAACCAGGCATGCATCTGTGCATCAGTAATAGGGCTTCCTTTTGAATTGGTTGGATTCTTTATTTTAAAATTTTGCTTTGCGGTATAAGCAATATTCTGAATAAGAAGCATTTCAGCTTCTAACTGATCCGGTCTCCCGCATATAATCGTTTTAAGTCGTGAAGCGATATGATTCATAACAGGCTTCATATCATTATTTGGCCAGTTTCTAAGTTTCTGGATAATGTCAAATTCCTTGACTACCTCTTTGTAAAAAACAATTGCCATCTGATCCAATTCGGATAAACTAAAGGGAACTTTTACCATTATTTTCTTTAATTATTTGTTCTACTTCTGCCACTTGTCTTTTTAATATTTCTAATTTTTCCTGCAGCCCAAATTTCTCAAACCACATATCTTGAAGTTTTTTACGCAGTACAGGTTCCCCAATACTGTCAATTATTTTTTTGTAAGTATCATGGCCTATCGCTTCATCATTAAGGTAATTTATTATTTCATTTATTTTATCTTTA
This sequence comes from Flavobacterium sp. FlaQc-48, assembly GCF_044007335.1. Classification (NCBI taxonomy): domain Bacteria; kingdom Pseudomonadati; phylum Bacteroidota; class Flavobacteriia; order Flavobacteriales; family Flavobacteriaceae; genus Flavobacterium; species Flavobacterium sp. FlaQc-48. The sequence continues at coordinate 440,736 of NZ_JBIPCR010000002.1, read as the reverse complement.
GCATAGTCTCCAATGAGCATTCCGTCCATATAAAAAGAATCAGAAAAGAGCGTATGAATGTTGGCTGCAAATGTACTTTGGTTATGATTGTCTTTTTCATGAAAAAAAGGCTTTCCATTTTCTGACTTCTCTACAAACAGTATATTGGATTTGGGAAGATCCGATGTTAAAAAGGGAGTATTAGATGTGAAAATAAGCTGGATTTTATGGTCGTGAAACAACGAACTTAAAAAGCCTATCGTATTTTTAAAAAACATTCTCTGCCATTGGGGATGATAGCCCGTATCTCCTTCGTCAATTAAAATTACCAGTCCATTTTTCAATCGGTTTGTTTGCTCATGCGCTACCGAATAAAATCGGGACATAAAAGATAAATAGGATTGTTCTCCCGAGCTTAAGGAGTGCCATCTGAATTGTATAAAAGATGTAATTCCTTTTATGGCACTATATAGGTCCTGAAAGTCTTTGAATTCAAGATCGGCGCCTTTACTCAGGTTAAAATAGGCTTCTGCTTCATTTTTAACAGTTATAGTTTTTTCTTCTATTAATTTAGAAACCAACCCGAGGAAAGAAGGTACCTGTACTGATAGATTATTTAATTTTTCAATTGGCACTTGATGTATCACACCATCGATATTATATGGAATTGTTACTCCATACATACTGTCAAAAAAACGGATTATGTAACTGTCACGGCTGTCCGTTTTTTCAAAATCTATTTCATGGTGATATGGATTGTTAGCTGTGTATTTTCTTTCTGTTATCAGAAAATTGATGAATACGGAGTACCATAAGTTCCCTATAAAGGCTTCACTTGTACTTTTATATTCAGGAATTATACCATTAAGTTTTTTGAGGATACTTATAATATTTTGATTTCTTTCCCCCTCTTTAAGAAAATAATCCTGCTCGCTAACGTCAAGCATCATGTGGAGCGACTTAGGTTTTTCGAATGGTAGTTTCTGCTCTGTTCTGGTAATAAAAACTACTGCCTGATAAACTTCCATCATATGGAGGAACTGTAGGTCGCTGGTTTCAGCGAGAAGTTTTCTTGTAAATTCTACAGGCTGATTGATTTCACCCAAAATCCTTGTTCGTTCTTTGAGAAGCATAGCTGTTGTAGAAATATTTTTCAGCCCGTGATAGTTAGTTGAGTCTTCGTTAAAATCTAAAAGATAATTGTAATAAATATATTCGGAATTAACCAATCCATCTGAAGAACGTACTTTTTTATATTTCTTCATTTTAAAATCACAGCCCGTACTGTCTTTTAAGTCTATAACCATTGACTCGGGACAGGATACAAAATATCTTTCATCTGTTGAATAGACAATTATATCATCTTGTATCCTGCTGCTTAATCCATCAGGAAAATTGTCCTTAATATATTTAAGAACACTTGATTTTCCTGTCCCGTTTTTTCCAATAATTGCACTTACTTCAGTTACGTTTTTCTCCTTGAAAAAATGATCAATGTAATCGGGATTGTCCCTGATAGTTAATGAAAAGCTCTCATCCAAGTGAATAAGGAATTTTGACGACAGATTTACCCCTTGTTCTTTAATGGCATTGAATTCCTTTATCCAGATATAATGTATTTGCATTGCTTTAAAATTGTATTTGATTGATTCTTTTTTCTTGTCTTAATTCTTGGCGACACTACTTCGTCAGTTATCAATTATCACGTCGCTTTTTAAGATCACGAATATAAAATAATTCTTATTAAGACTATACAACAAATGCCAAACAATTCCACTGGTTGCCACTTTGTTATAGCGCCTTGATTTCCATAACACCTTTGTTGCTCAAGCCCGCATACCGCGGGATATAACAACAATTTAAAGTGTTTAATCATGGAAAAACAAACAAAAAAAATCCTGTTATCAGCAACAGTAATTATGCTGGCAGGAAATGGCGTATTTGCCCAAGGAAATGGTGCTGCTGGCATCACAGAAGCTACCCAGATGGTAACCTCCTATTTTGATCCCGCAACACAGCTCATCTACGCCATTGGAGCTGTGGTAGGTTTAATTGGAGGAGTTAAGGTGTATAGCAAATTCAGCAGCGGGGATCCCGATACCTCAAAGACCGCGGCAAGCTGGTTTGGGGCTTGTATCTTCCTGATTGTGGCCGCTACCATCCTGCGTTCATTCTTCCTTTAATTTTCTGCCTTATGAGTACTTACAACATCAACAAAGGCATTGGAAGGACCGTGGAGTTTAGGGGACTCAAGGCACAGTATCTATTCATTTTTGCCGGCGGGCTCCTCGGAACTCTTATCCTGGTAATGATCCTTTACATGGCTGGGACGAGTTCCTATATCTGCCTGTTTCTTGGAGCAATTGCCGCCTCAATGATTGTCTGGCAGACCTTTGCGCTTAACAAAAAGTACGGCCAGCACGGACTGATGAAAATCAGTGCCAGAAAAAAACATCCCCGCTACATTATCTCGAGAAAGGCTCTGCATCGCTATGTCAAATTTTCTTCTAAACCCAGCCTCATATGAGAAATTCCGCCAAGACTACAACCCTTCAGAGCAAGTTTCCGCTTCTGGCAGTGGAGAACAACTGTATTGTGTCCAAGGACGCCGATATTACGGCCTGCTTTGAAGTGCAGCTGCCAGAACTCTTTACAGTTGGTTCTATCGAATATGAAGCGATTCATTCCGCCTGGCATAAGGCCATAAAGACTCTGCCTGATTTTACAGTGGTCCACAAACAGGACTGGTACATCAAGGAAAACTATAATCCTGATATGGCAGAAGACCAGCAGAGTTTTCTGGCCAGGTCCTATCAGCGCCATTTCAATGAGCGTCCGTTTCTGAACCATTACTGCTACGTGTTTCTAACCAAGACCACCAAGGAGCGTATGCGTACCCAGAGCAACTTCTCGTCATTGTGCAAAGGAGCCCTGATACCAAAAGAAATAAGGGACACCGAAACCATCTACCTTTTTATGGAAGCCGTTGCCCAGTTCGAGCGCATTATAAACGACAGTGGGTTTGTGAAAATCAAACGTCTTTCAGAGCAGGATATTCTCGGGGAAGAAGGCAGACAAGGGCTACTCGAACAGTACCTGACCCTGTCCAGGGAAGCCGGAGCGTCTATGCAGGATATCGCCCTTGGGGCAGAAGAAGTACGTATCGGCAGCAAAAGGCTTTGCCTTCACACGCTTTCCGATACCGATGACCTCCCTTCAGCGGTATCCTCCGATACTCGCTATGAAAAGCTGTCCACAGACAGGAGTGACTGCCGTTTGTCCTTTGCCGCCCCTGTCGGGCTGCTATTGGGCTGCAATCACATCTACAACCAATACCTGTTTTTGGACAACAGCGAGGAGAACTTACAGAAGTTTGAAAAATCGGCAAGGAACATGCACTCATTGGCCCGCTACAGCCGAGCTAACCAGATCAACAAAGAATGGATCGAGCGTTACCTCAATGAGGCCCACTCCTTTGGACTATCCTCTATCCGGGCGCATTTTAATATCATGGCCTGGTCGGATAACCAAGCTGAGCTCAAACAGATCAAAAATGACTGTGGAAGTGCCCTTGCCCTTATGGAATGCAAGCCAAGGCACAATACTACCGATACAGCCACGCTGTATTGGGCGGGGATGCCCGGAAATGCAGGGGATTTTCCAAGTGAGGAAAGCTTTTACACGTTCATTGAACCGGCTTTGTGCTTTTTGACACAGGAAACCAATTATCATAATTCGCCATCGCCTTTTGGTATCAAGATGGCCGACAGGCTAACTGGAAAACCCATACATCTGGATATTTCGGACCTGCCCATGAAGCGCGGGATCATTACCAATCGAAACAAGTTTATACTCGGACCTTCGGGAAGCGGTAAGTCTTTTTTTACCAATCATATGGTCAGGCAGTATTACGAGCAAGGGGCCCATGTGCTGCTTGTAGATACCGGAAATTCCTATCAGGGTTTGTGCGAACTCATCAAGGCAAAGACCAAAGGCGAAGACGGCGTGTATTTCACCTATACCGAAGAGCATCCCATTTCCTTTAACCCTTTTTATACCGATGACGGTGTTTTTGATATTGAAAAAAGAGAAAGCATCAAAACTTTGGTATTGACTTTATGGAAAAGGGATAACGAGCCGCCGACGCGCTCTGAAGAAGTGGCCTTATCAAATGCGGTGAGCGGCTATATCGACAGGATCAAACAACTTGATGCTTTCCCTTCCTTTAATGGCTTTTACCGCTACGTTAAGGAGGATTTCAGAGAGGTGTTGCAGCAAAAACAGGTAAGGGAAAAAGACTTTGACATTGCCAATTTCCTCAACGTTCTCGAACCTTATTACAAAGGAGGCGAATACGATTATCTGCTGAATTCCGATAAAGAGCTGGACCTGCTTTCCAAACGCTTTATTGTCTTTGAAATTGACGCCATCAAGGATCATAAAATCCTGTTTCCCATTGTGACGATAATCATCATGGAGGTGTTTATTAACAAGATGAGAACGCTTAAAGGAATCCGAAAACTAATCCTAATTGAAGAGGCGTGGAAAGCTATTGCAAAGGAAGGTATGGCCGATTACATCAAGTATCTCTTTAAGACTGTTCGTAAATTTTTTGGAGAAGCGATCGTGGTCACCCAGGAAGTAGATGACATCATCCAATCCCCTATTGTCAAGGAAAGCATCATCAACAACTCCGACTGCAAGATCCTTTTGGACCAGCGCAAGTACATGAACAAATTTGATGAAATACAGGCCATGCTTGGTCTTACTGATAAGGAAAAAGCGCAGGTGCTTTCCATCAATATGAACAACGATCCCGCCCGGCTTTATAAGGAAGTATGGATTGGCCTGGGAGGTACGCATTCGGCGGTATATGCCACAGAAGTAAGCCTTGAGGAGTATTACGCCTATACCACAGAAGAGACCGAAAAAATGGAAGTGATGCAGCTCGCAGAAGCACTCGGCGGGAATGTAGAGCTCGCCATCAAGCAGACCGCCATGAGAAGACGCGAGAAAGAAAATCAATAATTATGAACCTTTTAAAAATCAAAGAAAATGAAAAGAATACTATTTCTGGTGTCTGCGGCGATAATGATTGCCGCTGCACCTTCAGCCAAAGCCCAGTTTGTGGTTACCGATCCGGCCAACCTTGCCTCGGGGATTCTTAACAGCGCCAATGAAATCGTGCAGACTTCCTCCACAGTGAGCAATGTAGTTAAAAATTTCAAGGAAGTAGAAAAGGTTTATAAACAGGGCAAGGAGTATTACGACAAGCTGCAGGCCGTAAGCAATCTGGTCAAAGATGCGCGCAAGGTACAGCAGACAGTGCTGCTGGTGGGCGATGTATCACAGATGTATGTTCAGAATTTCGGCAGGATGTTGAACGATCCCAATTTTTCAGCCCAGGAACTCTCAGCAATCGCCAGCGGCTATTCGGCATTGCTGGGCGAGAGTACCGAACTGCTCAAAGAACTCAAACTAATTGTGAGCTCCTCGGGCCTGTCTTTAAGTGATAAGGAGCGTATGGATATTATTGACCGTGTGTACAAAGAAGTAAAAGATTACCACAGCCTTGTGCGCTATTATACCAATAAAAATATCTCGGTAAGCATATTGAGGTCAAAAAAACAGCACAACTCGCAACGAGTGCTTGACTTGTACGGAACCCCACAGCAAAAATACTGGTAGCGATGGAAAATATGGAATCTAATAACCTTCATCTGGTGCTGCGTTCGCTCTATGATGAAATGCTGCCGCTCTCGGCCGATATGGCCGCTATAGCCAAAGGGCTGGCCGGTCTTGGAGCATTATTTTATGTAGCGTTGCAGGTATGGCACGCACTGAGCCGGGCAGAACCAATCGATGTGTACCCGATGCTAAGGCCTTTTGCCCTTGGGCTCTGCATCATGTTTTTCCCCACCATGGTGCTGGGAACCATCAACGCCGTATTAAGCCCCATAGTCCAGGGCACGCACAGTATCCTTGAAAACCAGGTTTTGGACCTGAGTGCGCTACAGGCAAAAAAGGACCTCTTGGAACATGAAGCGATGCTTCGGGATCCGGAAACAGCCTATCTGGTGTCTAATGAAGAATTTGATAAAAAACTCGAAGAGCTGGGCTGGTCGCTCTCCGATGTTGCAACGATGACCGCCATGTACATGGACCGTCAGGCCTATAAGGTCGAAAAAGCGGTCAAGGATTGGTTTCGCAACCTTTTGGAAGTACTTTTTCAGGCGGCGGCTCTAGTGATCGATACCATTAGAACTTTCTTTCTCATTGTGCTGTCCATACTAGGACCTATTGCCTTTGCCATTTCAGTATGGAACGGCTTTGGATCCACGCTCACCCAGTGGATCACAAGGTATGTCAGCGTGTATCTATGGCTTCCCGTGGCGGACCTCTTTAGTTCGATGCTGGCCAGGATCCAGTCCCTGATTACCCAGAGGGATATTGAGATGCTTGAGAACCGCGCCTTTATTCCGGATACCTCCAATACTGTATATATCATTTTTATGATTATCGGCATTGTGGGATACTTTACCATACCGACGGTAACAGGCTGGATCATTCAGGCTGGCGGGGCAGGAAACTTTAGTCGTAATATCAACCAGACGGCCATGAAATCCGGAAATATTGCCGGGGCTGCAACAGGCTCCACATTTGGAAATATCGGCGGCAGGCTGATCAGTAAATAATTAATCCCTTAAGAAAAATGGAATTTAAAACACTCAGAAATATCGAGAACAGTTTCAGGCAGATCAGACTCTACGCTATTGTATTTGCACTACTCTGCACAGCTGTTACGGGATATGCCCTTTGGCATTCCTACCGCTTTGCAGAGCAACAGCGCCAGAGAGTCTACGTACTTGACAACGGCAAATCCCTCATGCTGGCACTTGCCCAGGATGCATCGATCAACCGTCCTGTGGAAGCGCGCGAACACGTAAAACGTTTTCACGAACTCTTCTTCACACTGGCCCCGGATAAGAATGCCATTGAAAGCAATATGAAACGCGCGTTTAACCTGGCCGATAAAAGTGCCTTTGACTATTACAAAGACCTTTTGGAAAAAGGCTATTACAACCGCATCATTTCGGGCAACGTGCAGCAGCGCCTTGAAGTGGACAGTGTAGTGTGCAATTTTGAAAAGTATCCCTATGCGGTACGTACTTATGCCAGGGAATTTATTATCCGATCGAGCAATGTGACCAGGCGCAGCCTTCTTACATCCTGCTTTCTTGTAAACTCAGTACGTTCGGACAATAACCCACAAGGATTTAATATCGAGAAGTTTGCCGTTTTGGAAAACAAAGATATAGAGGTCATTGAACGCTAAAACGAAAGCTATGAAAAACGTAAGAAATGCTATAGACAAGTGGCTGGAGCAACTCGATAAGCGATGGGACGAAATGCCGATCCAAAAGCAGCACCGATTTATCAGATACTTTTTTAGCGCGTATTTGCTGCTCACCGCCCTGATCATTTTTAATGTATGGCGCGATACGGCACGATCTGAGAACCAAATGGTGATCGGGCATATTGAAAATCCTGTCCGGCCAAAAAAAGAAGCTCCCGCAGCGCTGCCAGACAGCTTAAAGTCAATCCTAAAAGATAAAACTTATGAAAAAAAATGAAACTAGCGTCAGCATTCTGACTGACGATGGCAGCCAAAGCAAAGCTTCCCGCCTGCCTGATGAAAAAAAAGGCGTCATAGAGCGTATTAAAAAACCGCTGATATTCACTTTAATGGGAGTTGTATGCATGGGCTGCCTCTATTTGATTTTTAAGCCCTCTGCCAGTAAAAAGCAAATCCTGGAGATCGGGCTCAACGATTCAGTACCTGCGCCTTCTGCTGCCCTGCTGCAGGCAGACAAGCAGAAGGCCTATGAGCAGGAATTGCTCCAGGAGAAAGAAGAGCAAAAGCGCAGTACCTTAACCACACTGTCGGATTACTGGAATGGGGACAATTCCGCAGACCCTCAGAAAGAGGTTCTACCTGAGGAAGAACAGGTCAGTTCACAAGGTCCGGGCAATGCCGCTGTAAACAGCTATCGAAATGCCCAAAGCACTCTTGGCAATTTTTATCGAGATGATAGCGGCCAAACCCAGCAGCTGCGCAGAGAACTCGAAGAGCTCAGGGAAAAGCTGGCACAGAAAGAGATCCCAGCTGCAGTAACGGTAGATGACCAACTGGCACTGATGGAGAAATCCTACCAGATGGCTGCCAAGTACCTTCCATCGGCAGCCAGCGCGGGCGATACGGGTAAAAACAACACTGCTGCGCCTGTTGCCACTACAGTGACTAAGACGCCAATTTTTGCTGCATTTATCCCCGAGATAAAAAGCAGCGTCTCCTCCTTGCATCGTGAGCCTGCCGATAGTTCCTTTTCAGACCCCCTAAGTCCGGCCAACCGTAGCTTTTATACAGCAGGGTCCCAGCAGCAGGCGGTAATGCCCAAAAACAGTGTGAGGGCCTGCGTACAGCAAACCCAAACCATAACTGGTGAGGGCGTTGTAAGGCTACGTTTACTGGAGTCTGCGCAAATACCCGGACACACCATTGCCAAAGGAACAATCCTCAGCGCGAGCGCCAAGATTCAAACAGGTCGTTTGCAGCTAAAGGTTACTTCTGTTGAGGTGGACGGCAATATTATTGCCGTTGATCTGGGAATTTATGACCTTGATGGGCAGCTGGGTCTCTCAGTGCCCTATTCTGCCCAGATGAATGCCCTGAGTGAGATGGCAGGCAATATGGCACAGCAATCCGGAACGAGCCTTATGATGACCCAGTCAGCAGGCCAGCAGATCGCCGCCGACCTGAGCCGCGGAGTGGTACAAGGCGTTTCCGGCTACTTCTCTAAGAAAGTAAGAGCCCAAAAAGTGACCCTAAAGGCCGGACACCAGGTGTTTTTAGTCTCTAAAAAATAACAGCAATCCTAAATACATTACAACATGAAAAATTATTCTAAAATCTTTTGCTCCCTGTGCCTATTAATAGGCACTGCCCTACCTGCCGCTGCGCAGCAATACGCAACTCCACAACTTGCTTTGGGAAAAATAGATCCCTTTTCGATGCAAGTTACCTATGATAAAACCTCGCACCTGATTTTTCCAGCCACTATCCGTTATGTGGATTTGGGAAGCGAGAACCTTATTGCCTCAAAAGCGGAAGGTTCTCCCAATGTGCTTCGTGTAAAAGCGTCCGTGCGCGATTTTCAGCCAGAGACCAATTTTTCGGTCATTACCGATGAGGGTCATTTTTATAGCTTTGATGTTCACTACAGTGAATTGCCGGAAATATTGAGCTACGATTTACAGGCGATGCAAAAAAGCGCGGATAAAAACACGGCGCAGGATGTACTTTTTGAAGAGCTGGGAAATACCTCCCCCTCACTCACAGGCTTGCTCTTGAAGACCATTTACAAAAACGACAAGCGCACTATAAAGCATATCGCCTCTAAGAGTTTCGGAATCGAGTTTCTTTTAAAGGGCCTTTACATCCATAATGGCAAATACTATTTCCATACCCAGCTTGTCAACCAAACCAATGTTCCTTTTGGTATTGATTTTATGACTTTCAAGGTCGTGGACAAAAAAACAGCCAGGCGTACTGCCATGCAGGAAAGACCGCTTATCCCACTTCGCATTTACAAGCATCTGGATGAGATTGCCGCGAAAAGCGCAGAACAGCATGTATTTCTGCTGGATCAGTTCACTATTTCAGATGATAAGGTAGTGCTTATTGAGATTTTTGAGAAAAACGGTGGCAGGCACCAGGCTTTTGAACTAAAAAACTCGGATCTGGTAAAAGCACAGCTCATCAAGGATTTGCACCTGAAATTTTAATCCATCAAAAAAACCAAGGGAAATGAAATAGTACAGCGCAATGGTAATGCCTATTGTGACAAACGTCTCAATGACATCGCTACAGCGCATGCTGTTTTAAAAGTTACCTTAAAAATCAAAAGCCTTTAAACACCAACGTTTAAAGGCTTTTCTTTTTTAAAAAACCCTCAAAAGACTAGAGTGCTGTTTCTTGATTTATTTATTAATTTAAATGCTCAAGAGCACCGAAATTACCCTTACATATTTCTTCAAAATCATAAGCCGAAAAGTCCAAGGTCTTTAAAAATGTTTCGAGCTTCTTTTTTATTCCCTGATTTGTTGTCACATAAAATATTTCCTCTGCAGCTATCTTTTTTTGTAAAAGCAGTTGAGGATCTAATACTGAAAGTATTTTTACTGAATGGGCTGTTGTTAAAAACCGGGCTATTATTTCACTCGAAAGATTGGGCCTTAAATTAAATCTAAGGCATTGCATGCTAAAAACAGGGATGTTTACATGTATTAATATTTTACCTGTCATATCAGGCAGACCCGAGAGAAAAAATTCAATATCCTCTCTTGAAATAAACATTATGATAATCCTGGCTTTTGCCGCTTTTTCTTTACTCACTAATTTTGCATTGCTGCCCATTTTCTGTACTACCGGGATCAGCGTGCTATTATTTCGGGGTTGACTAACCAATATTTTGTGTCCGGATTCAACAGCCCTGGCGGCCAAATCCAAAGTAAACCCGCATGCTCCTATAATTCCTATTGTCATCAGTATGCGATTTTATTATCAAACTCACTTCTGTTTTTGAATTACTTGAAATCTACAAAGACAAGTACCTCAATGTTAATCAATCAATAAGTCATTCTCACTAACAATACTAGAGCTTGCCCAGATCCAGTTCGTGAAAGCAATGCTTTGCAGAATGCTCTCTTTTAATTAATTTCAAAGATTAAATTTACTGAATATTATAGAATAATTTTACTACAAAATTATCCTGAAATAGGCCTCTATTGTCATTAGCTATTATATTTTTAAAATTGTAGCGCAAAGAGCCTATTTAATTAGCAGGACTGCTTGTTTGTCAAGAAAATCTAAAACTGTTTATATAAATTAAAGTTACCCACAAGGTTCGCTTTTTATAAGCTAAGACTAAAAAAATAATCTTGGATAACTCCTTCAGGATTAATATCTTTAAGACTGTTTTTAGCTGTAAAACTTTAATTGCAATGCTATGAAAGACCTTATAGAACGCACCAATAAATTTTATATCGATATGTCCCGAAGCATACTCTCTGAAAAGGAATATGAGGTACTGCACAAACTCCTGATAGAAAAAATAAGCCTTGAACAGGCAGGGGCTATTTATAGGATCAACGAGCAGAGCATTCACCAGATTTATGAAAGAGTCTACAATAAAGTAAAAGACGCAACGGAGCTGCTTGGAGAAATCGACCAGTACAAAGAGAAACTCAAGGAGTTAAAATCCGACTATAAATACGCCGTAGACCAGGTCAAAAAAAGGGAAGCTAAAAAGATAGTGCAGCCTGAACTGAGCAGAACTCTCGAGGCAAGTCAATTTCCTTTCAGCAAAAGAATGCACAGTTTCTTTGAGGTTATGGATATTCGCACCATCGGGCAACTGGCCGAAATACCTCTGGAGGATTTTCATCGTTTCAGGGGATTTAAAGAGCAATGCAAAAAAGAGCTGATATCCTTTATAGAATTTGAAAATATTGAGCGGTATTTCAAGGGCTTTTCTCTCTGGAAAACAAGACCCATTGAGTAATACAACGCCAGAGAATCCAGTTACAACAGAGCGGCTTTCTTTTGCTTCTTTTCTTTGGCCGCTGCTTCAAAGAAAAGAAGTTCACTAAAACACCAAAAGGGATACAACATATCCCTTTAAAGAAAGCTGCCACCTTGTAAGGCGGCAGCATGTGGTTATTTAATTAAGGTTTAGAATATCGGCTCCTTCCGCTTTAAAAGCCGTGCACAGTTCAAACGCCTTTTGGGCTTTTATTTGGGCGGTACCGCCCATTACAATGGATTGCAGTTTGGCTTCATTGTCCTTGTATTTTCGTACATTCTGATAGTAGCCCGTCACAGCATTATAAGCCCCGAAAAGCGTGCCTTTAGTGGTGTCCATCTGCTGGGTATCACTTGTCATAGCATAGGCAAAGGCGTCCTCTACAGTATTTTTAAATATGGCTGACATCTCATCATTAGCCCCTTTTTTAATTAAAGCGAGTGTCTCTTTATTGGGACATAATGCCAACTCAATAAGCTTTTTAACCTCGCTGTCTGTTACCTTTACTTTAGCCCAATTATTAAAAATCCCTTCTAGCTGACGGCTTAATGTATCGGCGAGTCCCATTACTTTATGGGCGTCCTCCAAGCGCTGTTTTGCCCCTGAGGTATGGCGGATACGCACCACGTTGCTCATATTTTTAAGCGAAGCGTTAAGGGTGTTTTGGCATACAATTCTAATGGGGGTAAAAGCCGCTGTAATGCTTCCGCTCCCGTCGTGGGAGGTGGTAAGGAAAATGTACTTTTCGGTCACATCATCCCCGTTTCCTACCCTGATATAATCAGGAAGTTTTGCCGTGATAAAGATGCGCTCTCCCTGCCCCAGTGCCCCTGCTGTCTCGTAGAGTATACCGTCACCCCCGCCTACAATGGCATCAAAAAAGCTGAACGCTTCACGGTTCTGCACAATATGGTAGTCTTTCCCTACCACACCCAAAACGGCATTGCTATCGGTGCGGATTGTGGCAAAGCAGTCAGGAACTGCCAGTTCGGTACTTCCCACTTCAATACCCGCACCAGTTAACATAATTTCCGGAGCCTTAGTGTAAAGCGGGCTTTTCGCCACCTGATAATCAAGCCCCGCATGTCTTATGGCCTCGGAGCTTGTCGGGTACTGCTCCACTATCTGCCCGAGCCCGTGCCATGCTTTTTCCTTTACACTGAAAAATGAATACTTTCCTGTTTTGCTGTTATAATTGATATTATGTGCCATGATAATTGATTTTTAAAGTTTGATAAATAAAATTCTTTAGAACCCTTTACGAAATGCTGTTAAAAAGGCAAGTCGTCTTCAGGCTCTTTTAAGGTGGCTTTTTTGTTTTCTCCCTGCTCTGCATATTGCCCGCTTTTCACTTCCTGCTCGCCTTGGGACTTCTTCCCGCCCCCGTGGAGTTTGATATTCGAAGCGTTGAAATTCAGACCCGCTTTAGCTTCCCCGTCACTTGCTGTCCACGCCCTTGCACTTACCCTTCCTGTGAGTTCCACAAGGGTGCCTTTAGTGAGTATAACCGCTACTTTTGCACTGAGCCAATAAGCGCACTCAAAGTAGGTGGTCTGCTCTACCCTTTCCCCTTGCTTATTTCTGTAGCTGTCATTGATGGCTACTGAAAAATTTACTACCTGTCTGTTATCTGACAATGTGCTCACTCTGGCATCTTTTGTCACTCTTCCTGTAATGTTCATGATTTCTGATTTTTAAAATTTTTACTTTCTTTTTTGCGCCCCGCTTTTTTACTTCCTATTTTTTTTTACTTCTTATTTTTTTTATTTTTTTTTCAAATTTATTCGGCAATGAGAGCTGGCGCTGTTTGGTTTCATTAGGACCGTTTTCAATATTTCAATTCTCATTTCAGACATTTTTTTTTATTCGTCTAAAGAGCCGCAGTATGCTATGTTTTGTTTCATGAGCATAAAAAGGTGAGTGTCCCCCAAAGGCAAGGCTCTGGCAAAAAATACTACCCGAATGGGTGGAGATTTTTTAGACAGACCTGAAAGGCCTGGCCTTGCCTTTGGGATAAGGACACGGAGTTACCTTTGCTCGTGAAATAAAACAAAAGCATACGGGGTCTTAGATAAAAAGTAAAAGGGAAGCAAATGTGATACTGGGGATAACAGTATTAAAGAAAGAAAAGAAGCCGGCTTTGGGATGAATTCCAAACACTTAGCCCATAAAGCTGTGAAATATTGTAAAGTCTAAGAGCAAAATTTTCTTAATTGCCACTATTGTCTTACCGCTAAAAGATTTGGTATTTATTCTTATATTCGTTAAAAAAGAATCATAATCGCACAAAGCCAACTTCAAAAAGTAGAATTGGTGCCATCTTATAGCCGGTATAATTTAGTTAGCGGTCATGCAGTGACGACAGTGCAACTTCAAACGATAGAGACAAAAAAAACATACAAATACTATGAAACAAGTAGAAGCGGAATTTACTCTCTTTGTAAGAGACGGTAATTGGACATCAGTTAGAACTGCATTAAAGCAAAATTGGAAAAATAATAAGCTCGAACTATTGACAGAACAGGAGACTTTTTTGGAACGGTTTTTAGTCGACCCATACTACCTTCCAAACAAAGAGAGTATTGATTTGCTGACTGAAATGGCAATCCACACTAGCAAGATGTGGAATGACGGACAGACGCTTAATATATACTTTATGGACGGCACCAATGAAAATAAAGAACAAGTAAAACTATACGCAAGTGAATGGTGTAACCATTGTTCTCTTAAGTTCAACTTCAACTCTTCATTAGACAATTCAGATATCAGAATTTCTTTTATGCAACAAGGTTGCTGGTCATATATTGGAACGGATTGTAAAGCAAACGAGGTAATAAATAAGCCGACAATGAACTTTGGTTGGTTAGGACAATTAACTACTGACAACGAAAAAAAGGGAATTATTTTACACGAGTTTGGACATGCTCTTGGACTTATACATGAACATCAAAGTCCTGCAATCAAAATTGACTGGGCTTATTCTTATGTTTACATGTATTATGCGACATTTTACAACTGGACAATTCAAGATGTAAATTGGAATGTCTTTCATGAGTTTACAACATCTACAATAAAGAACACGCCTATAGATGTTAATTCGATTATGGCGTACCATATTCCACCAGAGTTTACAACTAATAACATTCAATTTCCTAAAAATCTTGTTCTTTCAGATATTGACAAGCAAACTATAGGACAATTTTATAAATAACCTAGACACCAACACAATATATAATTAATGGAAAATCGTTGCTTGGACATTTGCTTACTGACATAAGACCAAACCTATTTGTGGAAAGAAAAGCACGAACCGCTAGAAGAACATTTGCAATAGGTGGCGTTTCGTGCTTCGAGAGAGTTTAGTGGTGACCAAAAGTTTTATGCTTCGTATAAATTTTTATGGTAAAAATCCCGGCCAACGCAAATCTGTAAACAGTTACCAGTAATTTCACCAAAAAACAGAAAAACTATGAATTTATTAGACCTACAAACATATTATTTTGAATTGCCACTTTACGCTAAAGTTCAATATTCAGAAAATGAAGAAGACAAAATTTTTGGCTTAATGTGGAGTGAGATAGGCATAAATGCATACAATCCAACTATTAGGGAAAACACAACATATTTTATCGTAATACCTAAATCAAAGCACTTTCTTCTATCAATCTATAATGGTCGAATTGTGACTGATTTATACTGCTCAAGGACAAAAGAAATTGTGACCGTTATATCATTTTTAGATACGAAAACTAAAACGATACAAAAAATTGGTCAACATCCAAGTATTGCTCATTTTCACATAGCAAAAATTAAAGATTATCAAAAAGTTTTAAATCCAGAAAAAATAAAAGAGTTTACCAGAGCCATTGGTTTAGCATCTAATGGTGTTGGAATAGGTTCATTTGTATATTTAAGAAGAATTTTTGAACATTTATTAGAGAATGAGCATCAAAAAGCAAAATTAGCAGATGATTGGAACGATGAATTATACGTTAGAAGTAAAGTTGTAGAAAAAATAGAGCTTTTAAAGAATAATCTGCCTTCTTTTCTAGTGGAAAATAAGACATTATATGGTATATTAAGTGTCGGAATACATTCTTTAGAAGAAAATGAGTGTCTCCAATATTTTGAAACAGTAAAAATAGGAATTGAACTTATTTTGGACGAAGAATTAGAGAAATATAGAAAAGAGCAAAAAATTCTAGACGCAAAAAAGAAAATTGGAATTGTTAACCAACAAATAAAAAATAAAAAAGAATAGATACTACTTCTAATAACCAGAGTTTCGTTGGGCCTGAAAAGCAAACAATGGAACTCTAGCTATTAGCTGATATAATTTATTTTTATCAGACCGATAATAAATGCTACGGTATATAATATTACTCCAATTAATCCGATTGTCCCTTTTTCAATATTGTTTTCTAGTTTAAGTAAAAAACGTTCATATTTATCTGCAAACTTTGTAAATAAAATTGTTAAACTAGCCCCCATTAGTCCTGGAACCAAAATAAATAAAACTAAAGAAAGCCAAATTTTGAAACAAATCATGTACCATTTTTCTGCAAATAGATTTAGAGCTTGGCTTTTAAAAAAAATCAAGACATTTTCCATTTTACCGACAAATTTTAAAATAATAATAATGATTATATAACCTATTACAACTTCGGCTATTCTTGCAATTTTTCGAATTATTTTATATCCTTTAGGTGCTTCCGGAAGGTATATATGCCCATCATTTCCGTCAATTAAAGGCGGATTTACTGCTAATTTAAATTTCAAAATATGAACGGTAAGCTTTCTAAAATTAGAAATTCTTATCGCTTCAATACCTAATAATACGCTTGCTATCCAGTTTAGTACTAAAGTTGTTGTTTCCATGGGTTCTAAATGTTATCAGCCAATATTCTGGCACTGTAGCGGGTTTGGGACTAAATTTAACCCCTTCATAGGATTTGCCAAAGCGTCCCAATTACAAAATCAACTTTACATACCAAATCCGTTATAACTGTTATATGCTGTTATTTCTATTTTTGTATTAATTCGGATTCTATCAATTCTAAACCTGCTTCATTAAGAATTAAATTCATTTTTATCAAAGATTCAGTTCTTAAACTATTGAATTTGGCGCTAATTTTATCATCCAAAACTTCCAGACAAGATTGATGTTCTATAATTGTTTTATCGATTATTCCTTGCTGATAAATATTTCTAATCTCGTCTAGGTTATCATTGATTTCTTTTATTGATTTCTTCCAATTTGGTTTAGTGAGTTTTTGATAATCGTGTGAAGTTGCGATCAATTGATTTCTCCTATTATAAAGTTTACCTGTTGTAATCGCTTCCATAGTTCCTTTTATTGCTTCAATAAAATCAGCACCACTTTCTTCTCTTGCGATTTCTCGTTTAAAAGCAGGTCTAGTAAAAGCTTGTCTAAACAATGATAATATATGAATATTTGGGTCGTATTTATTTATCTTTTCCAGCATTTCAGAATAATAGAAATTCATTAATGGAATATGCTTTTCAATATAGATTTGTATATCTTCCCAGAACCAAATGTCAATTATGAATTTTGAATCATTTTTTCTTATATGATTTATGCCACGAATAATGTTTTGGATCTTTACATCTCGTGAAGATGTTGTGGCGAAAATTAATCTTTCTATTTTTGGTTCATCAATTTTTTCAGCATTTTCAATTTCAGTTCTAATAATTTTTTCGGTTAATAAACTATTTGACAAAAGTTGACCATCAGAATTTGTTAAAGAAACTTTTTTGCATTGAATTGCAGTGAATCTCCCTTCTTCATCATAACCAAAAAGGTCAATTCCTGATTGATTTTGCCCCGTTCTCCCATAAAATTGCCAGCCTTCTTGTGCCCAAATGACATCGACTAATCCTTTTAAAAGTTTTTCAAAATCTTGCCAATTTTGCGGTGGCAAATATGTTGGTATTATGTTTCCCATTTTATTGATTTAGTTCGGTTAAAAAAAAAAAAAATAGCCTGCAACGTTCTGGTATTAAAGCGAGTTTGGCACTAACTTAAGCTCTATTTTAGGATTTAGTGCCCGAGCCTTAGCGAACACACGAAGAAAATCTTTCAAATACAAAACCAACTTTCCATTAAGCTTATTGCCAAAATCAGCTGTAGGAGCTGTTAAGCGTTCGGTTTTTTTATATCTTTTCGTTTTGGTCAATTTTTAGCATTAACTGTTCAATGTTTTTAAAATCACAATGTTGATACGAAATTCTTTCAGATGTTTCTCCTCTGAATTTGCTTATTCTTTTTTCTCCAATATAATAATCAAATTTATAATTTCTGTTTTCATCAAATGCTAAAATTCTCCATTCTTCAATTTCTTTCAAGATGAATTTTTCTATTAGAATCGAATATTTTAATTTTAAATCAGTTCCAAAATAAGGTATATGTATTTCTTTAATTTTACTTATTGGATCTAAAGTTGATATTTCTACGATACCTCTTGAAAATGGGTATTTAGTTCTGTTCCTATTTTTGTTATGCTTGTTGCTTTGCGGATACAGTGAATGAATTATTTTTGTCCCTTTATATAAAATTAGATTTATGTTTTCTTCTGTTTGGCCATCAAAAGAATGGAGACCAAAATATTTTTCAAATTTGTCAGAATCCTTATGTTCATTATTCGCTACAAAATTTTCTGGCGAATATATTGAGTCGGCAATTTTGATAAAATTTATTGGATTAATATCTATTGGAAATTTACTTTGTGCTTGAAATCCGTCTCCTTTTGGATAAGGTTGAGTTGACCAATAGTTATGCCTAATTTTAATATGCTCATAAGCAGTATCTAAATTACCTTTAATTAAAATTAGATTTTTGTCTGAGATTGTTACGATGTTTAGAGTGCTTAATTTTGACACATTAAATACCCTTAATCCATAATGCTTAAAAACAGGATTATTTCTAGCTTCTAGCTCGATAATGTCAATTTCTGATTTTGTTAGAAATACTTCCAATATTCAATATTATTTGATTCGCTTTCGTTTTTGCAAACTGACGCGTAACTTATTCATAGGTGTAATAAAACCACACATAGTTGCGCAAATTTGGTTAGATGTATGTAATAATTATTACACATAACTTATTATCAAATATATCTTTTTTTTTATAAATCATCAAAAAGACTTTTTCATGAATCTATTGCGAACTGTAGATAAGGGGTCTTACGGAAGAAAAAAATCAACGTTGGCGTACAACACTCTCTAGCATAATCCATCAAGATATTCAGAAAATAAATTTCATAACCGCTTTTAAAAAAGTTATAAACCTGCACCATTTTACCATGGCATATTATTAAGGGTTTTCAATCTAAAAACAAGGGTACTAAAAGAAATATTACATAAATTTGACTATATCAATATACCGCTTGATAAACAAAAATTAAATAAATCTGTATGAAATTAATCGACCGAACTGATATAGAAGAATGGGCAGATAAATACGAAGGAAAAGGCTTTTTTCCCTATCTGATTTCCAAACTGGTTTATTTTTCAACCCTGCCCGGGGCGCAAATTAACATACCTTACGGAAGCGCTGTATATCTTCCGGGCTGGGATGGCGTAATTTATTCCGATCAGCAGAGGCCTTATGTGCCTGCTGGAAGATCCCTGTGGGAATTCGGCACAAATAAGGATTTCAAGACCAAAGCTGATAGTGATTTTAAAAAAAGAGCTGAAAACCCTTTAGGATATGATGCCTCCGAGTGCACCTATGTCTTTGTAACGCCACGGATCTGGGCAAAAAAGGATGAATGGCGGCTGGAAAAATTAAACCAGAATTTATGGAAGGACATCCTGGTGCTTGATGCAGTGGATCTGGTGCAGTGGCTGGAGCAATCCGGTCCCGCTGCAGTCTGGTTTGCCAGGGAAACAGGAAAAGCGCCAATGGAAGGCGCTCTGGATGCAGAACAGTTCTGGAGAGAATGGTCTATCGGAGAAGCTGGACAGTTGTTGCCCAAAATCATAACTTCCGGCCGGGGCGCTGAAGCTGACCAGCTCAGCGAATTCCTTACCGGGGATCCCGGCATTATCACTATTCAGGCCAAAACCAAAACGGAGGCACTTGCATTTATTATTGCAGCTGCCGACTCTTTCGGGGAAGATCACAAAAAGCGTTTTTTTTCAAAAACAATGGTGGCCGAAAAAGAAGAGAGCTTCAGGACCCTATCACTGAATTATGTAAAGACATCCTTAAACCTCATTCCTAAATTTGATGATAAAAGCCTTGTAGGCGCTGCAGTCGCGCAAGGCCATCACGTGATCATCCCTGCAGGTGCAGATGACCCTTTAATTCTCAAGAGCATTATCCTGCCTACAATTAGCAGAGAGGGCCAAGTGGAAGCCCTGACTGAGATGGGGCTTGCCAGAGAAGATGCCGAACGCTACAGCAGAGAAGCCGGCAGGGACATAAATAAACTTAGAAGGCTTTTGAAATTTATTGATAATAAGGCTCCATGGTATAAATCAGAGAAAATACGCGAAATTATTCCTGCTCTTATTCTTGGAAGATGGAATATCCACAATCCAGGCGACTGCGAGATCCTTGAAAAACTCTCGGGAATGCCTTTTGATGATTATCTGGCAGTTTTATACCGATGGAGAGATTTTGAGGACTCCCCTATACTGCAGATCGGTGGCACATGGAGGCTGACATCGCCTCTTGATCTCTGGAACAGCGTATCGAAATATATCAACAGGGATGACCTTGCAGTTCTCGCAGAATCTTTCCCCGCTGTCTTTACTGATGCCGGAAACAGCGGTGAGACCCATCTGATAAAAATAACGTATTCGTTCACCCCACCAAAAAAGTACTCCCCTTGGGCGCGCGAGGGGCTTGTCCAGACACTGATCCTGCTCAGCCTGTATGGCGAAGCCATAAATCCAGCCATCCTTTCCACGCCTGAAAAATGGGTGGGTCAGGTGGTCGACAGTCTATTGTTCGATGCCGATGCTACACTATGGAGAAAAACCAACCAGAAGCTTCCCCTAATTGCTGAGGCTTCTCCAAAAAGTTTTTTCAGGGCAGTACAAAATTCACTGCAAAAAAATGAACCTGAGATAATGGGGATGTTCAAGACAAATGCTGATTTTCTTGGCGAATCCAGCAGCCACACCGGACTTCTATGGGCGCTGGAAGGGCTTGCATGGCTGCCAGAATATCTTTTTCAGGCAACTGATATACTATTAAAACTGGCTGAACTGGATCCTGGCGGAAATCTGAGCAACAGGCCCGCCAGAAGCCTGGCTGATATTTACAGGCCCGTGCATCCCCAGACAACTGCATCTCTTGAAGAGCGCATGGAAATACTAAAGGCCGCAATCAGTAAAAATCCAAAATCCGGATGGGAGCTATTAAGAAAGCTCATGCCTAGATACCATGATAACTGGAATCCCAACAGCAAGATGAGATGGCGTCTTTTTGATAAAAGTATTGCACCGGCCAATTCCCCTGAACAGACAAATTCCGCATTTCAGGCCGTTTCGGATCTCATGCTGGAACTGTTTGATGGTAGTGATGAGAAGTTAGCAGACATCATTGGACATTCATCTGAAATAAGATCTGCCAAGGAACGTGAAAAACTGCTGGCTTTTATCGAGGAAAATTATTCGCGCATACCTAAAGACAGTACTCTGTCTAGAGATGAAATAAGAAGGATACTGCACCTGCACCGCTCCGCACCCGATGCCGACTGGACTCTTAATGAAGAGATTCTTTCGCGCTATCAGGGGGTTTATGACGCGTTGGAACCTGAAGATATCACAGCAAAATACAAATGGCTCTTTGAGTCATCACAGGTGAATTTCCCACAGGGTAGCCAGGAGACCGACGATGATGAGAAGGATGAAGTAGACTATAATACAAGAGTTCTAAAAGCCCGAACTAAAGCCATTCATATTTTATCGGCCCAGATAGGAATTCAGGGAATTACTACAATGGCTGACTCGCCGGCGATAACCGGCACGCTGGCATTTATCCTGTCCAGGACCGAACAGACAATAGATGAGACCATTTATATAGTTTCAACATTAAAAAATCCAGATGCAAATGCCAATTTCGTAAGCCTTTATATAGCGTATAAAACAGCAGTCAAAGGGCTGCAATGGCTTTTTGGCCTCTGCTCTGAATTGGAAGATCTTAAGTTAAACGATCAGCAACTCTATGAGCTTTTCAGACAGGTGGACCACTCACAGGAATTATGGGACTATATCGAATCAAAGGGCGAAAGCCTAAATACTACATACTGGCTCTCAGTCCCCCCCTATTTTTTCCGCGCTTCGGCTCAGGAAAGCATAGCGGCCATAAATAAGCTCATGGAGTACAAAAGGTTTAAAAGCGCTCTCAGGGCAGCAAGACATATTAAAAAAGAACTATCTACCCAGATGATCGCTCAAGTGTTGCAGAGGAGTGCAACAGAACAAAGCATAGATAATTTTCTTCTGGAGCCGCATGAAGTTACTAGCCTTTTCAAGGAAGCTGCAGCAAGGGAAGACATAACAAAAAAAGAAATGCTCGATCTGGAATGGCTTTATCTCCCGGTGCTCAATTCCTACCATTCTGACTACAGCCCCCACCAATTGTATGGTGAACTGGCCGAAAACCCGCATTTCTTCATGGATGTGCTCTCATGGCTGTATATGCCAGCTGGTCCCAAAAATATCGAGCCTGAAAGAATAAGTATTCCTAAAGAAAACCTGCAACAACTCGCGCGGAAGTCTTACCAGCTGCTGGACAGCTTTAAGAAGATTCCGGGTGTCCGTTCTGATAATACAATTGACAGTGAAGAACTAAACCAGTGGATTACCCAGGTCAGGGAACTGGCCCAAAAGGGGGACCGCATTGAAGCTGCTGACAAACATATTGGAATATTATTAGCTTACTATTCAGAAGAAAACAAAGACTGCTGGCCGCCCGATGAAATCAGCGCTTTAATTGAGCGCATCAACACGCCCAGCCTTAAAGATAACTTCGCTGTGACCGTTACAAACAAAAGAGCTTCTACAGGCAGAGGAGTCTTTGAGGGAGGAATAATCGAAAAGAACAATGCTGCACACTTTCAAAAACTGGCCGGTCTGCACAAATACAAACATCCAAACCTATCAGAAATTTTCACACAAATTTCAGAAAATTATTTAAACACAGCAGGACATCATGATAATCAGGCCGAACGTGACCGGTTAGATTATTAATGGTAACGTGTTACAGCTATCACTGCACAGCTAAAAAATTTACTATATTATTCTTATATTCGCTAAAAGCTTTCTAATGACACAAATCCTGCTATAAAAGCCTATTGGCACCATTTTATGGCTGGTGTAAAGTCGTTGGCAGTAATATTAAAAAAAATGAAGAATGTATGAGTGAATTTGATGATTTCGGAAGTACCCAAAAAAATATTTTGAACGGAAAAATGTCACAATTTATGGATGCTTATATTCGTCAACATAAAGTATGGACTCCCGAACAGATGCAATCAGATTTTATTGAAAAAATTGAGTCTGAAATAAAAAATGGTGATTACGTTCCTGATCCAAAATATATTGAATATTTGACTTCTGAAAACAAAATATTTTTAGAAAAAAAACTTGATGCAATAAAATGGCTTACTTGTAATAATGGTCAAACTTTTTCATTAAATCGTGTCACGCAAAAATATATTAAAAACAAACCAATAGCAGATAGAAAGAGTCCAATAGTCGAGAGAATTAGATTCGGGATGAAGTGGGATGAAAATAACTTTTATGACATCAATTTTGGTCTTAAAGATGCGTTTAGATTTAGAGAAACATCTGTTCTTGAAAATATAAAGTATCTGCCTTGGACAGTTGAACACGTTAATTCTGAATTGAATGAAAAATATAACTGTACTATTTTAGACTGTTTGGATAAACTATCAACAAGTTATTTAGAGAAAAAATTTGTTCAATATTGGAAATTAAATTATTACTCAAATAATAATCCTGCTCTTATTCCAGAAGTTTGTGGATTCAGATCAAACTTTTACTATTACACGTATAAAGAAAATATTTATACTCAAAAAACAGAAATACTTGAAGAAATTATAAGTCCAATTAAAAACGTAAATTTTAGATATGACTTTTTAGTTGTGAATTTTAAAAATCAAAAGATTGCATTTATTGAATTAGATGGATTTGAACATCATAAAACACGACAACAACAAACAATCGACAGTATTAAAAGAAATAATGCTTCAAAAAATAAAATTGCATTATTCACTTTTACATCTAAACGAATAAATGAGGATATAAAATCTGTATTTAACGAATTAGAATCATACCTGACGTAAAAGTAATACAGTCAACAAGCGCTTGTGGCTATTGTGGAATTTAATGGAATTAACGTTTTTAAATCGTATTTTCGTTTAGCCGAAAATACTTGTCTTCGAAATCCACAGCATCAACAAGTGCGAGAACGTTAGCCATCAGTTAAAAGAAACGAAATGGATAAATATTTAGAAACATTTGAAACCTGGAATAAGATAGCAAAATTATACCAAGATAAATTCATGGATCTAGATTTGTATAATGACTCTTATGACAAATTTTGCGAACTACTGCAGAAGAGAAATCCATCAATTTTAGAAATTGGGTGCGGTCCTGGAAATATAACAAAATATTTATTGGATAAAAGACCAGACTTTGAGATTCTGGCAACCGATATTTCACCCAATATGATTGAACTTGCAAAAACAAATTGTCCTGGTGCAAAGTTTGAAGTCATTGACAGCAGAGCAATTGAGAATATAAACAATAAATTTGATGCAATTGTTTGTGGATTTTGTCTGCCCTATCTATCCGAACTGGATGTTGAAAAATTAATAGTGGACTGTAAAAACTTATTAAATGAAAACGGAAAAATATATTTAAGTTTTGTAGAGGGTGAAAGAGATCAATCAGGTTATCAGAAAGGCAGCAGCGGAGACAGAACTTATTTTTATTATCACAATTTCGAAAACCTAACAGAGAGGTTAAAACGTAACAATTTTGAAAATCAGTTTTTGATTCGGAAAAGTTATGAGAAAAATGATAAAACAGAAGAAATACATACCATTGTAATAGCAGAAAAATAACCGAAAGAATAACAGCTGCAACGTTAGCGCTCAGTATATGACGCCCCTAATAGCGGCTAACATCTAACCGACAAACAATTTTAATAGTAGATATGGTTGACTTGGAAGATTTTAAAGACGAAAGTGAATGCATTTACAAAGTTGAACGTTATTCTGTTCGTGACAACGGAACAGTGTCACGTCATCCACTTGAGGGAAAACGACCCCGACCAACCGACAACAATTGGACTTTTGGAAAACTAAACAGCAAGACAGGCTATTTAGAAATTGCTTCTGTTCGTGTTCACAGAATAGTTGCAACTGCCTTTCACGGAGAACCACCAACAAAAGAACACGTTGTGGACCACATTGACACCAACAAACAAAATAATAGGCCCGCCAATCTACGTTGGGTAACAAGATTAGAAAACATTTTGCTGAACCCAATTACAGCCAGACGAATTGAACTTATTTGCGGAAGTGTTGAAGCGTTTCTTGCCGACCCTTCAAAATTCCGAGACAAATTTCCAGAACCAAACTACCAGTGGATGTGCGCTGTTTCAGCAGAAGAAGCTCAAGTGAGTTTAAAACGAATGCAGTCTTGGGCAAAAAGTGATATACCATTGCAGGGAGGCTCGCTAGGAGAATGGATTTTTGGCCGGGAAATTATCGAAAATCCATCCGTTACACTACCCGATTACATAATGTCTAAAACGCATAACGCAGCACAACGCATTGTTTTCAACTTTGAGGATAAACCCAATGAATATCCAAGCACTCCGCAAGTGTATGAGGGCGACCCGTTGACAGCATATCATGAACGTTTGACAAAGGGGGCTACTTTCTTTAGAAACCATAACGGAGAATATGTAGTTGTGAAAAGTGGTTTTTCCAAAGACAAGCGAATCTTATGTGTACTGACAAGGGCTGCCTATGTATATCGCGAGCAAAAAGATGGAGAATGGCAACCCGTACCCGTAGCTGAACTTTCAGAAAAAGTTTCTGATAAAGATTTGGATCATTCACTTGCAGAAGTGACATTTGAAAATGGTTTATTTATACACGGAAAAGCAGAAACGGGTTTCCATCCAACGGAAGAATTAGAAGAATTATTCGATGACTATATACAAGGATTATAGATCGATTATTATTAAACGTGAAATATATAAATGGAAGAAGACGTAAAATATAAACTCGACCAAATAGCAAATGTTTGGAATCATTTCATTTTGGAATATGATTTTTGCACGCACAAAATAAATTTTACACCAGAAGTAAGAACAAATTACTTCGGCGACATATTAGGATATTTTCAAGATACTTTTGACATAATATTTGACAATAGAGCATCCAAATCATATTCAGATAAGTTTTCTAATCAAATAAGCCTTTTACAGAGTATTTATGTCCAACAAGACTTCATAGAAGAGCTGTTGATAATTTTTAAATGCGGAATTGATAAAGGAATTCTAAAGAAAGATTCTAACTATTCGATAAACCGTGAGATAAGAAATGAATTAGTTGGCCATCCAATTAGGAAAATTAAAGGCAAATTCATTTCTTCTTGCTTATTTGGTTATAATGGAGGAAGTGATAAGATTGTTTATTTACGATATCATAAAGACAATAACTACGAATTTGAATCAATGGAATTTGCCGTGTATGATATCATCTTAAGACATAAATTATTTTTGGATAAATATTTTAACAGAATACTGAATAAACTAAAAAGTATTCTATTAAGTTTTGTAAAGAAAATAGAGAATTTAGAAGCGTTAATTGGCACAATAAGCTTTAATGAAATCCTTAATATTCTGTCGGCCTTTTATGAGTCAATTTTTAAATATGATTTCATATATGACAAAGAATCTTTACTAAAAATTTACGCTCGTCGCGATGAACATAGCAGATATCAAAACTTAATTGATAAATTCTACAGTGATTTAAAAAGTTCACTTAAAGAAAAAAAGGAATATGCAATTACACTTTTTGAGCCCAAAAAAGTATTTGATTTATCTGAAACTGAAAGACCGTTATTCGACATAAATAAAATAGAATTTACTTATGTTTCAGGCAAAACTTCATTGGAAGATATAGAAAGACCTGTAACTTATCATTACGAACTTGGAAAAATAGCAACCAAAAGAAATCCAATGGACTTTAATCATTTTGGAGGTTGCTTAAAAAGAAAATGTGCCGATAATCAAATAGTTATTAATGAGTTGGAGCATATGGAATTGAATATATATGACGAGATTGAATATTACTGCGCATATAGATTAATCTGCTCTGAATTAAAGGAAGATGATGACTAAAAAGCATGCATATAACTTCTACTACAGCTGATTTTGACATTAGGCTTAATTAAAAAAATGAATTCATTTTTTTAGCCCCGATAGCAGTGAAAATCCTTTTGTGCCGGTGTTCGGCGCAAAAGATTGTAACGTATAGCGGGAAAAAGCTCCAAAAAACAATATCAAACATAAAAAATAATATTAGCAAGCATATAGCGGGAAAAAGCTCCAAAAAACAATATCAAAAATAAAAAATAATATTAGCAGCGCATAGCGGGAAAATGCTCCAAAAAAAACATTAAAATACAACAGAAGCTGATGATCACAATGAATTAGATTCCGGTAACATTTCCCAATACCGATTATAAAGACCACTTGGAACCCTACCCTCTTTTGCACATCAAAAAAGCGAAAGAGCTCTATTTTTCACCACAGCAAAGATTCCCCAATAATGGAAAATATCAATTAGGTTAATTTCAATGGCATTGGCTAATTTCAAATAATGATGAAGTTCTGACTTTGAAAGAAAAAGGGCTGCACACTGCCGTTATCCTTGCTTTAGGATATCGGGATTCGGAAAAAGACTATATGGCAAGTATGAAAAAAGTTCGTTTGCCAATAGAGGAAATGATAACCAGAGTTTATTAAGGTTATTAGATGTGTTAAATGATTAAAGTAAAAGTATAGGTCCATCCCTGTCTACTTGCCGCCTTTTTCGGCCGCAATGTGCTTGGGCAAATATTTCTGCTGTGGAGCTCACCACGCCCAAATGGCGCCACTTCAGGACAATTGGCGCCATTTCTTTATTATACCTTTCAATTTTCTTATTGGTCTAAAGTCTATAGAGCAGGTCAGATCCTTGCGGGCTGCTCCGGGCATTGTTTTATCCTATAAAAGGATAGTCCGTATAGCCCCTGGCAGTACCTCCCCCAAATAAAGTATGATTGTCTGAAATTTCATTTAATTTTGAATTTTGTTTCACTCTGGCAGGATAATCCGGATTGGTCAAAAATTTTCTTCCAAAACCAATTAAGTCCACTAAATCTTTCTCAAGTAATTCCTCGGCCTGGTCAGGGGTTTTATTACCAGTAGCAATAATGGTATTTTTAAATGTCTTGCGCAGTTCAACTCTAAAATCATTTGGAATCTGAGGCGCATCGTCCCAATCCGCCTCACAAAGGTGGATATAGGCAAGATCGAGTTTATTCAGTGCTACGGATGCCAGCATTATAGTCTGCAAAATTTCAGGGTCGTTCATGTCTTTAAAACTAATGAAAGGTGATAATCGTACCCCTGTTTTTTCTTTGCCGACAGCTAAGGCCACTGCTTTTGAAATTTCAAGTAGCAAACGAATCCTGTTTTCTTTTGTACCTCCATACTCATCGGTTCTTTTATTGCTGTTGCTTCTCAGGAACTGATCGATTAAATAACCGTTTGCCCCATGAATTTCCACACCATCAAAGCCGGCCTGAATGGCATTTTTTGCGCCTTGCACAAATTCTGCAATTACAGTATCAATATCTTCTTTGCCCATTGCTCTGGGTTCTTCTACAGGTACAAAAGTGGCATCACCATTAGGCGCACCGTCAAAAATGTAGACACTTGTGTTTTGAGCCTTTACTGCCCAGGGTGCTATTGGCTGTAATCCGTTTACTTTAGAACTGCTTACCCTGCCTACATGCCATAACTGAAGAAATATTTTACTTCCTTTTTTATGTACTGCATCGGTTATGAGTTTCCAGCCCTCTATTTGTTCTTTACTATAAATTCCAGGTGTTTTAGCATAACCCTTTCCTTGCAGAGAAATCTGGGTAGCCTCTGTAATTATAATTCCTGCCGTACTTCGCTGGCTATAATACTCAGCCATCAAAGCATTGGGAATATCCCCTGGTTGTGTAGCTCTTGAACGCGTCATTGGAGCCATTAAAAAACGGTTTTCTAACTCAATTCCGTTTAGATTGTACTTTTCAAATAATTTCTGGTATTTCATTTTACGTATTATTTTAAAAATTCGACAGTTGAAAAGATCAGTTCGGTCTCTCCAATATTCTCTAAATTGTGTATGAAAAAATGATTTGAACTGACATCAGCAAAATAAGCAGTATCACCTTTTTGATATTTGGTTTGCCTTACTGATCCATCGCTATAATAAGAACGGGACTCACCTGATGTTAAAGCGGTCCAAAAATAGCGAAGAGCATGTTTATGAAACGGCAGCTTTTGACCCGCAGCCAGGTGAATACTCCAAAGCTTAAATTCATCGTTTTCAAAAACTAATTTCTCGCCAACGGATGTATTGTTGGCCGCTTCTGCCAATTCCTGTTGTTGTTTATTTGTCCAAAATCCCCAACTTCCTTTGGGGTTTATAATAGTTGAGCTTATCATAAAATCTGCATTTAAAATTCTATGGCAATCTTTCCAATGGCTTTTCCTGATTCTAAAAGCTGGTGTGCTTTTTTAAAGTTCTCGGCACTAAACCCTATAAAGACCTCTTCAAGGGTCGTTTTGATTGTGCCGTTATCTAACATATCAGCAATGGTATTGAGGATTTTGTGCTGCTCAATGATATCATCTGTCTGAAACATAGCACGGGTAAACATTAATTCCCAATGAAAACTCACGCTTTTACCCTTTAACTGTCGAAGGTTTACATTCTCTACAGGATCACTAATGGAGCCAATTCGTCCTTGAGGTTTAATCAGTTCGACCATTGCATCCCAATATTGGTTTACATCTACAAAATCAACAATAAAATCGACTTGTTCAAATCCAATATTGCGAACCTCCTGCATTAAATTCTTGTGGTTTACTACAAAATCGGCTCCCTGATCTTTGCACCATTTAATAGTTTCAGGACGCGAAGCTGTTGCAATAACCTTTAAGTGAGCAACTTTTTTTGCCAGCTGAATGGCAATAGAGCCTACTCCGCCTGCACCGCCAATGATCAATATTGTTTTGCCTTTATCTTTTTCAGAATCAATTCTAATGCGGTCAAATAATATTTCCCAGGCTGTTAAACTTGTCAACGGCATAACAGCAGCTTGGTTACTGGACAATGATTTTGGTTTTCTTCCAACAATTCGTTCCTCTACAATCTGATACTCGGCATTACTACCAGATTTGGTAATATCTCCCGCATAATAAACTTTATCCCCTACTTTAAACAAACTTACTTTTTCACCCACTGCTTCTACAATCCCTGCGGCATCCCATCCAATAATTTTTGGTATTTCAAGGACCTTGTCTTTTGCAGCGCTCTGACGAATTTTATAATCTACCGGATTAACCGATACTGCTTCAATTTTCACCAACAAATCATTTGCACCGGGAGTTGGTTTTATAGTTTCAAATTCAATAAAACTTTCCTGCTCCTGAATTGGCAATGACTTTTTAAATCCTATTGCTTTCATATTTTTTATTCTATTATTTTAATTTTATTCATTTCTAAAAACAGCCTCCAGTAAAACACCAGCCGGTGTGTGGAGAAAAATTCTTTTTTCATTAATATCTTCCAATTCCATTGCGGTATAAACAATGCCCAATCGATCTAACTTTGATTTGAAATTGTCGTAACCATTCATATAAAAAGCCGTATGATCTATAGCTTCCGATCCATAATTATTAAAATCCTGAAATCGTGAAGCGGACTGAATAATATGAACTATAGGGTTATTCTCAGCATACAGCCAATAACCTGGTATCGATTTTTCGATTACCTCGGGGCGTTTTCCTTCTTTGAGATCAAAAATTGTCATAAAGAAACTTTTAGTGGCCTCTATATCTTTTGTTCTAATGGTGGTATGATCAATATACATGATAATTACATTTAATGATTATACTTTTCTTCAGCGTTGTCTATTGGGGTCTTAGGGTCATTGATTACCATTTTGGCAATAGCGTCTTTTCTCATAAAGACTACCCCTTTATTCTTTTTGGCATATTTTATAAATTCATCCATTGCATGCACCATAGATGGTGTTCCTCCAATCCTGTCATGAAAGCTAATAGACATCATTCTGCGTTTTGAAGCTCCTTCTGCATACAACTGGTCAAACTCCATCTTCAATTGTGCCAAAAACTGATCAGCACTCCAGTGTTTCCCTTCGATATTTACAATATCATTATTGCGCAGTGTATAGGGCATTACCACAAAATTTTTACCGTTTACCTTTGTAATAAAAGGCTCGTCGCGGCTCAAGTCATCTATATGGTATAAAAAGCCAAGTTCCTGCAATACTTTTAAGGTATTGGGACTTCTTCGCAGCCAATTTGCATTGTATCCTATACCTTTTTTCCCTGTGATGGCCTGCACCGTGTCTACTCCCTTTTTTACAAAAGCCAATTCATCAGCGTAGCTCATATTCCACTGATTGCTCCATGAATATCCGTGGGCCGCAATTTCATGACCTCCCGCAGCAATTGCTTTTGCTACTTCAGGATATTTAATTGCCGCTTCTCCCACTACATGCGAGGTCACTTTAATATCATACTTTTTCCATAAATCCAGCATTCTGTAAATGCCTTCAGTGGCACCATACCTGAACCAGCTTTCAGCAGCCAAATCCGGATTGCCTTTTGGTAATGGATTATTAGAAAATGGACTTTCGGCACCTTGGGGCTGACCGCCAGTTTCAAACTGCATCGAGACAGAAATTACCAACTGTGCTGCGTTAGGCCAATTTCTTGTACTGTTTTCTTTTTTAGTTTGTGCATTAGATGATAATGCCATTAGCATACTAATTGAAACTACGCTTGTTTTTAAAAAAGTTGAAATCATTATTTACAGGTTTAAAATTTTTAACAAAGTTACTATCGGACCTCACTGATAATTTTGTAATAAATCATGGAATAATTGTAAATTTCGATCAACAACTCTATCTCCTTTATAATTTTAATTCACCATAATTTGACCATAAAAGTATTGATGACCTAGCTGTCAAACAACAAGTTAAAAACTCTCTATGACAATAATTTAACTAATTCTAATAATCTATAAAAAAGAAAAACACACAATAAAATTATAAAAAATTATTGTGTGTTTTCCTTAACCAGGGCTAATCAAAGTATTATTTGATTCATAACTATTTCATTTAACCAAATAAAGCAGTTCCATCATTGATTCTTTCTAATAATCCCATACAAAGTGAGCCTGCAAATAGTGTAATTGCTATTGCTATAAGTGAGAAAACTAACAGCAATTTTCGAACAGATACTTTTGCCGGATGCTGCTGCTTATCTTTTGAAATGTGATGATATATATTTCTGAAGTTGTTATAGATTATAATTCCTGTACAACCAATAGCAAAAAAGAGCATCACTATTATCAGGGTCAATATATAAAATTGAAATTGATTGCGGTGATTAATAACATCACTAATGGTTATTAAACTCAGCATAAATAAAGCTACCACAGCTGTAAAAACAGAAATTTTGAAGAATGTAAACATGGTTGCTTTTACTATTGATTTTATTGGATAATGATCTATTTCTTAAAACGATAGATATAATAAGGAGGTTTACCCTGATCGCCTGCTCCTGTAAATGCGGGAGTACTATCGAGTTGATTCACCGAAATATACATCCAATCCTCCGGCCCCTGGTAAACGTTATCCGGCCATAGTAATTTCTCTTTATCCTGTACTATATTGGTCAATTTACCAGTAAGATCTAATTTTGTAATTGCATGATCCTGCAAGTTGGTAAAATAATGATTTCCCTGAGCATCCGTTATGGCCCCATCACTAAAAGGTTTATTTCCTGCTTTCTCTATTGTGCTAATAATTACACTGTCATTTTTCCCTTCTCTTAAGAGTTTGGCAGGCACCTTATACCACGAATTACCGTTCATCGCTCCAAAAAAAATGGTTTCTCTATCATTAGAAAGTGTAATTGGATCAATTGCTACCCGTGCAGGTTTGCCTTTAAAATGGGTCACTTTGCCTTTAATAATCATATCTTTATCTTCAGCTTGCAAAGAACTGTGTCCGCTGAACCTGCGTACTTTTTTTGTATTTAAATTAAGGACAATAATTCCCGGATTGGCAATATCTGCCAGGTAGGCAAATCCATTCTTTTCATCTATTGCTACATCTTGGGTAAAAGTTCCTTTAGGTGCCACAGATAAAGGCAATTCAATTTTCTGGGCTACTTTGTTTTTACTGATATCAAAAGCCCATAGTCTTGTTTTACCTAATTCAAGGCCCATATCGATAACCCACAACTGATTGTTTTTGTCAAAAATCAAACCCAGCATAGCATCAAATGTAGCATCACTTGCTTTTTTACCGTTCTTCTGATAAGATTCTGATGGATATGGAATTGCTTTACCATTTACAATTTCTACCAATTGCTTTTTTTGACTTCCCAGTGGATGTATTGTTGCAAAAACACGACCTTCTGCCGACACCGCAACATCACCAGGCCGTATATCCATTGCAGCGACAACTTCTAATTTATTGTCGGTTTTGCCATTACTGTCAAAATAACTTGCCGTACCTTCTATCCAGTCTCTGCGAGGCGGAGCAAAGAAATCTACATCTAGTGTACCATCTTCAAGACACTCAAACTGATGTGGTATATTACCCGGAATTATAAGTACTTCTCCGGCCTTCACAATATAATCTTTGCCTTGCATCGTTACTTTTACACTTCCTTTTGTAATATAAGATGTTTGCTCATTAGGATGCTGGTGCAAGGGTACTTTTGCTCCTTTATCCATCTTAAACAAAGCTAGCATTCCTTGTTCTCCATATACATATTTTCGCTGTAGTTTATCTCCCAACTGCTCCCATCCTAAATCATCAAACTCAATATGCTGTATCTGTTTTATATTTTGCGCCGTTAAAGAATTAGTAAAAAAACTCACTAGAGCAACTGCCAATATTGTTAAATTTAATTTTATCATTTTTAATTTGTTTAATTATTTTGAAATCTATTTTCCGTACAATTACTAGTAAGAACTTCTGGTGCTTCCTTGCTGCGGCCAGGGTTTATTGAACGTCTCATTCTGATTTGGCAAAAGGATCTCATAACCTGGTTTTTCATCTATACTGATTTTTATTTTCAAAGAAGATAAATCACCTGAAACCAAATGCCCGCCAAATGTTTTATCATCTGATATAAAGTGAAAATGAAAAGGTGACAAATCTATAGATGCAAAAGAAGGCGGATTATAAAAACCAACCATAGTTCCTGAAATCTTTTCACTTTTATAAAGAGGTCTGGTTTTCATCAATTCAGCTAACCCCGTAGTATTTTTATCCTCTATTTTTTTTGCTCCGCCTACTACAATGGATTCAAAAGTGCACTCTATACGTATGGCATAAGGTTTATTTAAAGATGGAATTTTGCTTATTATTTCCCTTTGAAGCATTTCTATATTCTTAATACCGCTTGCCTCAAACTCTCGGTCAGCTCTAAAAAAAGCAACAGCGGCAAAAGGCACCTCTCTTTCTAGTGCTGCTTTTGTAACATGCCCATCGGAAGCTATGCGATAAAAAATACCGTCCAGAGCTATCATTTCACCATCTAAATGGTTATAAGTACCTAGTCCGAAGCTGCCTCTATCAGCAAGAGACTTAATACTAAGCTCACCTATGTAAACGCCGTTACGCATGGCATCCATTACAGAATAATGAAAAATTGGTTTTTCCTGCTGATTTTGGCCACTTAGAGCCAGAAAACTCATACTGCTAATAAAGGATGTTATTATTGCTTTATTTTTTTTCATTTGTTTTTCTCTTTAATAGTTGAATTATTAAAACAAAGATATTTTTTAAAGGATGATACATATTGTATGTTTTCATTGTATTTTTGTACAAATTAATCATAAGCAGATGAAACGTTTTACAAGCTACCATTCTCTAAATGTATTTAGGTTAGAGCTGGATAAATGGGAATTTCCAACCCATAAACATAATTTTTATGAATTCATTTTTATAGAAAAAGGAAGTGGAAATCACCTTCTGAACGATACTATGTTTGATTATAAAGAGGGAGATGTTTTTCTATTAAGACCGGAGGATTCTCATTCTTTTGAGATAGAAGAAAATACAAGTTTCATTTTTATAAAATTTACCGAACAGCTTTTTATAGAAAAATTAGAAGGTGGCAAAACTGCCAAATGGATGGAAACAATTAAGATTCTATTGCAAAATCCATCTGCTGTTGATGGCACCTTGGTAACTGATGAACTAGATAAAAAACATATTTGCAGCCTATTGCAAATATTACTAATCGAATTTACTAAAACCTGTGCCTACAGTCGGGAAGTAGTTTTAGAACTTTTTGGCGCCGTAATGATGATGGTAGCAAGGAGTTATTCGACTTCTAAGCACGGGGATCAATGTCCCAGTAATACAGAGCTTGATAAACTAAATCAAATCCTGGGTTATACGCGCCTGCACGCACTGGATGCTGAGAAAATGCGCATCGAGAATATTGCAGGATTATTTGCTATGTCCCCTAATTATATTAGCATTTATGTAAAAAAACACAGCGGGGTTTCTATCCAGCAGCATATCATTCAGACAAAATTAAAAGCCGCTGATCAATTACTTAAAAATGGCCGGCATAATATCAATGAAATAGCAGCCAAATTAGGTTTTACCGATGCAAGTCATTTCAATAAGATATATAAAAAATATAAAAAAGTAAGTCCTACCGGGTTTATGAAACCATGATCAATTGTAACAAAAAAAGCTCCAATCGCAAAAATTGGTATATAATGGATTACTATTTATCGAAATAGATCGGCCGCTTAAATTTAATTCAAAACTTATTTATATATAATAGAACTTAGGTAATTGAGATAAATTTTAATAAGTTCTAATTCTTGTAAAAGGTAAATGGCTAAATAGTGTAATTATTTAGCCATTTATGAATGTTACAAAAAATTTGTTTTCTGAGTCTAATAAACTAATGTTTAAAATTTATAGTTCAGACCTGCACTTACAATTCCCCTATATCCGAATCCTACTTCTGCAAACGCACCAAATTTTTTACCAACACGTATACCTGCAGGATTTACCTGGAATGCAAAATCAGTAGCATTGTCTTTAAGGGCAGCTTTGTTAGGTTCTCTTTGTGTATATTTGTCCAAAACAACACCTGCAGCAGCAGAACCGTAAAAATCCAACCAATCTGTTTTTATGTAGCTAAACGACATCGTTGGCATTACCATTATATAGCGATTGGTTCTCTTACCAATAGGTTTGTTATTTTTATCGCTTTGCTCGGTTTGTACTTGCTCAAAAGCAATATCGCCACCTACTCTTATTCGTTCAGTGATTTGATTTCTATAACCCAAGCCGAAATTTCCAGAAGATGTCGTTTTGGAATTTATTTTTTGACCCAGAATTGCGGAAGAAAATGCATCTGAAAAACCCTCTACCAAGGTCATTGGTATTCCATCGCTATAGGTTAGGTTTAGTCCATGTTTACCTCTTTGCTGTGCTCTTACCGCAAGTGTACTGAATGTTAAAAAAATTGAGCATACAATAATCGACTTTTTCATTTGTTTTAATTAATTTATCGTTAATAAAATTTAAATTCGCGGCAGCACATTTTACGCTGCCCTATTTTTAATACGCGAAAAATTAAAATACCCCTATGCACAACAATAAAATTTTAAAATTTAATTTCCATTATGTTTTTATGATATATGAATGAAGATCTAAAGGAATTTAAGAAATTATTTTTAGAGCTTTATCAGCCCTTATGTAATCATGCCTATAAGTATCTTCAGAATAGGCATGAAAGTGAAGATGTGGTGCAGGAATTGATGATAAAGATCTGGGAAACTCGAAAGGATTTACTCTCTGATAATGGGCTAAAATATTATTTATATGTAGCTGTTAAGAACCGGTGCATATCCATTCTGAGAAAAAAAATTCATATGCTTGACATTGATGAAATCCCTATGGATATTGCCCAAGAAATTCCCGAAACCAAACCATTAGTTGATGCGAACCAGCTTATAGAAGAAGCATTTAATGGAATTTCGCCAAAATGTCTTGCAATTTTTAAACTGAGCCGTATTGAAAAATTAAGTTATAAAGAAATTGCGGAAAAATTAGAAATATCAGTAAAAACAGTTGAAAACCAGATGGGTAAAGCCATCAAACATATACGGGAATTCATAAGACAGCATCCCAACTTAATTATTTTGTTTAATATATGGTATTTTAGTTATTCTATGATGAGGGTTTTAAAAGAATTTGTGTTTTATTTAAAAGAGGTATAAAATGGACAACCAAGATATTAATGTAGTATTAGCAAAGCATTTTTCAGGAGAAACTACCTCTGAGCAAGAAGCTCTGGTAAGGAGTTGGATAAAAGATAATCCTGAAGAGTACATTTCACTAAAGATATTTTTTGCAGAAAGTCAGCAATTGGATTCTCCTGAGTTATTTGAAACAAACCATGCCTGGCAACGCATAGCTCCACATTTATCCTCCACCAAGGGAACTGTATTTGAATTGTACAAAAAATACATCTACGCCAGAGCAGCTGCAGCAGTCTTTATTTTAATAAGTACGTTTACTTTTTTGTATGCGAATGCCGAAATAACTGTTCAGACCGCTAATGGACAGGTAAAAAATATCGAATTGAGTGATGGCTCTTTAGTTACGCTGAACGACAATTCAAGTATTACCTATAAAAGATTTTTATGGAACAACCGTACTGTCAGATTAAATGGAGAAGCTTTTTTTGAAGTAGAACACGATAAAAGCAGACCTTTTACTGTAAATACGGGTACCTTATTAGTAAAAGTTTTAGGAACCTCTTTTGTTGTAACAACAACAGAAAAAGAAAAATCGGTGGCAGTGGTTACAGGAAAAGTTAAGGTTACCGCCAATCCTATCCAACAAACAGTCATTCTGGAGAAAAATCAGGCGGTTCAGTACGCTTCCCACAGATTAATTAAAAGTGACACAGAAGACAAAAATTTACTTTCATGGAAAACAAAGTCACTTTCTTTCAAAAGTACCCCACTTCAAAAAGCATTTGAGGATATTGAAAATTGTTATCATATTAAAATACATGTGGAAGGGAAAATCTCTGATTCCTGTACCGTTACCACCAATTTTAAGAAGGAATCAATAAAAGAAATATTGGAAGAATTCCGTTTATTGTTTGGACTTAGCTATACACAAAAAGGCAATGCAATTTGGGTAAAAAACATATCGTGTGAAAAGTAATTTTTTGCAAAAACACTGGTTGACCGTTACCTGCTGCTTTATACTTTTTTTTTGCACAGAATCTCTAAAAGCGCAAAAAACAAGTTTACTGGAAAAAAAGATCGCTATCGAAATAGAAAATGATAGTGTGGGAGCTTATGTCTCCACCATTATAGCGCAAGGTGTAAATTTATCCTTAAGTAATAACAAGCTTCATCTTGGCAAGAAGGTTAAGATCAAGAAAGGACTTTATAAGTTGGGAACACTTCTAAATCTTCTTTTTGCATCAGAATCCGTAAAATTTCTTGAAAGAGACAGTAAAATAATTATTTACACGGTTTCGCGCGCTCCTGATTCCTTTACGATTAGCGGTTTTGTTTATGCAGGAGACAGTAAAGAAGCACTGCCATACGCTATCGTACGGGTTTTAAATACAAACATAGCTGTTAATTGTAATGATTATGGTTACTATACGATAACATTGCCAGAAAACAAGTACATCATAAATGCGAGTTATACCGGTTTTACTTCACAAACAGATACGATAACGGTAAACAATACGATTAAAAAAAACTTCAATCTTGCAATGGGGCTTTCCCTTGCTCCGGTTGAGATCAAGTCATCAAAAAAACCTCTAAATGAGATTTCCAGTATAGTAGATACGCAGCATGTCAACACTCTTCCCTTTCTAATGGGGCAGTCAGACCCGCTAAAACTTCTTACTCTAAAAGCAGGTACCTACGGATCTTCTTTAAATGTAAGAGGAGGCTCAACCGACCAAAATCTGGTTTTATTAGACGGTGTTCCTATTTACAATTATAATCACTTTACGGGTTTATTATCTATTTTCGATTTACAGGCCATCAAGCAAATAAGTTTTTTCAAAGGGGGCTTTCCGGCTCGTTACGAAGGAAGACTCTCCTCGGTGATAGATGTTAAAACAAAAGATGGCGATATGCAATCCTACCATGGAGCCGTTAATATTGGTTTACCAACAGGTTCTGTTATGCTTGAGGGCCCAATCATAAAAGACAAGATGTCGTTTATGATTAGCGCAAGGAGAAGTTGGATTGATGCTTTGTCCAAAATGATGTTTAATCGGGATGTTAATTTTAAATATCGCATGTATGATGCCTATTTTAAAATGAACTATTTTATTGATCCATCCAACAGAATCTACCTTGGTGCCTATAGCGGTGGAGATCTTATTGGTGCAAATTTCTTTTCATCCCAGCCACCTGAGCTTACATGGAATAACAGAACACTTTCTCTGCGTTGGAACAAGGTGTATGGTCCGAGATTATTTCAGAATTCGGTCCTGCTGTTAAGCAACTATAACAACCAGTTTGCAAATGAAGATGAACAAGGAACCAGAAAGTTTAGTATCACAGACCTGGGTATTGAAAACAACCTGAATTATTACTGGTCATCATTGCTAAATAGCTCGATAGGCTTAAGAATAAATATGACCAATTTTTCTAATAAAAATATTGAGGGCAATACATTAATAAAGTCATTGCATTTCAAAACGTATTGCGATAATGATATAACCTTGTCTGATAAATTTCGGATGAAAGCTGGTCTTCATTATGCAATATTTTTAACGCACAACAAAATTTACAATTCTTTCCAGCCCCGAACCAATTTGGTTTATAAGTACAATAATTCTAATAGTTTCTTTGCATCATATGCTATAATGGAACAATTTTATCATCAAATTGTCGAGAACACCTATGCCTTACCCACAGATTTACGAATGCCGAGTTCAGATCAGTTACCACCCGAAAAGGCTTTTATTTATGAGATAGGCTATGAGAAAACTTTAAACAAAGGATATATCAGACTACAGTTTTACAAAAAAAAAATATCCAATATTTTAATGTATCAACCCCGTTATGACACTTCAGATCAAAGCAAAATGCAATCCCCTCTAATCGGGTTTGGAAATTCACGAGGTTTGGAGCTTGAATTTTCCAAGCAGTTCAAAAAATTTGACGTACAGGCATCCTATACACTTAGCAAATCAACAGTGAGGTTTCCAACAATAAATAGTGGCCAGACCTTTAATTCTCCAAACGATATAACCAATCAGATAAAAGGAGCTGTTACCTGGAATATTAATCAATCCTGGGTACTATCAACCATACTCAATTATAGCTCCGGCGTTTTAATCTCGGCGCCAGATTCCTTTTCCTATAGCGATAAAAAAGAATCCTATTTACTGGATCCAACCCGAAACAATGAAATATCGAAACCCAATAACTACCGCTTACCAAGAAATTACAATATCGATATTGGCGTCTCAAAATCAAAAAAAACAAAGTCCGGCAACCAAACCAGATTGTACTTTGGAGTGAATAATCTCCTAGGACAATCTCCACCATTTATCCTTGAAACAAGTTTAACTAATGGCGAATTTAATTTAGAACAAGTCAGGATGTTTAAGTATTTTCCTTACATCGGATATGCTTATATCTTCCAATAATGAGTTTCTCTCGCATCTGTAAATAAAACACAAAATAAGAAAAATAAAATAGAATAGCGTGATAACACTATTTAACATTAGATAACTCTTCCATAACCCTTAAAGCAATTCAAAGACAGCCCATACATATAGTAGGCC
This sequence comes from Flavobacterium sp. FlaQc-48, assembly GCF_044007335.1. Classification (NCBI taxonomy): domain Bacteria; kingdom Pseudomonadati; phylum Bacteroidota; class Flavobacteriia; order Flavobacteriales; family Flavobacteriaceae; genus Flavobacterium; species Flavobacterium sp. FlaQc-48. The sequence goes on along the minus strand of NZ_JBIPCR010000002.1, from coordinate 399,909 downwards.
AATCTCTTCAAATCGTCCATAAATTTTTTAGAAATTTCTCCAGTGGAGCTCACCACAACCAAATTGCGCCAATTCAGGACAATTGGCGCAATTTCTTTATTACAACTTTTAATTTTCTTATTGTTTTAAAGAGCAGCAATACGCTGTTATTGGTTCAAAAACCTAATATTTAAAGCCATTGTTTAGCAAAGCTGCAAAAAGACTTCTTTAATTAGGCTGACATACAGCAAAGTCTATAGAGAAGGTCAAATCCTCGCTGGCCTATCCGGCCATTGTTTCATCCTATAAAAGGATAGTCTGTATAGCCCCTGGCAGTACCTCCTCCAAATAAAGTGTGATTGTCTGAAATTTCATTTAAATTTGAATTTTGTTTCACTTTTTGCGGATAGTCCGGATTAGTCAAAACTTTTCTTCCAAAACCAATTAAGTCCACTAAATCTTTCTGAAGTAATTCGACGGCCTATCCTCTTTTGCACATCAAAAAAGAGAAAAAACTATATTTTTCACCACAGCAAAGATTCCCCAATAATCGAAAATATCAATTAGGTCAATTTCATCGCCAATTCCATGAGAATCAGATACCTTCAAAAAACCATACCAAAAACCAAAAAAATACTTTATACTATCCTCTTGCGCCCTTGCCTTGTCTATAAATTTCACCTAATTTTACCCAATGACCCCCGATGAAATAAAACGCTATTTTGAAGGAGCCCCACCCCCTACAGAAGTGGACTGGAAGCCCTGGGTCAAAGGATCTGGTTGAAGAGCCATAAGCCAACTTTCGCATTATTTGGCTTTAACCAGCCCGTGTCCATAAAAATTAGAGAATATAGAAATTAATAAAGAGCTTAGTACATCAGTTCAGGTATTCTTGTGCAATTGGTTTTTCTTTGATATATTTTTTTATAATCAGAATCAAATTATTAATGGCTCATATCAGGAAGTTTGCACTGATGCTATATAACCAATGTAATTTATATAGGCTATTCTCTTTACAACAGTCACTATTAGTAATTAATACTTTAGCAATGTTAAAAAAAATCACCGTCCCTTTACTCTTGTTTTTTTTCTGTTCACCTTTTATAAATGCGCAAAAAAAAACATTTGATAAAATGTTTAAACACCACCTGGAAATAGACAAGTTGACTTTTTGTAAGCCTAAATCTTATTTCAGCCTCGACTCTTTACAAAATTATGACCCCTCCCCAGAATATCTCCATTCATCATTATTTTATAGCATTAAAAACAAACAAAATGACATCATAATTGCTTTTACAATGTCCACAATTAGAGAGCCAAATGAATTATTAAAAAAAATTTCCCCTAAAGCTCAAGAAGTTAATAACATAATGCCTTATTTGATTACAGAAGTAGATTCCTCTTTATCGATCCCCGTAAAAATTGATGACAACAATTTAAAGAAGTTAAATGCCGATAATGGGTATATCTACAACATGAAAATTGTTTATCCTTATTTGAATAAATATAGATTTTGTAAAAAAAATACTTACACACAAAGACAATGTTAGTAATGCCAAAATATTGTGTTTTTATACCAAAAAAGAGGAAGATAAGATAGTAGATGAGATTATTCAAAAAAACTGGGAAATGCTAAAATTTAAAAGTTAATAGCAAACACTACGTTGATTTTTTAATGCTTTTTGTTATAAATCTTAATCCATGCAGCTACAAAAGTTTAGAATAACGATTATTAATACTTTCTTAATGCTAAAAAAATTTACACCGCTTTTCTTTTTGTTTTTTTTCTTTTCAACGTTTGGTAATGCGCAAAAAAAGTCCTTAGACAAAACATTCAAATACTTCTTAGAGGAAGGTCAACTAACTTTCTCCCAGCCTGAAAATTACTGTGGACTTGATTCGGTGCAAAATTACGACCCTTCACCAAAATATCTCCAATCTCTATTGCTGTATAGCATTAAGAATAAAAAGAATGATATCATAATTGCTTTTTCACTCATAAAAATCAGAAAACCCAACGAATTATTAAAAAAATTGTTTCCTAAATCGCAAGAAGTTAATGACTTAATGCCATACTTAATTACAGAGGCAGATTCGTCTGTATCAATCCCTATAAAAATTGATACAACAAATTTGAAGAGATTAAATGCTGATAATGGTTACATCTACAATATGAAAATTCTATATCCATATCTCGAAAAATATCCTTATTGTAAAAAAGTACTTATTCATAAAAACGATGTCTACCGTGCTGAAGTATTATATTTCTACAACAAAAAAGAAATAGACAACGTTGAGGATATTATTCAGAAAACCTGGGGCATGCTTGAGTTTAAAAATTAATCCTTAATTCGTAAGTTATTGTCTTTGTATTTATATAATTTATGATTAACCTATTACATTATTCATTATTCCACTTATATGAAAGCAATAATTAATTTATACGAAAATTATGAGATAACGTATTTTAAAAAAAAACAAAAACAAAATATTGATAAGAAGTACAGCAATTGGGTTTGAATGTGCAGTCTCCAAGACAAATTGGATCTGTTTCAGATCCTAGCCCCGATAGAAGTAGAAATCCTATGCACCGGGGGTTCCGGCGCATAGATTGGAACGTATAGCGGGAGAAGCTCCTAAAAAACAGTAGTCCAAAACATAAGCGATCAACTCGTTATGAATTCTAAAAAGATTTGCAAGGGCAAATAAATGCAGTTATACAAGAAGAAAATATAATCCTCCCCACCAACCCCATGAGTATCAATACACTCAAAAAAACCATCCCCAAAACCACAAAAATACCTGATACTATCCCCCCGGCCCCTTGCCCCATGACCCCCGATGAAATAAAACGCTATTTTGAAGCCACTCCCCCGCCTGCAGAAGTAGACTGGAAGCCCTGGGCGAAAATCACCGATTCAAAGGTTTTCCTTAAAAGCTGTTACTCCACTATACACCATTACAAAGGAGACCTTGAGATGTGCCCTGCCTGGTGGCACCTCAAAGACTTTTATATGCTGGTAAGACGCGCCTCACAACAGCCCAAAGAAGAGGATCAAACCCAGCAGCCTTAAATCAAAGCCCTAAAAGGACGCTTTTTTACCTTTACATTTTATCCTTCTTACTTTATAGTTATATTATTCTACCCCGCCTCCGATGGGGGCGGTTAGAATTTCAGCAGAGTGCAAACCGCAGTGGTATCGTTCTGAAGGTCATATTTTTAATCTTGGATGACCATTGGCTCCATAATGTCCTTTAAATCATTTTGGATGTTTTTAACATCTATTGGCTAACCCGAAAAACGAAATACTCCCAGTAACACGACCATGGATTTGGTACGATCCTGCTTAATTGTCCTTTCCTTTTTTTGAACAGGCAGCTCACCGCATAGGGAAAGTAATAATAAGATTAATGCAAGGATGAATTTTGTCATATTTTTTTGTTTAAAAGTTAAACTAATTTTTTAGATCTTTGATACTCGTACCTTCATTGTACTGTCTAGTTAAACTGACGGCTTTTCCATTTTCAAGGTTTATCTTTATTCGTAAGTAAGGAGTCTCGGGAATATGGAAGGTATCACAAGTGATCGGGATTAATTCATACTTAGGCTCTCCGGCGCGTTCAACATAAAGCTTTCCCTTTTCATAAGTGAGCTTTCTTTTAGCAGCACCGTAGCTGCCAGTGTAAGATTTCAGAAGGGTTTGTGGTACCACAACGGGATTGAGTCGGGCCTTTAGCATTTCCAGCGCCCATATGGTGCTGATATTATGGCTTTGGTTCTTCAGTAATTCTTCCAATGCAGCCATATGTGCAAAGAGCAGAGCTTCTTTCTCGGGTACGCTAATGTTTGGTATAACACCACTTCCTTCCCAGTCTGTTTTTGTTATTGGATCTATCGACAGGGCATAGGGAATGAATATGGAAAACCGATCGGTTAGCATTTTATGTTGCACGGGGTGGGCTCCTCCACCTGTTGGTTGTCCAATCAATACAGCACGCTTGCGGTTCTTCAAAAAATAACTTAAGCTTTCTGCTGCCGAAAAGGTCCCTTTGCCGACCAAAAGATATAAAGGTTTCTCGGGCATTCGCCTTCCCGGTAGATACGGCAATGTCCAATCCTGTCTGTGCTGGTTATCTTCTCTTGAATAGATGTCTGTAATCATGACGGGGTCTTGATCAAAAAAATAACTGGAAAGTAGCTGGACCATATCTGCGCGGCCTCCCTCATTTTGGCGCAGATCGATGATAAGTGCATCAGTGTTACTAAGGAAGTTCATGGCCGAGGTTGCCGTTTCGCCGCCAATTCCCGGGTCATAAAATCTGGTGAGGTTCAGATAGCCTATATTACCCTCTAAAATGGTCAATTTCCTGAACCCAAAATTATCCGAACGTGCGTTGGGGAAGTCCCGGGCGAGAAGCTCCAGACTATCTTTTTTACTCTCTGCTTTTTTGCTGGCCTCCACCCAAGACGGATCAAAGGTCACATTAATATGTCGATCGCTCGAAACCTCCAGTAAGTTGGCTGCAAGCTTACCGGCAAATTGTGAGGGTTCACTAATGGCATCGTAATCACCTCTTTTGTAATTAGCCAAAAGCACCGAGGCCATCTTTTTAGCTACTTCTGGATAGATGTAAATATTGGTAAGCTTTTTGGCTACGGAGTCGATCACTTGTTTTTTCTCCTGATATGTCAACGGGACTGCCGGATTTTGGGCAGCCGCTGTGAGGCTGCAACCCCAGAATGTGAAAATTAGTTTTAAAAAATTAGTCATGTTAGCATGTGGGTTATATTAAAATTATGGAAAAATCAACGTTTATCTTCAATCTCTTCTCCTTGTCTATTAAGGCTTTTTAAAGCGTCCAAAGAGCTTTAAACTATAAAGTTCAAAAATTGGTGAAGAATGGCCAATAATTGCTCGTCATAGCCAGTTGCAATGTCTAGGGAAAACAATTTCAAGATTATATAAAAGTTTTTTAGAAATATTTAAGCCCCAGAGAATTTCTTTTCACTTTCTTCATGGTTGTAAATTATCGGCATCTGCCCTTTCCAACTATTCCAAAGAGTGTCATTTATGATTAACTGGGACATAAAGTGCGCTACATTGATGCGACTTGTTTGTCCTGAATCAAACAGTGCACTTCTTACAGGGGAGCGATGTAGCGAATAAGCGCTCCCCTTTACATGGTTTTTTAAACTGTCAGGCCGTACCACAACCCACTCAATAAAAGGATTTTTTTGCCCTATTTTTACCCTTAAATATTCTGCTGCCTTTTCATTATCGGATTGTGGCGGCAGCAGTAATCGAATCAGACCTATCGCGATTTTCTCCATAAAGGAAATAGGCTCATTTAGGTCCGGGTTCCTGTTTCCTGCTGTATTCATCAAGACAAACTTCATCGGTTTTTCTGGATAATTTTCAATAATTGACCTGCAAAGCAGTTCAACAGTATCGCTAACAAGTTGTCGGGGTTTTCCATAAATCCCCCTAAAAGTAGGATTATGGCCGAGACAGGATACTACTGCCTGACATTCTTTAAGCTGTTTGGCCAGCTCCCTTGTACTTATATCTTCAATAGCGCCTACCCTTAAAATGTTGATCATGTCATTGTGATCCCATGCATTAGGAATGGTGCTTGTCACACGAACCATTATCCTCACGCTATGACCTAGACTTAATAAGTGTTCTGTCAATAATTTTCCTGTTGAGCCGCTAGCCCCCACTATCAATACTTTCATGTTCTATCTTTTATTCAAAAAAAGGTTTAATAAATTACTTTTTACGGCCCTAGACTATAAGCTGTAATGCTCTGGGAAATCACCCTCATTTTTTCTTATCCATAAAAAAAGACCTTGATACCATTAAAAAAATTTGCGTCATGGACTGGATTCCTTTCTACAAAGTCCGGAGATTTCGCAGAGCGGGCACAGTAATTTTAAAATCCTGTCACCACACATAAAGTTTAGAGAATATATTGGGTCCTGTGCCGGTGTACATCAGGTTGATCTGATCGGCGAGGTATTCTTTGTTTACCAGAAACTTATAATTGTACTGGCCTTTGGGCAATACCATTTCATATATCCACAGGCCGTTTTCTTTTTTCATTGCGGCGAGCTTCCATTGGGTAAAATCACCAAGGATAGAAACTTGCTCAGCTCCCTGAAAATCATTCATTTTAAAGGTAACTCTTCCATTTTCCTGCCTGGCCCATAAATTAGCCAGATAGTCCTCAGGATTCAAAGACAGCGCCATTTTAAAATTTTGATCACTCTGGGCAATATTGTTGTCTTTTCTGTAAGCCACTCCAAGCCAGGTGTAAAGATCTGCTTGGGTAGTATCATATTGTTTTAGCATTTCTAAAAATTTGATGGCTCCCTTCTGATTTCCTTTTTCAATCCAGGGAATGGTCATTGTGATAATATCCTTGCTTTTAAAGTTATACTTTCCTGTAGTATCACTTCTTAACTCTTTGTATTTTTGAATTGCGGCATCAATTCCTTTCTGGGCGTATTTTTTATTTACGATCGGCACGATGTTTTCAGGAAAATACGCAGCCAGTTCTTTATGGTGCCTGCCTTTAACTAATTCCTGGCGTAAGGAAATTACCGCCTTTACAGTAAAATCATTTTTGCGATACATATAGAGCTTCTGAGTTTTCAAGTCAACGGCCATCGAAAAGTTGGTAATTATATTACTGGGTCTTTTTTGAGCTGTTTTATAAAGGATGTTTTCAATATTGCCCAGGCCGTAAGATTCCTTTTTGTCCAAAAGCTGATCGGCAATATCTCTGCGCCAGCATGCCTCTCTATGACCATTATTTATCGAATAATTGGTCAGTGCAAAATTTGAAGTTGTTTTTCCTATGATATAACCTCCTGTCACAGTTGCGTAATTGCCTGAGGCATCCCCTAGAAAGAGCTGAGCTCCTTTAAGGTTAACTAAATTGTATTTACTTATAAACCTAAGGGCCTCATCAACTGTTTTACATTTTTTCAGAATGTCGGTCACTACCTGTTTTTTTCTGTTTTCCTTTTTGGGGTCTTTTGTAATGGGAATTTGGTCAATAGCGGTATAGTCCATAAAAAGGCCGTACTGATTTAATCCCCCTTGAGGATTCATATACATCAGTCCGTAAAACAGCTTACCAATGGCAAGCTCTGTCCATATCATATAACCATTATCTGCATTTTGTGCAGGATAAAACCACATTCGGTATTCTTTGTCAGGCGCTTCATCTTCATTGTTGCCTATCCACACATTTTGTCCATCATTTGCCATAAAGATTGTACAGGAATAACTATGGGGCGTATTTATAAAAGACACGGCGATTACATAACAGAGCAAAAGTTTACGTTTCATAACATTGTTGATTTTTATGCAAATTTATCTTGCAGACCAGCTCCGTCTGTTCGAATTTATCCATCCGAACATACTTCTGGATATTGTATCTAGCAGGTTGTTATATAATTTGTAATTTCGAACAAGCCTCCCAATTCAGATTCGAAAAATTCAAGAACAGCCAGCAACTCAATATAATGTATAATATGATAAAGTCTTTATTTATAAGCATTGGATTATTCTCTAGCACATACTTTGCATTTTCGCAATCTTTACCGCTGCTTAGGGCAAATTCAGAAAAGATATCCATGAGGGACGGAAATAGTCCTCTGACCCGATATTGGGATCATTTAAGTACCACACTAAAGCCGGTAGTTTATCACATTAACAAAGCCAACCAAACCAGGACTGTAGTTTTTTATACCGATATAGACAGTATCGCTTTTAAGGTATCGCCGGGGAGACGCTATAATTTCAAAGTTTTATTGAGGAAAAAAGATACTTGTTATGCCCAATTGTCTACGGTATTTCAATCTGCAATCAAAAATGAGACTTCCAGGAAAGTTAATATTGCAGATACCGTACCCTTTACACTTGGGCCAGACCATTATATCCACATCAAAGGAAGTATAAACCACTCTAAGCAGCTTGATCTTATATTTGACACAGGTGCCAATGTGTTTATACTTACCGATAAAGGCTTGCCTAAATCAAAAGTCATTCTTGATGGAACTACTGAAAATCGCGGCGTTGGCGGGTTTTCAACTGAAAAAACCAGTAGTAGCAATAGCCTCGAATTAGGTAAGCTCCACTGGAAGGAACTCCCCATGCTCTTTTATGATTACAAAGGCTGGCTTAATGCAGATGGGGTCGTTGGTTTTAATATTTTTGAGGATAAAATCGTGGAAATCGATTATGATAAAGGACTGTTAATCCTGCATGAAAAATTACCCAATATAGCCTCATCCTATTCAAAGCTTCCCACACAGCATGGCCCGGATGGTACATTTGTGAAAGCTTCTCTGCAAAATGGAAAGCAAATCGGCAGCGGCTGGTTTTTATTGGATACCGGCGGGAGTTTAACAGTTGCAATCAGCGGGGACTTTACTCAAAAATACGATTTGCAGCATCGCTTAGAGATTACAGGGTATCCTCAAATCATTGGGACGGGTTCAACTGTCAATAAGGTTCAAACTGCCGTCTTGCCCGGACTGAATCTGGCCGGATTTATTCTTGAAGATGTTCCGGTCCAGTTTAATCTGGGAAAGTCTGGTCATTATCAAAAAGAAGGCATCATTGGCAATGCTGTTTTGAAACGTTTTAATGTCTTGATTGATTATCCAAATGGTAAAATTTATATCAAACCCAACCATCTTCTCCATACACGATTTACTCCATTAAACTGGAAAAAAATATTGAGTATTACAGCCATTGGCTTTGCTATTCTAGCCATTGGTTTAATATTGTATTTCAAGCAGTATCTCTTAAGAAAACTACCCCGACCACAGAGAAGCAAACAATAAATTTGCAGATGACCTTAAAACTATACGACGCAGGGAAAATGCTCATTATCCACCCCGGCATATTAATTCTTTTTATGCGCTTTCATATAAGCGGTTGGCGAATAGCCGGTGTATTTTTTAAAAGCGGTATTAAAAGCTGTTTTAGAGTTAAACCCTGACCCAAATGCAATACCTATCATACTTAGCTCTTCCATTCGGCCGTCCAGAAGCATATTTTTGGCTTGTTCTACCCTGAGCTGGTTGATGAAGTTATAGAAATTGCCCTTAGTATGGGTATTGATCAGGTAAGAGGTATCATGAATGCTTAAGGCTAAACGATCCGCCAGGTCCGCAAGACTAAGATCATTGTTCAGGAAAATTTGATCTTCCTCCATGAGCTGGCTTAATTTTGCCAGGGATACTGCAAACTCCTGATCATTTAGCCTTGGCACTTTTGGCGGGGTATCAGGCAAGGTTTGATCTAATAAAACCGCAATCTCTTTCAATTCTGTTTTATTAAAAGCAAAAACAGCGTCCTGCCTGATGGAAAAATAAGCCAGAAAAAAAATGGATCCGGTATAAATCACAGGCATTACCTTTAATAAAAAAAGAACACCAAAGAGCGCATCGTTTAACCAAAAAAGAGAAATAACACTCAGGATCAGCAGAAAATATCCCAGCCAGTCCAAACCTATTTCTTTCACAGCAGCAGTTATTTGTTTTAAATTCCTTCTATGAACCGTCAGAGCACGATAAGACACAATAATATAAGCCAGGAACTGTAAGGGCAGCAGATCACGGATAAAAAAAATGAAATTTCCGATTGCAAAGAGCGGAACAATCATGAAATCCATACCTTTTACTTTCCAAATGAGCTGTAAAAGCACACAGATCAGAAAAGGCAGAAAATGAAGTCCATCTTTGTTTTTAAATACCCTGATGGGTTGGACAAAATAAATCGTGCTCAGATAAATACAGGGCGGCAGCATAAACTGAAGACTGCTAAATGCGGTATTTTTAAAATAAATCCCCAGAAATGCGGTCCCCATAATCGACACAAAAACGGCTAGCCACCTGTTGGCAGTCAAATTTTGACCTAATGGATGGAATAACAAAAGAAAACCAAGCAGGAAACATCCTCCGGCAGAAAAGCACATTAAAAAACCATTCATAACCTTATCCTTTTTTCAAAACAGCAATAAAATTAAAAAATATCCTGATTGTACATGCAGAATTAAAGATTAAAAAAAATCTTAGGCAGTTATTATTAATTTATTGCAGCAATAAGGGTACCCAAATTCAGACTAAAGCTTTTTTTCGGTATTCCCTGGGTGTTATGCCCATTAACTTATTGAAGAGCTTATTGAAGTTTGAACCTGTTTTATAACAACACTCATAGGCGCTATCACAAATACCTAAATCAGTTTCAATTAGATATTTACATGCATTTGAAATCCTAATTTCATTGAGATATTCCGCACAAGGTTTCTTTGTTTTTGTCTTAAACATTCTACAGAAAGATGAAGGTGTGAGATTGGCAATTCTAGCCATTTGCTCAAGGGATATTTTCTTTTTGCAATGTGTCTTTACATATTAAAAATCTCAGCAAGCCGGTCATTTTTATAATCCGTAGGGACAGATAAGAATCAAAATTTATATACCTAAAATCTTTACTTTTTGACAAAAGAAACAAAATTTCAATGTGTTCCATAATAAATTGAAAACCTTTCTTCTTAAGCAATTTTTCCATTTTTATAGCAAAGCTGGAAGACAAGGTCCAATGTTTAAATTATTTCGTAATTTTCTGACAAAAGAAATAATTAATTTATACAAAAATTAGGAGATAAGGTATTTAAAAAAGAGAAAGCTAAGTATTGATCGGAAGTACGTCAATTGGGTTTGAATGTGCAGTCTTCAAGACAAAATGGGGGCTTTGTGGTAGAGTCCCGATCGCTTCGCTCGTGTGCAGTGAAAATCCTTTTGTACCGGTGTTCGTCCCAAAAATTTGCAACGCATAGCGGGAAGAGCTCCTGAAAAATAATATTAAATACAAGCCCGCAATCTAAATTACGTTTTCAACAGCCACAAGCTAAATAAAGTCCTATGATTAAAATCCGGTTAGCGTACTAAACGCTAACAGGGTAATACTGCTTCATGCTCGTAATCTTGTTAATAATTGGGAATAACCATTTCTATATCTTTAATGATGTGTTGCCCATAATATTTTTTTTCTTCCTCTGTCCAACGTACATCATTTTTGCGAAGTAATTCAACGACTTTTTCTTGAGGCAATGGTACCTCCCAATCAACAATTAAAACAAGCGGATTCTTTTTTTCCTTTATTTTAAGTTTTTTTTGTTTTCTGGTATAACAATTTAATGATAAACTTTTACTATAATTTAAATCCCAGCCAGCTGCACCTGAATAAGCTTTTACCTCAATTTCCAAATCATTTAGTAAAATGCTTAGAGGTTTGCCCTTATAAAAATCTTTACTTTTTATTAAAAAATTGGTTTGTAGGTATTTTAGCGTATCTCCTTCAAATTTATCCAAAGGTTCATAATTTGGATTATTATATTTCGAGTTCTTAGTTGTTTCTTCTTTAGAATTCAAAATCTCTTGTTTTGATTTACAGGAAATCAAAACAATTAGTACTATGAAAAATACTTTTTTTCATTTTCAGTAGTGGTTTATTCAAAACTAACTTGCTAATTAGTTACCAGAACTACTTTTCTTATTTTTTTATCAGGTTCAAAAATAAATGAGAACATTATAAGAGAAGTAAAATTAAGAATTAGGGCCGCTATTAAGACCCTAATTTTTGATTTTATGAAAGACCTAATATTCATCATGTACGTTAAAATGTTTTACAGGCGTAAAATTCATATATCTATTAACTAGTGGACTGGATTTATTGAAATTTATAATCAGTTAAGAGTATATCCTTTACTATTTGTTTGCCATAATATTCTTTTTCGTCATTAGTCCAAATACCTTTATTCTTAACTAGCATAGGAAGTACAACACCTTTTAGGTAGTGGTGTTTCCCATATAATCACTAGAATAACGGGGTCTATTCTGGCCTGTTTTTTTAATTCTACAACATTTTTAGGATAAAATTTAAGGCTTAAAGTGGGGCTTATACCTATTAAATTAGAAGAACCTGTTAAATAATTATTTATAGGCAGCTCTAAATCGTTTAATAAAACCTTTAGCTCTGTACCTACATATTCACTCTTCCTATTGATTATTGAAGTTCTTACATAGGATAATGTGTCATTAATTGTACCCTTAAATGTCCTTAGTTTTTGATATTTTGAGACTGTTGGAGTATCTTTTGAAATAATGTTTGTTGTTGTGGTTTTTACGCTCTTACACCCCTTGGAGTGGATACCTTTTTTGCCGCAAAAAGTTAAGGCGGTTTTTAACAATATTCACTAGACGAAGTTTTGTGGCAAAATCGTGGCACGTGGTGCTTTTGAAAGCAAAAAACAAGCAAATACGGTTTTAAGAAGTTTAGGTTCGAAACTGTATTAAACCTTCTCAATTAGATATAAGATTTAAAAGGATCACATTATTATTTTTACTCATGTACAATTTTAATCAAGATACACCATCAATAAAAAACAATTTAATCAAAGCCTACTTTATCATATAATACAAGGTTCTCTTTAATCAAATGTGCTTTCAATTCTTTCCAGGTATTGTCTCTTAAACTACATGCAGGTATAAATTTTGTTGAGCTCTCCATTCTTACCTCCAGCGAAATTGCCGTTTTTGGAGGTTGAACGATAGATACACTAGTAATTGAGCTAAAGTCAATTTCTGTTATTCTCCAAAACCAGATAGGATTTTTAGCAATAAGTTTTTTATGAGTCAAAATAAAATAATTCATTGAGAAAGTTAAAACTGAAAATAAAACAAAAAAAATCGGGAATCCTACCCAGCCTGCTGCACTGCCTGATAAAAGACCATGTATAAAATAGAAGCATACAAAAGCAAAAAATAACATAAGCAATATTCCTCTAAATGTTGTGAGACAATTTCCTGTGTAAACTTTATTTTTTTTACTATTTTCCATGTGCCTTCATTAATTTTTTGTAGATAAATTTTTGCTTTTACGGAATTTGGGACTACAATTTATTTACAACCAATTTTCGTTGCAATTCCAAGTTAAAATTTCTGTATAAGACCTTATTATTTGCTGTTTTGTCTTTTAATTCTATAACCAACGTAGCCAAACAGCGCTGATACAGGAATTAATAAAAACGGAGCAAAATTTCTAGCTGTATCATTTGAAACTCTTTCCATTGCTTTTTTCTGTTGCACTGATATTTCATTTTCAGTAAAAAAACCGTCTGAATTTAAATCAAAAGCAGAAAGTTCTTTTTTGTATCGATAGTTATTAAAAATAATTATTGAATTCAATGATATGTATGATAATACAGCTATTAAAATACCAAGCTTAAAAGGTTTAAAAAAACTCATATATATATTTTGATGTGAATATTTATTTGCCAAACAAACTTAAGACGATTTTTTAGAAATATTCATGGAAGATTCAACTACTGTTCCCGTTACTAAGACAAGGCTTCAGAGAAATCTGGAGCTTATTTTATTCAGACCTAAAGTCAGAAATAGAATTCGGATATGGATTTCCCGTCCACAAGAGTAGCTCTTACCAGCCGCTTTTATTTCTTATCTAATTCTTCTTTCAACTTTTCAACATAAGGACCAAATCGTTTGTCTTTATCGATTTGTGTTTTACTTATCCACTGGTTGAATTTTATTAAATTCTTTTGGCGGAAGTATTCTCCTAATATATTATAAGCATTTTCAGGATTGTAAGTTTTATCAGTAAGTTCCTTAACTATTCTATCATAAGTAGTTATTGCATCATCTAGTTGATTATTATGTATTTGGGAATAAATCAGTTCTTTGAAAACATAAGCATTATTTGGCTCGAGTTTAATTGCAGTTTTTAGAATATCAATTGCGTTTTGATATCGGCCTAAACAATTATATGAAAAAGCCAATTCAACTTTAAGTCCTTTGTAGTTAGGATTAATTTTTTTTGCCTTATCCAAAAAATCCAACGCTTTGGCGCATTCTTCCCAACCATTATACAAATACCCCAATTTATATAACCGCTCAATAGTATTTTCATCTTGTTTGTAATATTTGAGCCATTCAGGGAATTCTGAAACTTCCAATTCAGTAAAATGAGATTCCGGAATAATTGCCACTAAGGTTTTATTGGGTTTTAATCTGTGTTTAACCGAACTTTCCTTGTCTTTCTTTTTGAGAAGAAACTTACCATTACTGTCAATTTTAAAAGAACCAGAATAGTCAAATGTTAATCCTGCCTGCGAATCTATATATATAAAACCAAAGATGTACGAACCACTGGAATCTACTGGAAAAGCTATCCATTTGTCTTCACTTTGAATAAATTTTGTGTTGAAGTTTAATTTATCTTGACCAACACAATAAAAGGTTGTAAAAACTGTAATAATTAAAATAATGTTTTTCATATATACTTTGGTTTTAAAATGGCTGGTAACGTTCGTTCTGACTACACCGGGTTTGGGACTAAATTTAGCCCATCCTTCGGATTTATGAATTCTCCCAAATACAAAACCAAATCTACATTAAGCCAATTACACAAATCCGTTGTATTTGCTGTTACCATCAGTTTTTTATTAGGTTAAATGTTCCGATTATCAATCCAACAATTCCTCCGAAATTTGAAAAATTATGGATTTTTGACACTTTATTAAATTCCGCTTTATGTTCAATTCTAAATGGAAAATTATAATTCTTAATAGTTTCTGATGGATTTAATTCCGCAATTCCATATCCTACAAATCCGAAGATAATTGTAATTCCGATAACGATAAATATAGATTTCAACTCTTCATTCAGCATTTGATTTTCGTCGCTGTATTTCATTCCGACTATTCCGAGAATTAGTCCCGCTAAAAGACCAAACCACCAAGTTGAGAAAAATCCAACCCATATTAAAGCAAAAGTCCAATTCCCACTAAACGTTCTTTCATAGTCATCTAAAATTCCAAAGTTAAAAAAGAGAAATTTTGTGTAAAATTCAGGAGAAATTTTTGCAGTTATGAAATCGCGAGTAATCCCATAAATTACACTTAAAAATATAGAAATAAATACGATTAATACTAACTTGGATATTTTTTTCATTATATATTCTTGTTCAATCTGGTGTTAAAATTTGTGGTAACTTTATATATATCTGATGATGTCAGACTTATTTACCCTAAATTGGGGCCCTATCTCGTAAGTATCTAGTTGGTCAGGCTAACTAAAACTATATGTCTAATTTTTCTCCACATGAAAAACTAAAAAATTATTCACTGAAACGTTTCTGAAAACGTTTTTAATTTTGGATCTCACTTTTAAATTACTCACAACTAAAAGCTTGATTCAGGTTTTGTTGGCCAAATGTATAATATTATAAGGAAATTAGGTAAATTTTAAACCGTCCTTAAACACTGGGAACGTTACCAATTTGTGGGAACGTTACCATCAAACTCAAAAAAATATTAGTACATTAACATCTAGAACTATTCTGTAATTGTCCGTAAAAAGGATAAATGATGTCTGTAAAAAGTTTCATATTCAATTATTTTATCAAGTCAAGCGCTGGTCCGCCGCAATGATCCATCCTATGATCAGAACGGGATTCACCTGCTTAAGAATGCCCTTTAAAAACAGCCAGGAGCTTCAACGGCCGTTTTTGACCCGCAGGCAGATTCCTACCCCCAACGCTAAAAAATTATTTTGTCCACTTAATTTCTATCCAAAGCTCCAATTTGTCTATCATTTGTGTACTACTATTTTAGCGCAGCTTATGCTTTAAAAGCTACTTTTGAAACAGGATAATTTAATTGTTTTAAACCAAATTATTTAATGCCTCAGGATAGAAAAAACAAGCTACTATGACTTTTTAATTATGCGGGCTCTTTAAAAAACAAAAAAATATAAAACCGAAATGAAATTTAAAAATAATGGTACAGCGCAAAATAGCTTTGATTTGACCGGACTGCTTTTACCCTGTGCCCTTTTAGCATAATTGCAATTGTCTTTGTAATAGATAAGTTGAAAAATTGAAATACTTCAAAATGAAACCGATATTTATACTAAACATACCCTTTCTCCAAAGAGCTTTAGGCCTATTTACCGCCACTGTGTACAATTATGCCACAGCCCCCAATTGAAGCCTATCTGTGCGCATGGCGGTAAAACTAAAGCAGGAACGCTCTTTAACAGTCAATTGACAGATCGGCGGGCTATGCCCGGGAGAATAGAGCGGTCACCGGACGACCTTTAGTACTTATGATTTTACTGGCTATCGCCCTTTATGCTATGTCAATTGCCTCAGTAGGATGGGCAATAGTCTTGGGAATATTCCCTGGAAGTATATCGGGGGTAGCCATATTGATAGCCGCAATAGCAGCTACATTCTGGGTATGCGCCCTTATCTGCAGCTTAGACTTTTTAGATCCTTAATAAATTGGCAAAAAAGAGCACTAAAAGCACTGAAGATACACAACCGCTGCTACTTTGAAAGAATGGCCAGCCGCTTCTAGATAACCAACCTGGATCCATATCCGATTGGCGAAATCTGAACATTGCCTTTTTGGTTACGCAGACTTACCCCGATACGAATTATAATCATTGCGCAGGAAGGATTGGAAAACAAAAAAATAAACTCGCTGGTTGCATGTTTTCTTGGGCCCTGGTACGGATTTCAAAGCCTGCGCCATAGGTACCCAAAAGATATTGTTGGTTGTACTGCGACCGGCGGGTTATTCTTACTTGGCCTTGCTGAGAGCTTCAATGAATAGTATTATAGGCTTTACTATTAAAATTCATTTGAGCTAATGATCAAAAATAGCCCTTGATCCTTTTTTTATTATAAAAAATTATTTAGAGAATCGCGAACGGAACCCATCACTTGTATTGCTTGCCAAAGTTAAATTTTTATCGTCGAGCTCTTCCACAACATAGGTCAGACCTTCAAAAGTAATAAGGTCATGAACTTTCTTGTCCAGGATACTAACACCTCTTGTGAGCTGGTACTTGCTGATTCTAATCTGCAAGTCATTTTTGTATGTGATAACATGTCCATTACTGGTAAAAGTGATTTTTTTGCTGTATCCTGTCTGTTTTGGATTAGTCAAATAACTTTTATTATCAACATGTCTGGATTCTATCCATACCCATTGACCAATAATTGGGTTGTCCTGTTGGCAAACCATTGCTGATTTAAAAGAAAATAGTACCATCATTACCATCAATCTCATTATAATCTTTGTCATTGTTTTTACATTTGTTTTTTGAAAATACCTGCCCGCACCTCTTTTTGCCAATCTTCGATTTCTTTGGCCAACAATATTGCTTCTCACTTTTCCATTGCTATTGATAAGAGAATACAGTTGTACATTATTTTTGCTTGGTGTTTTCATATTAATTTTTCAGGGTAATAAAACAGGAGTTGAAATAAAATCTGTCTGAGCTTTTTTTTTCTTCATGCTGAGTTAACAAGCCGGCCAAAAGCTTAAAAAAGTAGCTGGCCCAAAATTATCTTACATAACAATCCCTGCGCAAAATTGGCAGTAAACAAAGAGTAGACTAAAAGGGTAATCTAGGTAGAAAACAGGTGTACAAAGTTATTTTATTGGGTAAATAACTTAAAAAAAGAAGCGCTGATTCTGGGAAATCTGGAAATGGAATTCCTCTCAGTTAGGGATACTCAAGAACCCATTGCGCATGATTGGTTTTCAGACCGACATAGAGAAATTTATAGTAGACCTTTTTGAGAAGTCACCCCGTTTAGATTTGCATTGAGATGGCAAAGAGCTTACTGTTCACCCTTATCATTAGAATAATCCTGACCCGAAAAGTCAATTTCGATTAACTCAGAATCAATAGCAATATATCGCACCGATACATCTTGGAAATATTGCTCGACCATGGGCATAAACAATTTGGATAATGCTATGGATTTCTCCTTGAATTTCAATTGTTTCACTTCCTTTGAAAGCAAGCGTCCATCTCTGCCAAGAGTCATGTTAAGCATACCTTGTAGTCTGTCGTACAGGATTGCCTCACATCGCTTTAAGTGTTCAATCATTGCAGCGTCCTCTTCAAGTAATTCGCCAGGATAAGTAAATTGTATAAGTTCCATTCGCGAGCCGAGCAACTGGGAAAAATAAGTCACTAAATCATCATTTGAGAGGTGCGCAAAATAATCTGTAGTATCTATTTGTTCTATGTTTTCCATGTTCTAATTTCTTATGCAGCTACAAAAGCTACAAGGGATTGGTTGTAATTTGGATAGGCAAATTCCTGAATATCAATTTTAGGGTCCAGCCAGCTTTGTTGATCAGCGCGGTTTATTATAATTGGCATTCTTTTTTTATGGTTATGAATGTATCTCATCAGTTCGTTGGCTGCTGTGGTGACCATTGTAAAAGTCCTCATAATCTCTCCATTTACAGGGTTCAACCACGAGTCGTACATTCCGGCAAAACCAAAGATTTCATCGTTTTGCGAAAAAATAGTATACTTTTCTTTTTGCTTTCCTTTTTCATCCAGCCATCGCCATTCCCAATAACTGGTAGACAAAATCAGACACCGATTTGAAGTAATATTTTTATAGGATACCTTTTGATCTATTTCCTCCAATCTTGCGTTAAGTTTCCCTTTTCGAAGTTCAAGGTCCTTCCCCTTCCCCCATGAGGGTTGCAAACCCCAGGTAAAATCTGTCTGAATTAAATCCGGCTGCAAATTGGTGATAACCGGTAAGTTGGGATGAGTGAATCCACTAATAAATTCACCTGTCTTAAACTGATCAGCATGGTTAATTCCGACATTGAAAATTTTCTTTACTTCACTGGGTGTTGTTTTCACGTCCACATAATAACACATAAAATTCGTTTTATTACTAAAGTTACGTTTTTTGCGTAAGATTATCCAGAATAAAAATAATTACTTTTCTCAAATTAAAATTCAAATCGATGAAAAAGCCACTGGAGAATCAATTCTTTAAGGCCAGAGAAAACACAAAAAAAGTCTTTGACGAGTTCTACAGAGAACCAAAATATGAAATAATAACCATTTGGATATTATTGACTTTTTCATTGTTGCTGCTTGTTGCTTTACTATTCTGAATCCTTTTTGGCTGCCATAATTTGGTTGCCCCAGTGCCTGGTGCCTCTTTCTTCTTTTCCAACGCTTAAACGGCGGTCATGTTTATTTTGATAAATTCTTTCAGGGCTAGCTTCAGCCTTGGGAGGATACATGACGGTGTTGTAGTAATTAACCTTTGCATTCTCGGTTAGCTTCACGCCATTGGCAATAAACTCATAATCAAACTTTAAGTGGATCAGAATTTTGCATAGTTCCATTGTGTCAGGCATACCAAGTCGCTCATTCATTAAAGTGCCAGACTGTAACAAATTCAGCAACGCATTATAGCCTCTTTTTTCCTTTATCAATCCCGATGCTTTTAATATATAAGCATCAACTTCTACTGCTTTTTGGACATCCGTTTTCATCTTCATCTAATTTAGAACTACAAAATTAGCAACAAGATGTAACAGTAAAATAAAATTAGATGTTCCAAATTAGAACAATTTTTAAAAATAATAAATATATTGTTGAAAAACTAAGTTGAAAAACATCCAGGAAGATTCGTTTAAATGAGAACCAGGGACGAAATTACGACCCTAATTTTAACTTTTAGCAAAGACCTATTATTGATCCTATAGACTATACTATTTTAGTGATATGAAATTCCTATAAATCTATCAAAATTGTTTTTTGTTTTGCCCGCCAATATTGTGTGTCATTTTTTGTCCCATGAGTGGGGTAAGATAACCTGCTACGTTTTCTTCTTTTGGCAGTCCATCTGATAAGTAGTTAATATTTAAAGAACAGTCGCCTGTTATTTCAACCCAGACAGTCTGGCTTTTTCCGCTTTCTAATGTATCAATGTGTCCACCACCACAACCAACAATATTTATGTTTGTCAAAGTTGCTTGGGTCGGGTTGGTGAAAGTAATTCTCATTGTATTGAGCAGAATACCAGCAATCCATAAATAAAAAAGCATTACAGGAATATTAAGTAACATAACTCCGCAAGTTGTAAATACTTTCTTCCTGTTATATTTATCATTGTTAGCCTTCACTAAAATTGAAATCAATATTAAAAGGTTAACAAGACCTGTCAGTACGATAAAATTATAAACAATACAAAGCAGTTCAAAGGAAGAAGTCAGGAAGTAAAATCCAAAAATACCTGTACCTAGCAAGAATGAAATGAGTGCTGTTAGTTGTGCGAGTTTAATGTGTTGTTGCGTTTTCATATGTTTGTGCTAAAGTTTCATAATTACATCTTTGTACCATTTGGTTTTAAACTATTTAATTTCTGCGTGCCATACCACAGGTTGTATATAATAAATCTCATTTTTAACGCGCAAAACTTTTTGGTTTTCAAATAATCGCTCTAGTAAATCGTAAGATTCGTGAATTTTAAAATTACATTTATCTGGCAGTTCAATATATACCGGATAATAAAATTCAATATTTTTACCGGTCGTAAAAATTGAATCACTAAAAACCCAATGATCTTCAGTAAGCATAATCCTTTCTTTTAGGGCTTTAATTAGATCATCAGGCAAATTCCCTTCTGTATCTACGGATGCTATTTTCCCTTTGGTGGTTATTTGAAATTTTAGTACTCCAGAAACTGACGTACAATTTTCTTCACCACTTTCATCAAATTTAACATTGCCTAAAAAGCTATTTAGGTCAGCTTATCCATTTTTTCCTTTATAACTAAAAATAACATCTTTATCTATCTGATGCTGGGCGGTAATACAATTTACAATGAATAAAGAAAGTACAATGGTAAATATAATTTTAATTGTTGTAAGGAGTTCCATAATATCCATTTGTTGCGTTATTTAAATATATATGTTTTGTATTTACAGGCTGTAAATCTGCGGTAATTCCGGTATTATTTGCATTATCATTATCTATCATATTATGCAATTTGCTAGTTGATCCTAGGATTTATTCGGTAAAGGAAAAATTTGAAACAAATTTAAACTAGCATTTAATTTTATAAACAGTAATCTATTATGCTTATTTTCCAAAGTAAAAAAGAGGTTGCTGCTTTTGAACAGCCCTACATCTTCATGTACGTTCTTATAGTAATATACATGATCTATTTTCGCAATATGCTTCGAAAAGTATACTGAATTATCTTATTGTACCTGAAAAACCTGGTGCTATAAAATAAATCTCATCCCTTACATGCAAAATTTTTTGATCACTAAATAATTTAATTAATAAACCCTGAGATTCATGGACATTTGTTTTACAGTCTTCTAATAAACTAATTTCCATATAAAAAGGATAATAAAATTCAATGTTTTTGCCCGATTTTAGAATTGAATCACTAAAAACCCAATGCTCTTCAGTAAGCATGATCCTCTCTTTTATGAGTTTGATTAAATCTTCGGGTAAATCTCCCTCTACATCTATGGAGGCTATCTTTCCTATAGGTGTTACTTGAAATTTAAATACTCCCGAAGCCGTCATGCACTTTGGCAGGTCTTCATGATCAAATTTATAATAGGCTAAAAAAGTATTTAGCGGAACATAGTTGTTTTTTCCTTTGAAACTAAAAGTGATATCTTTATCTATTTGGTGCTGGGCAGAACTGCAATTTGCAACTAAAAGTGTCACTACAATTGTAAATATAATTTTAATGTGTGCAAGGCGTTCCATAATTTCCAATTATTGCGTTAACTAGTCATTCAAAATTAAAAGGCCATTCAGATCAATACCAGTACTATTAATATTGTTTTTTAGAGACGTTTTTAATAAAGACATCATATTGACTAAGATTACTTAAATCTTCTTTTAAGATAAGAATTACTTCAGATGCAGGAATTGTTCTACCTGCTTCTTTAACAAACTTAGAATTAAATTTCATTTTTAACATACAAACTTTTAATCCAGAGATACTGTCTAAATAGTGCGACAAGCTATATTCTATATTTTTTAACCCACTGGTATAAAAAATCTCCATAGTATCACAGCCTTTGTTTTTATAACTCTCAATGGGTATGTAGGTTTCCATTTTTGCAAATCCTTTTTTATTAATAGTTGTTTTTATTCGCCTGTATTTATCTTGCTTAAAAAATGATTGATCTAAGTATCCTGATCGCTTTAAAATAGAATCTGTTTTAAATCTTTTCGCTTTTAAAGCGTTAATCGAATCAAATAGATATCCATACTTGTCGCCTTTTTTTAGCAAAAAATATTTGTATTTTGCATATTTACTTTTTAATAAATCAGCCTTATCGAAATTATATTGATATGTCGGCATTAGTTCATATAGAAGCATATCTTTTTTATAGATAATAGAAACACTGTCAATTAAATCTACAAAACCACTTTCGGTGAACATTGGTATGGACGTTACTAAAACTAGTTTTCTTACTTCTTTATCAGATTCAAGAATAAATGAGAACATCATAACGACAGTAAAAACAAGAATTAGGGCCGCTATTACGACCCTAATTTTAGCTTTTATGGAAGACATAATATTCATCACATTCGTTAAAATCTTTTACTGATACAAAATTCATATATCTATTAACTAGTGGACTGGATTTATTGAAATTTATAATCAGTTAAGAGTATATCCTTTACTATTTGTTTGCCATAATATTCTTTTTCGTCATTAGTCCAAATACCTTTATTCTTAATTACCATAGGAAGTACAACATCTTTAGGTACTGGTGTTTCCCATATAATATTGAGAATAACAGGATCTGTTCTGTTTTCTATTTTTAAATTTACGACATTCTTAGGGTAAAATTGTAAACCTATATCAGGACTAATACCTCTTATATGAGAAGAACCTATTAAATAATTATTTATTGGTAACTCTAAGTCATTTAATAAAAACTTTAGTTCTTTACCAATGTATTCACTCTTCCTATCGATAATTGAGGTTCTCACGTAAGCCAAGGTGTCATTAGTTGTACCCTTTACAGTTTTTAATTTTCGGTATTTTGGTACAGATGCTGTTTCTTTTGGACTACCGTTTGTTGTAGTAATGCTTTTGCAACCCAGCAAAAGTATAAGTAAAATTGAAATATATAATTTCATATTATTTATATTAGTTTTAAGTCCGTTGAAGATAATCTTTACTTGAGCTATTGGTGTTATTTGTGCCTTGAACAATTACATTCCCTCCATTATCTCCCTAACATATTGCATAATCATAAGCATTACTAAAATGATCACACAGATCTCCTGAATCATTGCCCATACCGTTACACATGTAGAAATCATAAGATGAACTCCAAAGATCACAAAGACCATGCGATCCGCATGAAATGCCAACTCTTACTTTTTTAGTTTAATTACTATAATACCAAAGTATTCTGCGTAAGTACCAAACAAGGCTCCATACATCACCGATTTATGATAACTTAGATCATCAATTTTATCCAAGGGAATATTTTTTAATTCACTTGTCATAACACGCTTAAACTCTGTACCATCCCCCGCATCAAGGGCAACAAAATAATCTCCTTTTTTTATCGCTGGGAGTGCCTGGTTGTACAATTTACTGGAATTGATATAAATGGATTCAACAAAACTTTGTAAATCCACATTTTCTTTTTTAACAAGTTCTGTCGACCTGGGATCAACAAGTTCTTTTACAGAGACCTGCTCTTCATAAATTTTCCCTTGGCAAAAAGCGGTTCTACTGTAAAAAAATGATACGATTAGAAGCAATATTAATTTGTATGATTTCATATATTTTTTTAATTAAATTTTTAATATGGTGTTTATTTAATGATGGCTTGAATCGCAAGAGCCCGAGCTACTACCATCACCATTACAGGATCTGGGGTTCTAAAATGATCATATACACTTGGAAAAGCGACATAAATAGAATCCAGAGTAATTTCATACCCTCCACGGATGGTATGCCCATTGAAATCTCCTAATTAAAGAATATTCCTTGTTCGATTTTATGCTATACATCTTAAGTGTCTACTTGATCAGGCTCCTAAAACTAATTATATAGTTTATACCTCACCTTACAAATTCAGAAAATATTTGCGGAAACGTTTCTGAAAACGTTTTTAATTTACGGAAACGTTTTTGTAATATCAGGACCTATTAATTATCAGAGTTATATAAAAGACTTTACTTACTACGGCTGTACAAAATATCTTCCCAAAAGGATTATCAATCACAGAAGCACCATTTATTTCACTGTTAAAAAATTTAATCAAGTAAAATAATAGTTTTTAATTTAAAAAAGTTACAAAGGCTCTAGGATATGATCCATCTGGTAAATAACTTGGAGTACCATTAAAATCATTTAATGTATTGTCCCACTCGAGTAAATTTCCATTATCATCATATACTTGATGTAAGCCTAAAAGATGATTATCAATAAACTCATCACCGATTCTAACTTCAATTTTCGAAGGGCTATTGCTATCAATTGCACCTGCATCTTCGTGGTTTAAATTAGGAAAATCTATTTGCAATTGATTAAATATTTTGATTCTCCAACTGGTAGCCATTTGTTCATTTGTTCATTTTCTGTTTTAAAGACATACCCCTGTTAACTTAAAATTGGCTAACAAGGTTGTCTTAGATAAAAATTATATAATAGTTATACTGATAATGTGTTACTAAATGAATCTTAGTAGACTTTTAGTTAAGGCTTTGCTTCAATTAAGGACCAATCAGAACTTATTGGATCAGAATATCTTTTTTTAAATGCCGAAGAATTTACAAATTCAATGTAGACACAAGAACTTTTTTCATAATGAATATAATTACCCGTCGAAATCAAACCTACTTTAGCTAGATCAAAAGATTCCTCTGTACAACTCTTATCAGAGATATAGTATTTTTCAGATGTTAGAAATTCATCGTTAATATAATAAATAATTTCAGTATCAGTAATTTGCATCGTTGCTTTTAAACCTTCATTTAATATCCATGTTCTGCTTTTTAAATAATCTCTAGTTATTGGAGTTTGAGCTCTTGTACTATTATTTGATAATACTAATAAAATAATAGTGATAATTTTTATTATTGTTTTCATGATTATTATATTTTTCATTTTTGGTTTATTAAAAGCTAGCCTACTAATTAAAACCCTCTTAGCATTCCAACCACTAAAAGGGCAATACTGCTTCATGCTCCTAATCTGGTTAATAATTAGAAATAACCTTTAGTGCGTTCAGTTTTTAAAGAACACTTCGAAGAGCAGAGATTAGCAAATAAAAATACTAACCAGTTTTTTTAAAACTATAATAGGACTACATAATCTCTGCTCCAGTCAATTTAACACACGAAAGGATTCAGTAATCGGGGGATTTTTATAGTTTGTCAGGATTAACTAATACATTATCGTACAGGAAATCTAATGTTTCATCATCAATAGGACTTTCTATCACATTACCATCTAGTTTCCCAGGTAAACAAGTATCAAATGTTTTGACTCCATTTATGTATATTGCAAAATAAGTTGTAAATAGTATGTAAGTTTTAAATACATTATAACCATAATCACTTACATATCTTTTAACATTTGGTTTGGGTACGAAATTTGTAAATATTTTATCCAAAATAGGATTTGAATTAATTATTTTAGAAGTTTTAATTTCTACATTTCCACCAGTGCCATACATGTCTAAAAGATAGTATGTGTAAGTGTTGTTTATTTTACTAATAACCGTTTTAAATCTTGTATCCATAGCAAAAATAAAATAGTCATTTCCTGCTAAATGTGAGATGTTGTTTATGGCAATATTATTAATCCTTGTAGCTAACTCAATATCTTCTGGACTTTGAGCATAAAAAGACGTTGTAAGGATGCTCATAAATAGTATAATAATTGTTTTCATATCTTTATCTCTATCTTTAAAATTTATCTAAATGTGGGTAAGGCGTATTATAGTTTGGGATTATTGGTTTATTTCTTATGTCTTCATCACAAGTACTACTTTTTATTTTGAGGCTTCTCATAAAAAACTACAACTTTTTTAAGGTTGTAGCTTTTATTGAAACCTATGAGTTGCTCGACTTTGTGGGTCGAAATCAGGAGAAGTTCGCACAGAAGTATTGATTCTAAAGAACGTTCAGTTTTAAAAATAACACTTCGTCAAGCTGGGTACGAATGGGAACAATCACATTTTCTATTTGAAAAAAAACTACAATTCATCAGGATTAATACCACATTTTATAATGAATTCAATTTGCTCATCATCCAAGGGTATTTCGATTGTACTATTATTATATGAGTAGTTAGGTAACCAGAATTCAAATGTTTTTGCACCGTTTTTAAACAATGAGAAATACCAAGTACTTAAAACATAATGATTAATTTCAATGCCATATTCACTCATATATCTCTTTACTCCTATTTTTGGTTTTAGATTGTTAAAAATATTATCTAAAGCTGGTTTGTACTTAATATCAATTGTTTTAGTTTGTTTTAATTCAAATAATGGTCCTGTCCCAAATTTTAATTCATAAAAAATATAATCATTATTTGATTTGGTAACAACACATAATTCTACCAATCCTATTCCAGGCTCAAAAATAAAATAATCTTTTCCAGATAAACTTGGTAATGTATTTAATAATGTATTATTGAAACGATTGCAAGAATTTATTTCATCCGTACTTTGAGCATAAAATAGCGTGCTACATATACACGTTAATGCTATAAAAAATGTTTTATATCTTTATCTTTAAAATTTATCTAAATGTGGGTAAGGCAGTATTATAGGTTGGGATTATTGGTTTATTTCTTATGTCTTCATCACAAGTACTACTTTTTATTTTGAGGCTTTTCATAAAAAACTACAACTTTTAAGGCCGTAGTTTATTGATTTCTATTTGCTCATTGTTATATTTACTAAGTAAGAGACATTCGCTGCAACGCAATGTACTTTTTGTGCGTTCAGTTTTTAAAGAACACTTAGAAGAGTAGAGATTAGCAAATAAATACTAACCAGTTTTTTTTAAACTATAATATGACTACATAATCTCTGCTTCAGTCAACCTAACACGCTAAAAGATTCGGTAATCGGGGGATTTTTATAGTTTATCAGGATTAACTAATACATTATCGTACAGAAAATCTAATGTTTCGTCATCTATTGGACTCTCTATATAAACACCGTTAACTGTATGAGGAAAACAAGTATCAAATGTTTTGACTCCGTTTTTGTATATAGCAAAGTAGTAAGTTAATTGCAAAAATTCTCTTGGATACACACTTTGATATTTTGTTACTCCAGCTTTGGGTACAAAAGTTGTAAATATTTTATCCAAAACAGGATTATAATTTATAGTTCGAGTATCTATAATTTTATCCCCAGCTGCTTCTGTACGCCCAAGTTCTAAATTATAGTAAGTATAGATATTATTAATCTTGCTAATAACAGTCATTTGTCCTACTTTCCCTTCCCATATAAAATAGTCTTTTCCCATTAAATGAGGTATAGCACTTAATACTGTCTTGTTTGCTCTATCAAATGATTCAATTTCATCTGTACTTTGAGCGTAAAACATACTTGTAATCATGCTCATTAATATTAAAGTTAATGTTTTTCAAATCTTTAGCTTTATATTTAAAATTTATCTAAATGTGGGTAAGGCGTATTATAATTTTGGATTATTGTTTTATGTTTTCATCACAAGCACTACATTTTATTTTGAGGCTTTTCATAAAAAACTACAACTTTTTTAAGGTTGTAGCTTTTATTGAAAGCTATGAATTGCTCGACTTTGTGGGCACAGAATGCAATTCTGCGCTATCCGTTCACGAGAGTTTTTTTTGCACATCCGAGCGATCGGGATTCATCATACTTATTAGATGTTATATCTAAAAATGAAGCAGTACCTCCGTTAAATTGAGTAGTGTAATTTTACACAAAAGCTACACCATTTTACATATGTAGTTTTTATTTTTTTGATTGCTTTTAAGATTATAGTTTGTCAGGATTAACAACTAAATAGTCGTAAATAAAATTTAATATCTCATCATCTATAGGGCTTTCTCTATCTGTTTTCAGTTTTGAAAGTGCAGTAGTATCAAATGTTTTAACACCATTTTTATATATCGCTATATAAAAAGCACCAAATGAATCCCTGTATGATACAGGACCATATTCGCTTAAATATTTTTTTACTCCAACTTTAGGTACAAAATTAATAAATATTTTATCTAGTACAGGTTTATAACTTACAGTTCTAGTATCTATAATTTTATCCACATCTGCTTCATTACTTCCAAGTTGTAAATTATAGTAAGTATAGATACCATTAATTCTACTAATGACAGCGATCTGGCCTTCTATTGCTTGCAAAATAAAATAGTCCTTTCCCTGTAAACTAGAGATATTATTAGTTACAAAACTATTTACTCTGCTTGAAAATTCTATTTCATCTGTGCTTTGAGCATAAAATACATTGGTAATCAAACTCATTAATATTAAAGTTATTGTTTTCATATTTGTGTTTTTTAAATTTATCTAAATGAAGGTAAAGCAGTTGTGTAGTTGGGTATAACAATAAACTTATCATGGTTTTTGCCATTTTTTTGTTTGTCGGGTTTTCCTAACAAACGCCATACCAAATTTTCAAACAAAATAGCGTCATCGGGATTATGCTTTGTACTTGGTGATTCTATAGATACTGGTCTTCCGTGCCCAAAAAACTCATGGAGTGCTGTGGCCTCATCATAGTAATTAGATGTTGTATCTAAAAATGAAGCAGTACCTCCGTTATATGCTGTAGTTGCACCACTGCGCCAAAATGCTAATAATTCTGATGAAGTAAGCCCATCTCCCGAACCCATCAAAACAGTTTCCAATTTAGGAGGCAAGACAAGAAGCTGTAGAACTATATTGTAATCAGTTGAAACCATAGTTCCATCAGTATATTTAAGCAAAGTATGTGTAGTAAAATACTGTACAATCATAGGTTTATCCGAGTTGATGGTATTGGCTACAATGGTTGCAAAAATCTTCTGGTCTCCCTCGTCTAAATCTTGGAGTGCCTCGTCCAATTTATCTTGTGGTATTTTAGAAAAATATGCTTTGTTGTTTTTGACACCTCTTGTTATCAAAGCTTTAAACTTATTAAATTTTGGACTTTTATCCAAAACATTGAAAATGTCACTTTGAAGTTGTTTCGCATCAGCTTTAGTTAGACCACCTGCTTTGCTTTCGTCATCCGGGAGTGGACTATTCTGGGAAAAATCACCTGTATTTTGATAGAATCCGGTATCCTCATTGCCAATAGAGTCTTCATTATTAGAACTATATCCATAGATGTTAATTGTGGGAGGAGGTGTAGTATCACCAGGACAATCTTTACCCATGAAGCCACCTACAGATCCACCAGCAAAACTGGCCTGTATATTGAATTTATAATTCAAAGAAGGTATTTCATAATAATTGCCATGTTGTATAATATTGTACCCACTTATTAAATCAGCTGCATTTTGAGTATCTTTCTTTATGTTTTTCGGTATCTCTGCTAGGCTTGAAAAGTAAAATGGCCCTTCAAAACTGATGACTTGTCCAGGATTGTATAATATTGATGATGCCTCGAATTCTTTACTTTTTTTAAACTCTTTACAATCATCATCTACTTTTTTTATACACGAACAATCCTCATTTTGTATAAATCCGTCATCACATGTAGTTGCGCAATTGTTTGGCATCGGTGGATCACCTCCTCCTGTATTTCCATAACAAACGTTATAATCATAAGCATAACTAAAAGGATCACAAGGATCTCCTGAATCATTCCCATAACAAATGGAATAATCATAAGCACTACTAAAAGGATCACACGGATCTCCCGAATCATTACCCACACCATTACAAGTATAGTAATCATAAGATGAACTCGAAGGATCACAAGGATCATGCGAATCCACAGGATTACCAGGACCAGTAATAACAACATCGTCTAGTTGAAAAATATCAGGTATCCCATCATGATTGAAATCAGACCACTCATCAATGTCACTCTCACCGCTGGTAAGCGCATAACTCCCATGTCCACAAAGCATACATAAGAACATGAATACTAATATAAAATATTTTTGCTTCATTGCTTTTATTTTTTAATTAAAATAGTCCTGAGTACCTGCTCGTTGTAATATAGGTTCAGGATGTAATTGCCCGAAGGGGCAGAAAAGGGAATTGTCTGCTCTTGTAATTCAGTATTATCAGTACTCAATTGCTGCTCGAATCTTAAAATTCCATTAAGGTCATAAATACGTACCTTGATAGGTGTTTGCTCTTTGAGTTTAAAACTCAGGTTAAAGCTTTCCGCTGTTACCGGATTAGGATAAACCACCATGTGGGAAACAACGGCCTGTTGGGCGGCTACTGCAGGTGAAGCTTCTGTTTGCTCGTCTTTTCTTTGCAGGATGATGTACATGGGTTTTTCATTCTCTCTTTGTTGTATATTATAGAGTTGCAGGTTCCCGGCAATATAAAGGTCTCCCTGGTTTTCTATTATTTGCAACTGCGCCTGATTAAACTGGTAAGTGCTAATAGTGGGATTCACATAATGATTCGCACGGTCAATCTTCGAATCAGTAAACCTGATACTCTTCTCATCTATAACGGCCTTGAAGCCAACAGAATCTCCTGCTTGCTCCACCCATATGCCGTCTAAGGTTTTGCCTTGCTGATTAAGGGCTACTTTAATGGAGGTTTTGCTCAAAATATTTTGCCCGCTCCAATCGTATCGCATCAGCTGACCGGTATAGGCGCCACTGATATCACCCTTACTGATTTTCTGCTTTACTTTTTTAAGCGTGCCAGGGATTGCCGTTGGGGCATTCTCCACCTCTTCCGGCAGTGGAGCCGAAACCGTTTTAGTCTGGCCTGGAGCTGCGTTCTCAGCCCGGGGCTGGGATAGTTCTACATTGGCTCTTTGGAAACCTAAAGCGGCGGATTTTCTAAAATAGTTCTTAGCTTTTTCCTCGTCAATTGTAACTCCATAGCCATTACGATAACAGTAACCCAGCATATAGATACCCACCGCATCACCTTTGTCTGCCGATTGCTCAAAAAAGTCAATTGCTTTATTATAATCTTGCGGTGTACCAAATCCCTTGTAATGTAAATACCCTTGCCCATAGAGACAATGCACCTCCCCTTTTTCGGCTCCCTGCCTGAAAACCTCCATCGCCTGCACATAATCCTGGTTTGTGCCCAGACCATCTTTGAGCATTTTACCCCAGCTATAGTAGGCTTTTTCATAACCTCCCTGCGCGGATTTTTTGTAATATTCCAGGGCTTTGGCCTCATCTTTAGCAGTTCCAACTCCATCTTTGTATAACAGGGCTATATTGGAGTATGCTTTGGCGTAACCGTTTTGACCTGCTTTCTCAAACCACTCCAGTCCCAGACTTTCATTTACTTCAACGCCCATGCCTCTACTGTAAATAAGCCCTAATCCATTCATCGCTTCTGCATTACCCTTGTCAGCTTCTTTCTGATAGATCGCCAGCGCCGCTGCGGGATTGTATTTTGTGCTGCCTTCAATGAGCTGCATTCTGGCAGCCTTTAAGTCTTTATTTTGCACTGGTTTTTCTTGTGAAAAACAATGCATGCTCCCTAAGAGCAGCAACAGCCAAACTCCTGTTTTAACTTTTTTTCTCATTGGTTGTATTGGTTTTTAAATTAATATTGTTTTTGCTCCAACCTGCTACTCTGACAAGAAGAGAGAGGCCCTTTGCGCAGGTACTTTTGTTTATCTCTACTCCAATCAAAAACTACCACTTCAACTCATTTTTAGTGCTTCTTTGATTGTTTTCAACATTTTTGAGCTCATCGAGTTGTTTTAAGAGCAGGGGTTTTTTGAGCTCTACATCCCTTTTGCGAAAGAGATTAATCTGATTGTTATTCATCCTTAGCTGTTCAACTGCTACTAAATATCGCAACTGATAATTAGCAAAATCTTTTAGTGTGGCATTTTTATCTAAATCCTTTACAAGTCCTTTTTTCTCGAGCTCTCCCCAGCTATATATTGCCATTTCTCCAGCATTTCTTTTATTTTTACAAATCAGTAATTGCACTATTTGTTGTGGATCCAGAATTTTAACGATATTGCTGTTCTCGAAAAGTGCATATTCATTTGCCTTATTAAAGGCTTGTTTTTTATAGATATCCCTTAATTTTGTCAGTTCCAGCTTCTTGTATTTTGAGAGCAAGGTGTCAATCTGGGTCTGGCTAAGACTGAGCTCTTTTTCGTATTTAATAGAGGTTGAAAAAAGATTTGCCCTGTAAGATTCATCAGAGAGAATTTGGTATCGAAACATAACCGCGGGACGTTTTTCGTACGTGATAAGGTTTCTTAGTTCATCTGTTTTTTTGGTATCATATTTCTGCGCCTCTGTATCGAGAATTCTGTTTTTATGCAAATTAAAACCTAGTAATTCCTTAAATACAGCAGCTGTATCCTTAGGGGCGATTAACTGTAAGGCTTGGATTTTTTTCCATACTTTGTTTGTCTCTTCAAGGGATGTTTTAGCGTATAAAAAAAATATCAAAGAAGCATATTGTTTCTTGTCCAGTATGGGTTCGAGTTTTTGATTACAATAGGCGTTTCTAGGGACTTCATCCACAAGATTAAGAGAATCTAAAACTGCATTTTCCTTTCTAATCTGGATAACCTGCGTTGGTTCAAGTTTTAATCTTGCAGCCTGATGTAAGGCCACCAAAAATCTATTTTTCTCATCTATTTGATAGAAATACTCATCCGCTTCTTCGGCTGAGAGCAAGTCCTTTAATGCTTTCCTATCCAGGTTGAAATATTTCTTCTTCAGTTCAGCAACAGTTTCTCCTTTGGTAAATCCAAGAGTAGCCAGACTGTCCATACTCACTATTTTTTTTGCTAATTTGATTTGTTTTTCCTCACTGAGTTTTATCCTGGAGGTCACTTGATCTATTTTGAACAGAACATGGGCGGGAAAACCCTTAATTGTCTTGGGGCTTATTTGCCCTTGATGGCTAAGAGGCAAAAACAAACAAAGTCCCAGCAGCCAAGTTTTCATGATTTTTGTTTTCATTTGTATTTGTTTTTAATAGATTGTATTTTTATTTTGATTTTTATTAAAACCAGGTTCGCTCGCCTTTATCATCAACCACAAAGGGACGCTCAAGTCCTTTTGAAGCGCTGGATAAAAGCAGCAATAAAGCATTTGTAGGAACCTTTTTAAATAATAAGGATTGGATATTTTCAGCAGCTGTCTGGGAGTCAATGAGCCTCCAGGAGTCATTCCAGTAAAACAGTTTGTAAGTTACATTTGGTTTGAAAATGAGATAATTGGCCAATTGGGTAATCAATACATCGCGCGTTACTGCAAGATTGGGAACCAGCAATCGATTCTCTTTATCCCCTATAAGGATCGGTGGACCGGCCGGGGCCATTTTTTCATTGCTGTAATATTGCGGAAGAATTACCGTACCCATTGCTATTTTATTGAACTGGGTCTGATTTCCGTTTACTTTCCCCCACCAAAAGGGCTGCCATTTCAGACCGTTAAAAGTGGAGATATACACTGTTTTTGGAGTATCAGCTACAGGGTATAAACTGTTGTATTTCACATCTCTGGTTGGCCAATAATCCGAAGTAACATCGATATAATTTTGATCTTGGAGATAGCCTCTGGGAATGTTATTTTGATTCTCAAAACTAGCCAGGGTTTCAGACTGTTTGGAGTAAGTATAACGCAATACTTTAGCGGGTTCTCTTTGAAGTTTTGTGTTGATTTCTTTTGAGCCGTAATCAAAAGCGACTGCTTTATTATTGCGGTCAAAAAAAGTATTTGTGGTATGTCCTCCAGTAGAAGTAGCCCAATAAGGAATCAAACTTACAGTAGCGGGAATTCCTGCAGAACGCATCGTAAAAACCCCTAAATTAGCCAGATCCCCGCAAGTGCCCTGCTTGCGCATAAGGAGCTGCATACTTCCCAACTCCGGAAGTGGTTCTTTTCGTCCCCCTTTTCCCCAGGTATTGGTAAACCAGGAGTACGCTTCGTCTGCTAAATAAGGTATTGTGGCTTCCAGGCCAACGTCCTGTACTTTATTGGGTATCCAGTTGAACTTTGCGCCATAGGCAGCACGCCAATTTTGAACCGGTTCTACCCCAATGCGATACGGTAAAATGTACTGGCAAAACTCCTCAAAGGAGATATCCTTCACTGGAGAGCTTTTCCATGCTGCAAAGGATTTTTCTAGATTATCAATTAGCAGATCACCTTTGAGGGTTTCCAGGTCTTTATAAATAACAGTTTTGGGATGCAGACCCGGATTTTTTTCTTTAATAGCTTCAAAGGCTATTGATGCCTGCTCAAAATCAGGATAATTCAGTTCGTTATAGGCTATTTTTTCTCCTTCCTTATTTTCCCAATAATAATCCGAAGTGGTGTGAATGTCCATATTGGCAATCAAAAAATACATGGCTTTGAGTTTTTCTGAATCACCGGTTTTTTGACAATAGCTGATGGCTTTTTCTAATTCGGGGCGATTCTCTCCCGCCTTTTTAAGGTTTTGCTCTACCGCGTCAGGATGCTGGGCAAAAAGGCTCATCGAAGATACGCCCGCAAGCAGCGCTAGCCTCAATGAACTGAAAAAAGATAATAGTGGTCGCATAATTGATTTTTGAAGGTTTAAAAATGTGTCTATACTTTTGGTTTTGTTTATTCTTTGTTTTGTAAAAAATGATTAGCAGCAGGCTGTACTCTATTGATGGGAACTGGTTTGGCTCGAAGGGAACTCAACACCCTGACTGCTTGTCTTTTATAATACAATACCTTATCGGATGGAATTTTTGGATGCAGGTCTAAAATACCCTGGGCAGCAGCAATGGTTTTTAAAGTGTCTTTGCTTTTTAAGTAAGTATTCATTAGCCTGAAACGATAACTGAATTTTCCCGGATGCAGCGATACTAATTGCTTGTATTGCGCAATCGCGGCGGGATACTGCTTTAATTTCTCATAGCAAATCCCCATTCCCAGATACAATTCACAAGAAGAACTCGTTTTCTTTGCTTGTGCAAGACAGACTATCGCTGAGGGGTAATTACCACCACTAAAATAGAGACTACCATAATTTTTCCAGTAATTGCTGTCTCCTTTTAGGTAAGGGGCTAATGCGGGCATGATTTTCATGGCCTTTTCGTAGCGGCCTTCATTTTTAAATAATGATGCTTTTTTATTTTGCCTGTCTGCCCCGGCAATCCTAATAACGAGGCACAATAAATGCAGCCCCATGAGAATGATTGCAATTTTAAATACTATGGAGAAGATCTTGTTATTTTCCAGAAAAGTGGGCTTCGAGGAAAGCTGCAGTGGTTTAAGTTTGCTGCATACCACAGCTGAATAAATAGTTAACAAGCCCATAACAGGGATGGCTTGCATGGTAAATTCAAAAAAAGACATGGCTATAAAGCCAATAACGGCCGCATAACTTGCATTGAAATAATCATCGTTTGCTTTTGCGCTAAGTACGTCTTCAGCGATGCTGTCTATTTCATGTGTATCGATTTTTTTCCTTTGTCTTATTGTAAAAAGAAGCGAACCAAAAAATAAACTTGCCAAAAAAAGACCCAAAAAGCCGCCTTCAACTGCATTTTGAAAAAATTCGTTATGTGCTACCTCCACCGGACCCGCATTTTCTAATTCTTTGGCAGTAGCCTTGCCTTTTTGGATATAATCTGCCTGAAATAAGTTGTATTCTTTTTCAAAATACCCATAACCATAACCCGTTAGAGGTTTGTCCAATATCATAAGGCTGGATATTTTCCAGATAAATTTTCTACCCTCTGCAGAAGCTTTTTTAGCATTATAGAGCGTTGAGCCCAGCGGGATAATTATCAGTATCCCAATTATAATTAAAGCCCTGAGGGTGAATCTGTTTTTTTTGTTTTTTAACCAATTGATAAATTGGTATTCCAATCCATAAAATAGTACCGCTGAGACCACTGCTCCGATCAATGCCGCGCGGCATTTGAGTAAATACAAGGCTGCCACTAGTATAATAAAGCTAAACTGACTTATCCTGCCGTATTTACTTCGAAATAAAAACAGAAAAACAGGTATCGCGAGGGCTAAAAACATTGCAGTGACATTTGGATTTACCCAGGACCCTGTAACAGGGAAAAGAATATTTTGACTTTTAAACCATCCCCCGTATTGTCCCATACAATAAAGCGATTCTAAAGTAGCTATCACTGCAATACCGCTAAAGAATCTATTGCTATTAAAGGAAGGGCTGCTAAAAAGAGCTGCTGCACTAATTAATAACAAAAAAAGAATAACAATATAAAGGACAAAGAAGAGCGATCCTGCCATGGAAAAGCTACGCAATACAATATATAAGCACCACAATCCAAAGAACAGCACTGGGGCTGTGAGTCTAATCGTTTTTTTTAAGGCAGAATAAAAATGATATGATATGACAAAAAGTAATGTCACTATGCAGAAACCAAAATAAGCAAAGTTCACTGCGGTAGAAAAAAACTCGAAATTGATAAGTCCTGCACCTATAAGAGCAAGAAATATAAAAGTGCTGCATTGTTCAAAAAAAGAAGTGTGTAATTTCATTGGGGTTTACTGCACTTAAAATTATACGTTTTAACTGGTTAAAATTTTTACTTGAACACTATTTTAAAGCTTAATACTAATTTTAAATATAATTGTGAAATAGCTACCTATAGGTACCTGACTGTGCCGCAACCTTTCTGCATCCAGCCAATACAGCCTGAAATCACATTGATTTGAAACGGCGGCTGTGCATCAAAAAGATTCAAGTTAAAAACCTGGTTTTCACTCTTCCGGAAATCTTAGAAGGCCCCTCTAAGCTTATAATCAAGGGCTAAGTATTACCAGCCTGCTCAAAACTTTAAGTTGCTCATAACTAAAAGCTTGATTCAGGTTTTGTTGGCCAAATGTATAATATTGTAAGGAAATTAGGTAAACTTTAAACCTACTTTAAATACTGGGAACGTTACCAATTTGTGGGAACGTTACCATCAAACTAGAATTATAATATTAGTAAATTACTATCTTGTACTATTTTTAAATAAAAACGAAAATTGAGTATTGATCAGAAGTTGCACAATTGCGCTAGAATAGCTGGTCTGCATTGCAAAATTGGGCTCTCGGGAGCCCCGATAGAAGTTAAAATCCTTTTGTGCCGGTGTTCGGCGCAAAAGATTGCTTCGCCAGTTCGCTTCGCTCGGGTGAAGCGCATAGCAGGAAAAGCTCCTGAAAAATAATAGCAAACCTAAAAAATAATATATACAATTGACCCGAGCCTGGACACAAAAGATTGCTTCACCAGTTTGCTGGCGCTCATGTACAACCTATAGCGGGAAAGAGCCCCTAGAAAAGAGCATCAAGGAACTAAAGTACGCCTGCAACGGCAAGAATCCAGTAAAACCAACCGCAGGTTTATCGGCATCATCACTATATTCTACTAAAAAAAATAACAATCAACTTGTCGCTAAGGGGTAATTATTTATTAACAACAAAATATACTATCCTACAGGCATTCCCTTTGCTTTTCAGGTTGTGTTCATTAGATACCTTAATGGTCAATTTATGCTCTGCTTGCGTTAAATCATCCTGTAAAACATAAAGCCAAGGCAAATGAAGGGCGGTACTCCATTTAGTAAATAAACCTGTTTTTATAAATGGTTTTCCATCAACACTTGTTTCAATAATTCCGGCATCAGGCCCTGCGGCAACAAATATCCCAGCTGCCGTGCCTGTAAAAGTAAATTGCAATTCAGCACCAGGTTCCGTTGCTTCCAATACAGGAACATTCTCAAATCCCTGACGCCCTGCCACATCTAAGGGTTTCCATTTTTTTAGATATATCCACCCTTTGGTTAGCTTGGCCTGTTTTATATCTACATATGCTCCCCTTGAATAGGAAAATAAATCCAGTTTCTTTTCAGGTATAGCGTGCTTATTGATTTTCGGGTTTTGGGGTAATTCTCTGTTCCAGGCAGTATTAAAAAATTCAATAATTGACCTACTGTAAATTCCCTGTCCAAAAGGGGAAGGATGCAGATTAATAAAATCTTTTTCCCACGAAAACTCATTGTTATTTATTCTCTCTGCTACTTCTTTGGCAAGATTTATAGAGGATATACCATAGTGTTCTGCCACTTTTTCAAATTGTTGTATTACCTCTGGTGTCTTTCCTTCGTTATACATTTTTATTTTATTGGGATCTGCAAAGTGCATCAATACAATATCTATACTGGGATTTAATTCCCTTGCGTGACGAATGATTCCTTCCATACCACGAATCATAGCAGCCCTACCGGTATTATTTCCATCCGGACCATCATTAACTGAGGCTTCTACAAAAAGCAAATCAATTCTGCCTTTTGGCCAGACATCATTTGTAAATCTAAAAGCTCCCGGAACACTTCCTGTCGAAGGAATTCCTGCATTAATAAATTCAAATTTTGTTTTGGGAAATTTTTGTTTTAAGTACTTGCAAATACTGTCGCGCCATCCGCCATTGTAAGTAATAGATCCCCCCAAAAAAGCTACTCTTCCGGTTTTTTCTTTTTCAAATTTAATTTTGGAATTAGTGAAGTCGTTTCTGTAATTATAATATTTAAAACAAGGCAATCGGGTAATGGCTTTAAAAACAATCTTAGCCAAAAATTTTGCACCCTCCGAATTTGGATGAATATTATCGGATACCAAATAATCCTTACCAAGAAATGGTGTATGAAGGTCTATCAGCTCTACGTTTTGCTCCCTTGCTATTTTTTCGATTAATGGAATTATTTCACCTGAAATAACCTGGTCTGTTATACCAAAATTACCCGAAGAAAAAGCCGGAACAGGCTTGCAGATATAAATTTTAGGGTGTGATGAAAGTTGAGAGAAAGAGTCAATAAAATCTTTATAGTCTTTTTCAAATTCACTTTTATACTTCCAGTTTTCTGGTTTGGAATCATTGGTACCTAATTTGATGATCACAATGTCCGGTAAATAATTTTGCGCATCCTTATAAGTCTGATCATTCCAATATGGATGATCCCCCTTTCGAAGCATTGTTCTGGCGCTTATTCCAAAATTTTTGACTTCAAACTTACCCCCAAGCATATTTTGCAATTGAGCCGGGTAACAATTTACTTCTCTGCTTTCAACTCTGGCGCCAGATGTAATGCTGTTTCCAATACAGGCAACCTTAATTTGAGCATTCATGCTCCAAATACTAAAACTTAACAGAAGCTTTATTAAAAGTATTTTTTTCATTTGGTGATAATTCGTAATACATTCATAATGCAGTGGATACCTTTTTTGCCACAAAAAGTTAAGCCGGTTTTGACCAATACTGGCTAGATTAAAGTTTTGTGGCAAAATCATAGCAAACGGTGTTTTCGAAAATCAGAAATCCGTCAAAAACAAAATCCTCCCGGATTTAAGTTCCAATATATTAAAGCCTTTTCAATTAGATATAGAATTAAAAGTTCTTCATTGCTATTTGCACTTATTTTCAATTTTGATCAAGATACACCATCAAGAAAAAACAATTTACTCAAAGCCCACTTTATCATATAAAACAACGTTCTCTTTAATCAAATGTGCTTTCAATTCTTTCCAAGTATTGTCTCTTAAACTACTTGCAGGTATAAGTTTTGTTGATCTCTCCATTTTTACCTCTAGCGAAATTGCAGATTTCGCAGGCTGTACAATAGATACACTAGTAATTGAGCTAAAGTCAATTTCAGTCATTCTCCAAAACCAGATAGGATTTTTAGCAATAAGTTTTTTATCAGTCAAAATAAAATAATTCATTGAGAAGGTTAAAACTGAAAATAAAACAAAAAAAATAGGGAATCCGACCCAGCCCGCGGCACTGCCTGATATAGCACCATGAATAAAATCGAAGCAGACAAAAGTAAAAAATAACATAAGCAATATTGCTTTAAATGTTGTGAAATAATTTCCTGTGTAAACTTTATTTTTTTTTATATTTTCCACGTGCCAGATTATTTTTTCTGCAGTTTATTTTTTGCTTTTACAGAATTTGGAACTACAATTTAGTTACAAACAATTTCCCTTGCAATTGTTTTAATTCTTCTTCAATTATAAATCTTGATCAAATTATTTGCTGCTTTGCTTTTTAATTCTATAACCAATGTATCCAAACAGCGCTGATACATGAATTAATAAAAACGGAGCAAAATTTCTAGCTGTATCATTTGAAACTCTTTCCATTGCTTTTTTCTGTTGCACGGATATTTCATTTTCAGTAAAAAAACCGTCTGAATTTAAATCAAAAGCAGAAAGTTCTTTTTTGTATCTATAGATTTGCACGTCCACAGTCCAAATAGGATTGAAATGATAATTAAAATAATGTTTTTCATATCTAAATTGGTTTTATAATATCGTATAACTTACTGTAAATAAACACACTTGTAACTAAATTAAAATTTATTTCCAGATTTGCCACCCGAGCTTGGCGAACAGGCGTAGCAAATAATCCCAAATACAGAACCAACATTTAATTAAGCCAATTACCCAAATCCGTTGTAGGTATTATAAGTGCCTCTATTTTATTTTTCTTTATAAACAAAATTTCAATAAAAAACTCCGTCTTCATAATGTCCAATATCTTTCCATTCGTTATTGGCTTTTCTTAACAATACTGTGAAATGAGTTATAGTACTATAAACACCACTTTCTCCGATTGCAATACTAAAACTTATTAAGGCATTATTTCTATTAATAATTAATGGTTTTGTAAAATATATTATTAATCTTTTTGGAAGGTTAATAGATGTTCCTGTTCGGATAGACTTGCTTAGTTCTTCCGATTTGTATAAACTTACTTTTATGTTTTTAAAATCAGTTACTTTCCAATGATAAATTTGTTCTTTTTCTAATCCAAGCTTTATCTCTTTTATTTGTAAACTGTCTAAAAAATACATTTTCTTTAAATCAGTTCTTTTAAGAACTTTATTCATAATTTTCCATTCTTCGAGTGAATATAAATAATTATCAATAGATTTAGTTGTTTTTAAAGCTTCTTCAATTATGAAAATTTCACATCCTTTGTAGTATTTATAGCTGTCCTTTTTTAATTCGGCATCTAAAAAAATATTAACAA
Source organism: Flavobacterium sp. FlaQc-48 (assembly GCF_044007335.1). NCBI lineage: Bacteria > Pseudomonadati > Bacteroidota > Flavobacteriia > Flavobacteriales > Flavobacteriaceae > Flavobacterium > Flavobacterium sp. FlaQc-48. The sequence goes on along the minus strand of NZ_JBIPCR010000002.1, from coordinate 358,815 downwards.
CTGTGCTTTCTGTTTCTGTTAAATTCTTTTCAGTTCTAATTGTATCAGAAACTTTTGAACGCGTAGATTGCCCAATACTTTGTTGGCAAATTAATATTAAAATTATAACAAATGTTGTTGTACGCATTTTCTAACGTTGCTTATACAGTTTTGGGACTACAGCGTTTTTGGGACTAAATTAAGCCCATTTTTCGGATTTGCCAGATCATTCCAAATACAAAACCGACTTTCCATTAAGACTATTGCCCAAATCCTATGCAGTAGCTTTTACCAGCATTATTATTATTTCACTTTCGTTTAGCTTCATCCATCAATTTTTTTACTTCAGGGTCTTCGTAATATTTTCTGTAAACAAGCTCTGTCGTCTTAGTATTTTGTAAAGGATTGAAGCCAATGTCGTAAAGCGATTGCGATATTAATTGAAAGTTATATGTAAAGGCAGACATATATCCTGTGTTGTACTTTATTGCGTCTACTGCAGTGATTTTAATTTTGTCCAGGTAAACTATCAGATATTTCTTAAACTCGGGTAATGATAGACTGTCAATTGGTTTCATTTGTTTTAGCGAATCAACGTAGTGTTCAGAGAATACAAAGTAACCAAGTAATTGTCTGTGGTCATTTTTATGTAATTGAATTAAAATTTCAATGTCATTTGTCAGAGTGTCCTTAACATTCCAAGCCATTTGAAAATATTTTTTGTCTGTTAGGTTAATAATAGTCATTGCAGAAAACTTTAGTGAATCCTTTTGTGATTTACTGATTACTAAAATCCTGTCATTGAGTTTTACAGTTTTTATATATCCATTTGATTCAGCAGGTTTTCCTTTAGGTGTAAAATCGCTAAAAAGCTGTCTGGTTTTGATACTGTCTTTGGTAATTGAAAACTCAATTAGTCCGCTTCTATTTACCATATACCAAGTCCCGATAATGTCTTGCGAAAAACAAAACTGAAAAGTCAGAAGTAATATTGTCGTTGTAAGTAGTCGTGTCATAATTGCTGGTAACTTTTATAAATGTCTAACGATGTCAGACTTATTTATCCTAAATTGGGGCCCTATCTGGTAAGTATCTATTTGTTCGGGCTAACTAAAACTATATATGTAATTTTCTCACATGAAAAATTCAAAAATTATTCACTGAAACGTTTCTGAAAACGTTCTTAATTTTGGATCTCACTTTTAAGTTACTCACAACTAAAAGCTTGATTCAGGTTTTGTTGGCCAAATGTATAATATTATAAGGAAATTAGGTAAACTTTAAACCTTCTTTAAACACTGGTAACCTTCCCATTTTGTGGGAACGTTACCATCAAACTCAAATTATAGTATTAGTAAATTACCATCTGGTACTATTCTATAATTGCCTGTAAAACTAATAAACAATTACTGAAGAAGATTGTACGATTGTTTAGACAGGGTAAGAGTCAAAATTTACCCAAAAAACACTGATATTACAAAAGTCTAGAAATTCTCAGAAGATTTCTTGGTGATTTCGTACTGAATTAGTTTTGTGGCAAAAAACGTAGAATCCACAAAGGCACTTTTAAAAAACGTCCTGATACATGAGCTTAATCTATGTTTTGGATTGCTGCATAACAACAGTGATAGCCTGTACCAATTAGCCCCGATTGCTTTGCCAGTTCGCTTCGCTCGGGTGAAGCGTATAGCGGGAAAAGCTCCCAAAAAATAATACCAAACCCAAAATCAAAAATCACCCATTCCATTGAAAAGCAAGCTTTCTTTATAATTCTCTTTACAGGTTACTTAAAAATTAAGCGGACCCTAAACCCAAAATAGAGACACTATCCTCAAGCTGCTCCCGTGCAATAAAAGCCGTTATAAATTCGCGCACTTCACTGCCCGCTGCGCTCTCAATATCAAAAGAATTGATATGAAACTCATCATCCTGATCCAAAATATGTATGATCTCTGTATAGCCCTTTGAGATCAGACTGCCTTTTAATTTAATAATATTCAACTGCTCTTTGCCGTCAAGCTGCTTTCGAACCTTAAGCTTCATCCCCTTTTGCATTGCCATTAATTTAAATACTATTGATACTTTTAGAATCAAATATAAAATTTTTTAATGATAACTAACTAAAGATTCGATAAAATAAATGGATATTTTTCGCTGGTAATTCCCACTGGCATTAGCCTGTTTTCTATAAAAACCACCGCGCGTTTAATTTTAATTATTTCATGCCTATTGTGGCACAACTCTCCAATTGTCGAAAGCTATTTTGACTGGCCTGCCATTTTTACTTTTTTGAATGCGCTTTTTGGTATGCTCTTCTAAACTCTGAAATAGTAGTTCCAGAATACAATTTGAAGAATCTGCTAAAGTGGGCAGGGCTTTCAAAGTTGAGCTCAAAAGCAATTTCTTTTGCTGATTTACCGGTATAATGAACATAGCGTTTAGCCTCTAATATAATCCGGTTCTGTATCAGTTTTGAGGGTGGCGGTTGCTTTAAGAGAGCAAAAATATTGCTCAGCGTCTTGGGAGATTTATTTAATGCCGTTGCATAAAAACGCACGCTGTGTTCCTTTTTAAAACTACCTTCAAGTATCAGCATAAATTTTCGCACAATATTCATCGTCTCTTCCTCAAACTGATTGTAACTGTCGCATTGCTTTTTTGCTTTGCGCGTTGTCCTGATGATAAGTTGTTTGAGCAAGGTGCGCAACATCTCTCCCTGAAAATTATCTTTTGAATTCCATTCCTCAGAAAATATTTTTTCTAATTGATCCATGGATTCCCTTTCCACTTTGTCAAGTGTGATAAACATCGGATGTTGAATTCCATAGAAGAGAAATCCAACACAGCCCACTTCTGAGTCATGTTCTACAATACAATAAAACTCACGATTGAATTGCCAGGCAATAAGTTTTTCGGGATGCTCAAAAGCGAAATGTTGATTGGAAACAAGTGGCAATACTGAGGCTGCTGGCATGGTATAAACCACCTGATCAATTGTAACTAGTTGCGCTTCACCTCTATTATACACAAATGTATTAACAGGCGCAGACGCCACCGGGTAGAGCCCTTTGCCTACCAGCTCTGGGTTGCTAAAGTGCATGATAAAAAGGGCAAGTGTTGATTTTTCTTCGTATTGCCAGATCATAATTTTTAAGCTATTTATTAGTTGCTTTGAGGCTAAGACTTTTGCTTTTTAGATGTAAAAAGAAGTCTTGTCAAGAGTTCGGGAGCCTTTACTTACAAAGTTTCGGCTATTTCATCCCCACATCTATCGAGCCTCACTCTGCTTCAAAAGGGTAAAATAGCAAAAGCCCATGCGTTATTTTCCAACGCTTATCCATCCATATTATACTGTGACAATCCGGTAACAAAAAGGTACTTACCTCACTAAAGATAAGTACCTTAATAATAACCAGGTCACCTTGATTATTGCAGGGTTACCTTAATGATATTGGAAATGGATGGTAGTGTTGTAAATGCATTGGGGTTAGGCACTTCATTTATAATATTACTTTCGGTAAGGGGAGTTCCCGCCAGATTAAATTGTGTAATTCCTGCCCCGGGAAACTGATTTAAGGCCGTTCCATCATCAAACAAAGCAACCGAGGATGAAATATCCCCTCTTTGCATGGCATCCACTCCATTATCTTTGGAGGCAAAAAACCAATCGTTCGAGAATCCGTACATTGTCGCAATAGCAATCCTGTCCCCTTGTTTTACAGTTAGATCCTGAGAAACACTGCCACCGGCCTGCGCTCCAACTTTTGGTAAAAGCACCGTTGTTGTGGCAGCTGGCAAAACATATACCTGTTTAACACCCTGCACTGTTTTAAGATAAGCCGCCAGTACCGATGCATCGCCTTTCTGGGCCAATTCTTTTAACCCATTACCTCTGTCTTTTTCACCGGTTTTAAAAACAGGATTATCAATTCCGTTGTAGACCACAACAAGCACAGGGGATAATGGTGTAAAAATACCTGTCTGTCCACTTATAAATGCGCCTAAAACGCTGTTATCGCCCATCTCTGCAATATTGGTCAGCCCATTGGCTGTAGGCTTTCCTTTTTCATATAAGGGATTTGGGTTTAACAGGGTTCCTGCTGCAACATAAGAAATGGCCCACACCCCGGGACTAAACGGGGTAGGATTTGAGGTACCACCTGATGTATTTTCAATGGTGAGGGTAAATTTTGAATTACCCTGATAAAGAAGTGTTGTCTTGATCATCGCTGAGGCCTGCGCATACTTATTTCCCTGGGCATCGACACTTGAAACTTCTGAAATATTCTGCAAAGTTGTTTCAGACACCCCGGGATGACTGACACCCGCTCCAGGTACCTGATTGATGCGTGTTCCATTATCCCATAATTTGATTTGCACCGAAACATCCCCTTCAATTGGTGTTCCGTTATCCATGTATAATTTGATCCCTGGATTCTCCGGGGCAAAAAAAAGATCGTTTGACCAGCCGTACATCGTTGCAAAACTTAAAGCCTGCCCTTTAGCAGCTGAGAATTCAATAGATACAGATTCCCCGGGCATAACCACTGGCGAGGCCCCACTATTTTGAAACCTGCCCGATTCTACTAGTGGCCTTGAATCCAGTACATTCTCTATTGTTATGGTGGAATGCGTTTCAACCTGGGCAGTCTTATCATCCTTATCATCACAAGACAATATAACAAAGGGCACCAGGGCAACTAATAACCAATTCAATTTTGTTCGATTTATATTCATCATTTAGAGTTTTTAAAGTTATTCACCCAAAGTTAACTATGACTCTTCTAAATAACCATGTCACTATTTCCCGATGTGATGACGATATTTCCAAAAAAGACATATTTTTCAAATCAAAGTAAAAATAACAGATCATCCCTTGTTTTCAATATAGATATTATCCCAAAAGAAGACCATTATTGACAGAAAGTTTCACTATCTCGAGCAGAATTGTAGTACCCCAAAAATAGAAAAGCATTACAGGAATGTTAAGAAGCATAAGCCCGCAAGTTGTAAATACTTTTATTTTGTTGTATTTCTCAACTCTGCCTTTCGCTATAATTGAAATTAATACCCCAAGATTTACAAGGCGTGTAAAAAGGATTAAACCATAACCTGTAATAAGTAGACCGAAGGAACAAGTCAGGCAGTAAAGTCCGAAAATACCTGTCCCAAGCAGATAAGAAATTATGGCTGTGTGTCGTCCGAGATTTATGTGTTGTTCTGTTGTCATAATTTTGCTTTTAACGGTCTGGACCTACAACAGGCATTGTGAGTGAATTAAACCCCTCCCTTTCTGGTAAAGGCTCTGAAAATTCTAAAATATAGAATTGCCTGAGCCCTAACAAGTACTTTATAAAATACCGGTCACTGCCTCAATTGTGACATCGATTACCATTTGATCATCTCCGGGATTTCCTTTTACCTCGATGGTTATACCACTCCAGAGATTGTTCGCTAAATTCAATGCTGGCTTTGAAGTCTTAGTCAATTTTCTATTGACCTGGCCATTTATTTTACTGGGAAACAGATCATCTGCATCTCCGCGGTTTCCTAAGCCAAAAATCTTGGCTAAATCCCTTCTGTTATCGGCCTGTATGAGTTCAATAGCCAGGTTATTTTCATCATTTACATTGTCGATACTCTCATCAACGGTGTAAATTGCAAGGCCCTCATCGGGCAAAAAACTATCCTGAAATCTCTTGCGCCTGTATTCTATAAAAATGTACTGCTCAGGCCTTGGCATGGTGGCATTGTTTTTAATCATTACAATACTGCCCCCCTCAGCTGCCGGTTTGATCACTATATTGCGGGTGGTTTGTGTTACCTCCATAGGCTCTATCCAATTGTGAAACATCCTGAGCATTCCGTTTGGAAGTCCCGGGGTAAGCCCCCCATTATTCCAGGAGCCAGAAGCCATCAAACAGTAATTGCCCAATCCGTTAGATACCTTGTTCACATTACTGCCGGTGTCGTAAAAGTCTGCCCAGCGGGCAGCCAAATGCCCCCATTCATGCGCGCAAACCCCCATTTGACAATCCTCGGGAACCGTTAAAAAAGTATTTACCACTATCCCCTTACCCACTTTTATTTCACGGGGAACTACCCATTTTAAACTCCATAGATCATATCTGCTACCGGTTTCTTCGGCGCCTCTTCCCGCATGGATGATAAAAAGAGCCGTTACAGAGCCTTCATTTAAGGCATCATAGGCAGAAAAGTCCACTCCCTGATGAATGGCTTCCCTCACAGCATCTTCTGCCATTCCCTGGGCATTTCTGGGATAATTTCCCATACCCGAGGCAGAACTTGCATAATATTCACTAGTGTGGGGTAGTCTAAACCAGCCGAAGACTTTCCCACTTACCTCTATGCCTGTCAATCCATTTGAAGTATTATAATTACTAATTCTTCGATAATATTCCGACATACTCCCGGCGGGGAACGTATTGAGATCCCCAAAGAGCATCTGCTGGTAAAATGAGGCGTCCCTTTGCTCAGAGTGGGGTTTATCAGGAAAGTCCACTAGTAGCACCAAGGTCTCTATAGTACCTTTGAGTTTAAGTGGCGGCCTGTCAATGAGCTGTGGAGCCTCTTTCTCAGCGCTATGATTGCATCCGTCATCCAATCCTTTGAGGTTCTCGCCTCTTCTGCCCGAACTCCATACATTGAAAAATTGGTCAAAAGTTATGTTTTTGGGTAATTTTCCATTCTCAATTAAGCCTTTCCATCTGGCATATAGTTCTAAGAGCAGATTAGGAGAGGGAGGAACACGGCAAAGTGCTTTATTGCAAGTTATATTACCGATTTTGGGTATGCTGAGAATCATAAAATTTATTATTAAGATTTAAACAATGTGTTACTTTTTTACTTAGCCCTTATAAATGACAGGGATAAATAAGGTGTAGAAAATCAAAAGGATCGAGCCTATGAACTGCGCTGAATACCCTATTATTTCCTTAATGGGCCCACCAATTACAAGTACCCATATAAAAAAAGCAATTGTCGTGTAAAGGATCTGCCCCCATTTGCGTACGTTGGTAACATAATAAAGGTAGACAGGTGTCATGATCAATAATAGAATAACTACAATCCAAAGCAACAGGTTATTGGACCCCTTATTAAGGTAGCCAAATTCAGCGTCCTGATTAAGGGTTGCCCCGGCTACCAAACCCTGGATCGTTACATAGGCCGTTACGATTTCAGATGGAATTAGTTTGACAAGTCTGTCCTTAAAATCATCAAAAGAGGTGGCAGAAGGAGTTTGCGGCGGTACCATATTTGGTGCGGTAAGTGGAAGATTTTTAATTTCACGTGCCATAATCATTAGTTTTAAGGTTTCTGTTTGTAAATATTTTTTACTCCGGAATATTCAGAAATAGTTTCCAGGACAATATGCCTTTTGATCTATTTGAAAATCTGACTGAATATCCGGCTATCAATGGCCACCCCAAAGAATAGCCCGAGATCTCCCTGGGTGTATTTTTTTGATTCAAGATCACCTTCAAACTTACTTTCTCCAAACTTGAAGTCTTTGTAATCTACCCCTATTATTTTTTGGCGCTGCCCATAATGCAAACCTGCGATAAACGAACCGCCAATTGAAAAATCATATTGCGCGCCCAGCAGTAAATTCTTAAAGCTTGAAGTGTCTGATCCGATTGTGGTTCCAACTACAATCCCAAACCTGTCTTTAAGGTTCCACTCTGGCATCATTAAATTGTTTCTGCCCCAGGGATAAAAGGTCGCCATAAGGGTGAGTAAGCTTCTTCCTTTTGTGTTATCTGCAACAAGTGTGGAATCTGTGGCGCCAAGGGGAATCTTTCTGATATTGGAAGGATCTTTAAGGCTTGTATATACGATACCCGAACCTATACTTGCGTAGAAGGTTTTAGAGATTTGAATGGTTGTTGACACCAGTGTGTTATAGGAATCGCCTGGGGACGCTCTTTCTTTTAGGGTAAAAACTAAGGTATTGGTAAATGGCCCCAATATGGCAAAGTCTAACTGACTTATGACAATAGGCGGTGGCACTGCTCCGGCGGCAGGCATAGGAGCCGGCGAGCTATTGCCATTCTGGATATTCAAAATGGGCGAATAACTTCCTGTATATTCTAATAAAAAAGTGGAGGCATTGGTATTTTGAACAAATAAGTGAAGCTGGAACTTGCTTTTTTCTGTTGCCACTGTTGGATAGCCTGCCAATAATAAATTCCCGTCCTCGAACATAAAAATATGGATTACATTATCATTGTGTCCTGTAAAAACGTTTCGTTTGGGCTGATACTCAAGTCCATGACTGCTCACATAAGCATTGGCCGCAATTTGGGCTGCCTGAAATTCTGCGCTTTGCGCATGAGATTGAAAATAAGACCCTAGAATAATTGCAATGGATAGTAATGTTGTTTTCATTTTTATCTGGTTTATGGATTAGAAAAATTAAAAAACATTCAGTTAAAACGGTCTGACACTAAAAAAAAACATCCAGAGAAATAAAATCCATAACAGTAGAATAGATTTAATTTTCTGTTTTTAAAACTGATTAACAATCAAGTAAAACTATATAGATATTTTTTTTCTCACTTTACAAATCCAGAAAATATTCACGGAAACGTTTCTGAAAACGTTTTTAATTAGCGGAAACGTTTCCGTTAATTCATGTATTTTTAATGAATTAATCTTACAGGAAAGCACAAATCCCAAAGTAGATTTCCAAAACACAAACTAAAATTGTTAGACTTTAACGAAAGAAAATTGTTCTTCGATTTATTTTTAGATTTGTTTTTACATTATTATGCGCAAACAATTTGTTTTGCAACTGCATTTTCTGCTGCTCAGATCTCTTTATGTTTATGTCTATCATTGGATTTCTGCAGGTTAGAAATACATTTTTACTTACGATTTATTTCAGATTCTCTCTCAAGTTTGACCATTGTTCTTATTGCGTAGAATTCCTGTCAGGGCGGTCGATAGAGCGACTTAGACTGCTGGGGAAAGACGATACCAGAGAGACTAAAAAAGACGCACAGTGAACTGCCCCCAAAAAAGTTAGACACGATTTGGGTGCACTCTACAAGTGCGTCTTTAACTTAAACCTTTACTACTGTAAACTTTTGCATTATTCTCTAATCCATTATCTGTCTTTTCTTCCTTGCTTTTTCTGCACCGGCAAAGTTTCCTATCTTGTAATTTACAGAGAACATTACATAACGCTTAAGTACTGTATTTTCTTCATCACGAATAGCGGTCGCCGAAATAGTTCTGGTAGCACTTTGATTCTGATTCAGCAGATCATACACTTTCACTTTTGCATAAACTTTTTTATCAAACATTGCGTAGGACAAACTGGCATTCCATAAATAAAAATCTTTTTTGAAGTTGCTTGAAATACTGGAATTGTAAGTGTACCCAAAATCATTTCCGAAAACTAGATTCTCAGGCCAGTAATTTGTTGTTTGAAAATTGATTCTGTGTATTACATTGGAATTGGGAGCCCTGGTTGAATTTTCATACTCGGTCTGATTGTACGATAAATTATAAGATGGCGATATAATAAGAAGTTCTCCATATTCGTAAGTCAAATTTACTTTCGGCGTTAGAGCCGTAGACTTTGCATTGTACATAATGGCGTTTGTAAAACCTTTGTCAAAAGTGTAACTACCGTTTAATCCAAAACCATAACGCAAAACATGGGCATCTCTTTTTATCGACTGATTCCAGTTTCCTCCAATTGAAGTCCTGTAAGTTCCTGAAATATTGACATAAGTAGTATTTCTTTTTCCGCTATCATCATAAATAGAAGTCGAAACCACATTATTATTATAATAATCTGCTTTTCCGTACAAATTATAACCTGAGCGAGTACGGAAATCGTAATTCCTAAAACTAAAATTAACGCTGTTTTTTTCTATCGGATTTAAATTAGGATTTCCTATTATGGTATTTAACGGATTAGTTAAATTTAAAACCGGCATTAATTGGACCGCCGCAGGAAGCACATTTGAATAATCGTATTTGAATGATAAATTCTTTCCACGCCTGAAATTATATCTGAACTGAAAATCACCGTATGGTAATGCATATCGTTTATTTAAATCGGTTGCATTGTTCAGATACAACGAATGATTATCATACCCTAAAATGGCTGTTTTGGAATTTAAATTGACCGTATATTTACTCTTTTGTAAGGTAATGCCAACTTTAGGACTCACTGAATTTTGTTTTGAAGTAGTATAATTGGTCAGAAATTCATCTAGAGTACTATACGATTGAGATCCAGCATCAAAATCGTATGTTTTCACATCTTTCATTTCGCTTTTCCAGTCAAAATCAGAGCCAAACCGAACTCGCAGAGAATCTGTAATAGGCTCCGTATATTCAACTTCGAAGGAATAATTATCAGTAGTATTTTTGTTTTCACTCTTCTGATTTCTATCATCGTTGGGCTTAGCATCCTGATAAAAAATGGTCTGGGAAAGATTAAAAGACTCAACATTTTTACTGACGTTGTTATTGTCAAAAAAAACACTCAAATTACGGGACTTTTTCTTGAAAGTTTTATTGAAGTTGATTGCGTTTGCAAAAGTAGTATTATTACTTTCTGAATATGATGTAGCTGTGCTTTCATTGAGAGCTTCCTCGTTTTGATCCTGCGAAAAATTAGAGGAAGTCGAATTACTATTTGAACGGGTCTGATTTAGTTTTGGTACAACAACCAATCGGGTTGTGGGATCCATTTTATATTCTAATTCAAAATTTACATTATTTGCTGTATTCTCATTTCTGGTTTTGGAATTAGATGAAGTGTTAATATTTCCGGTAGGCAAAAAGGTAATCTGATCGACTTTGTTTTGATTGTTATTGATGGTATTGGAAAAATTATAACTTCCCATTGTCATCAAAGGCTCTGACCATTCATTAGAATAATTGAGCCCAATTAAATTCGATTGCGTGATACCTTTAGCACTTGGGGAGCTTCCGCTGCTTCCATTGCCTGTTCTCCCGCCTGCCATATTATCAAATACCTCATCGTGGGCAAATGTTGTAGCATTGATATTGTTGGATGATCCCAGAACACTTATCCGTTGTTTATTATTGAAATAATTCAAAAAAAGACTGCTTTCATATCGATCATCAGAACCATATCCTGCAAAAAGTTTCCCAAAGTAACCTTTGTTTTCCTTTTCGTCAATTGTAATATTAATACTCGAAAAATCCGAAGTCGATTCCTGTTTGGAGAGTTCTTCTTTTTTGGTTTTAAAATCCGAAACCTGAATTTTTTTAATAATTTCTGCAGGCAGGTTCTTCAAGGCAATGGCACCATCTTTATCAAAAAAGGGCTTTCCGTTTACTAAAATCTGATTGACTTCGTGTCCGTTTACAGTCACCTTACCATCTGCTGCTACATCAAAGCCAGGCAATTGTCTCAGCAAAGTCTCTACATTGGAATCCGGCCTCACTTTATATGAGGCGGCATTAAACTCCAAGGTATCCTTTTTGAAAGCAATGGGCGGAGCCTGGCTTTTTATTACCACATCACTTAAAGCATTTGCCGTCTCGAGTAAATACAATTTACCAAAGTCTTTGCTCTCAAGTAGTTCTTTGTCTTCCTCAAAATAGGGTTGATAACCCACATAGTTTACCTTGAGAAAAACAGGTTTATCGTATTTTTTAGTTCTAATGCTAAACGATCCGTTTTTATCGGTTGTTGCATATTCAATTACGGTAGAATCTTTTAAGGTTGCAAAATAAACTGTTGCCATCTCAAGAGGCAACTGCGTATTAATATCAACAACGGTTCCCTTAATAACAATGTCATTCTGGGCACTTGCCGAACAACAAAAAAGAGAAAAAATCAGTAAATAATAAATTTTGGTCATAAATTGGTTGGTTAGATATAGTAAGTATAAAATAGAGCAAAGAGGTTTAATTGTAAGTTCAAAATTTACTCAAAGAGTATATCCTTACAATCAAAAAAATATCTAAGAGCTCTTTAAATTTAAAGATTGATACCTTCTTAGTTGTAAGCTTTCCTTTGAAATTGAGGCTTGTTTCAACTGCAGTATGTACTATGCTAACTGCTTGAAATCCCTCTCTTTTATCACTACAAAATTCCAATTGAAACAAATTACCCTATTTAAAAAAATGAAAGTTTCTTATAAACTTTAACCATGCTGCTTTTTGAGCCGCTCTGGTTAATATGCAATAATCAAGGTTGGCTATTATTAGTGATGGCCTTGATTCAAAATCACTGGGCGATCTTCTGAGTCATCTATTGGTTAATATGCAATAAACTGTATTGTCAGACCTCTCAACTATGAACAGCACTTTAATTTTAATATAATTCCTGTAACATTTACCAAGGACTGCCAACTTCTACTCTGCCTTTCTTCATTTGCATCTCCGTTAAAGCTACTTTTCATAATATTTGCAGCTCGAGAGCTTAATGCAAAGCTAAACTTGAAATATACTCTTACTTTAGAGTACTACTTTTTTCATGTAAGGTTTGAGTATTATAAACTACTTTTCTTCTCAGAATTTCTTGCCCCGATCAGTAAAACTATGTAGATTTTTTTTTTCTCTATTAACAAATCCAAAAAGTATTCACGGAAACGTTTCTGAAAACGTTTTTAATTCACGGAAACGTTTTCGTAATTTTATTAGAGTAGACAAAATAAAAGGATATCATAATCTTCATTTACATAAACTTTAATATGATTACTCTTTTTTTGTACGTACTTAACTTAATGGACTCTTTAGCGATAAACTGCAATGCAAAGCAGCGGATCATTTAATAAAGCGATATCTTTTGGGGTAGTGATAAAAAACAAAGTCCGGTATTACACCTTCATCGGGTCTTCTCAGGGCCGATGCCTGCCAGATAACCGGGATATCAATTTCAATTTTTGAATAAGGTAGCCCCCGGAACAAAAACTGCCCGCTATTTAATGTTAATTCAGGTTCCAAAAAAGGTCGCTTTTCTTTCATCCAGATCTCAAGCCTTACTAAGAGCCCTGACATATAATCAGGCAAAGTTTTCTCTGCCATATCATTATTACCGGTACTTTCTCGGGCTATAATACGAGGGCACTGAAAAAGTAGCTATTTATCAGAAGAGGTTGTTTTCATATTTGAAAATAACCTCTTTTTCTTTAATGTATTCGGATAGGTGATGGAGAACACTTTCGTACAGACGATTCTCAGAGCCTCAATTTTACTTGTAAAATTACCTTTTTACTTTTAAAGGACTTTTTCAGTGCCCTCTATAATACCCTAAAGGCTTTTTTTCCAGTGCTGAATTCTAATAATCTATAGATTAAACATACTTATACATGGAGCCCGGCTAAGATCAAATTCCTGCTTAAGGGAGGGTGAAAATGTACAGAGATACACCAAGTGAAAAAATAACGGGTGCAAGAATTCCAAATATACTCATTAACTCCAATCTACTTTAAGATCTGTATCCAGCGCCACTCACTGTGGAAAGAATCAAATTCTTTCTCTTCGGAGATCTCTTGGATGTTCAGCTTGTCCATGAATTTTAATAAAGTCAAAAAATCCAAGGAGATGCTCTTGTATTTTTCCTGGGCATTCCTATTGTAGATTCTGGCAAAGATTACCGCTGCCTTATAATTTTGCTTATCAGTCATCCCCCCCAAGATCATTGATGCGGAATTGTAGTAATCATATACTTTTTCAAACTCCCCTTTTTCGAAGGATGATTTGGCTGCCGCGATTATTTTTTTTGTTTCAATACGTGTTGACCTGTCATTTAGTGAGGCCTTGCGCCTTGAAATTTCATTATAGTGAAATCCGTAATTCACTCCATAGATTTCCAGTGGAAGAAGTCCCAGTTTTCTTCGCCTTTCATTTACCCTGTTCTGTTTTATGATGGGCCTGAATCCGCTTGCTTGACCATTGGAGGTCCATATAACCTGTGTTCCGTACAACTGCTTGTAGTTGAGGTTGCATTGGACCCGGTCGTATAAAAAAGCAAAATTCTCGAGGTCGATTTCGTGGGTCTCTAAGAGCTTTTCCATTTGGTGCAGTGCCAATTTCTGCAGCTCGATGTCCTGGTCGGCGTGCTGAACTATGAGCCAAAGGTTATTCTGGCCGTCTTTTCCGATTTCCGATTTTTTCGGCCAGCCGTACCTTTCAATTATCTTTCTCGCCTCAGTCAGGTTTTTCAGGTCCGAGGCATTAATTTCCCGGGTCAGCTTTTGTATCTCAGCTGTATCACTTGTAACGATACGCGCCCGCCTGATTCTCTGGTCTTCATAAGTCATACTGTTTATCTTTTTGCGCAATTGGGGCGGTCCGAGGGTCTGCTGGTATGCCTTTTCGAGATCTATGGCTCTTGTGACCATTTCTATCCATTTCTCAGGCATTGCCTTTCTTAAATTATCAAAATCTCCATCAATAACAAGCAGGTCGGCTTCTGTACATCCAGAACCCAGTGACTTGCCGATAGTTTTAAGGGCAGCTTCCAAATCATTTATGGACGAGTATGCAGCTGATAATTTGTATAGGTTCAGAGCATTCAGCTCATGCATTGCGGCCGCCTGCTCAAATTTGGTGACAGCGTCAGCGTAGTTTTTTTGCAGGTGAGAGAGATTGGCCTCTGCCAGCAGTGTTTCATATTTGACGTTGACCTGGGCTTCAAGACGAAATCCGGTTATAAGCACCACTATAAGAATTATTTGAAGTTTTATTGGAAAGGATTTTAAAATAATTGCCCCAAGAACTATTCCATGAAAAATTGCCGTGTTAAAAAAGTTGTAAAGATCAGTCTATATATATAGTAGTTACTTAGTTACGCCTTGCTTCTTTTTTAGGTCATTAACAATTTTACTTGTCGAAACTATAAGTTTTATTTACTGTTAAAGGAACTACAATAAAAACTAAATAAAAAGACAATTAAATAAGACCTGAAATACAAATTATTACCCGGTAATTGCAAAAAAATCTTCAATAAAGTGGTTAGATATTTGAATGCTTCCCCCTATTTAGAATAACCTATTGAAATTTTGATGGGTTATTTGTTCTTTGTTACCTCGATCAAATTTTGTAAATATTGCTAATAACCTAAAAACAAGGTTTACTTTATCGATTGATCAAAGCATTTGCAGTTGCATTTTTTCGCACTTAAGGTATAGAATCGCTTCAATATAAATACAAAAAGTTGACAAAATTTCATATTGCAACCGTTCCCAATTGTGGGAACGGTTGCAATCTTATATATATCACACAAACCCATAATCATCTAAAAATAAAATATATCTTTATGAACTTCAAAATGCTTTTCTATACCTTTTAAGTGATAAAGGATTTAAAAATTGCTGAGATATGCTGTATCAGAATTAATAATACAGCATTGATCCCAGACAATACTCCGTCATAAGACATCCCATTAAAAGGCTTGTTAAGAGTTTTTTAATATTCTGTTTCTGGGGCTATACAGAAAAACACTCTGGTTAATCAACTATATATTAAACGATGAAAGCAACAATTCTTTTTTTATTTGTCATTTGCATCTTCATAGATTCACATTCGCAGTCAAAATCATTTACTGCTAAAGAGGGACTAATGAACCTTTTAACTAGTAAGCATCAATATGAGCGTGCACTTCACTTTAATAAAAATAAAGCCTCAGAGTTTAAAATAAAATACACTCAGGCTTACCAAAAAATCAACGCAGACAAGCGCGAAATAATAGCTTATATAGATAATGCTTTAAAAACTGACGCGGTCACACTAAGCAAAAGAAGTACATTTTATAATTATGAAAATCCCTTAAGTTCCTATAGTGATCCTAAGAATATAATTTCCTGGAAAACTTACCTTAAGATAGTGAAAGAAAGTCTGGAGAAATCGAAAAATATTTTGCCTACCCTTTCAGAGATCCCAAATAATTAAATCAGTTAACCATAATCGATGATATTAGTATGAACACATTTCTATTAACGATTATGCCTTTGAATTATCCGGCTCTATTTTTTCTATGGCTTATTTTCCCATCAGGCAGGACGCTGTTTTGCGGGCGGACCCTTTAAGGTAGCCTCTGTTTTAAGACCAACTATCATTCTTAATAACAATTTGCGTCCTTTTTTTTACTGATAATCAAAAAATCATCAACAGAAAACATGGATTTGCCCCCCCTCACTTTTGTGAGAATTATGGACCATGTCAATAATAAACTAACAATCAATATTTTACATGAAAAAGATAATCATTTATTTAAAACACCTTTGGCTTTTAACAGCACTGCTAGGCTGCAGTTACATTTGTAAAGCTCAGACTGGCACCCTAGACACTGTCCTTATCAAAAAGACGCTCAATATTTATTTTGTCATCAAGTTGAAAAATGCACCAGATCAGACATCCAGAGCTTTGATATTAGACCCTAATCTCATCGCAAATCTGGATATGCCATCAAAAGCCGAGTTTAAGAAGCGGTATGGACAAATTGAAGCTGATATGTTTATGATCATAACAGCAAAACCAGGCGTCAAATTTCAGAACTTATCTCAGATATTTCACCTTTACGGGGTTGATAAGCAATATCAAAATTATCCTGTGTATGTTGATCAAATGGAAACCACAGAGCCCAAAACACTGCTTGCTAATGTTGGATCCATCGAAACGGTAAAGGTTAATAAAGAGAAGAAATATATTGATATTGAAACTATATTTCACAATAATGGAGTCAATTTTAGAAAAGAAGCGGAAAAATCCCAACAAGAGCTTATAAAAAAAACCCAGGAACATTAAATTACCACCCAACGTAAACAAGTCAGGTAGCAATATTGCTGTCTTTTGTTATCTTAACCAGATGATCTGCATACACTACCCATCGGTTTTATTCCCCTTGATACCAAATAGAAAGGATTGGGCTGGTCATGTTTGAAAATGATTCTGCTATTGCAATATACCATGCCGGAAGTGTTGGTTTTGTCCAGGCAAATCTAGGCATTCCTCCTCTCTTCCCTACTCCAATTACCGGCAATATTGATGATGCAGCACCGGTAACTCCTTTTATATAAATTTTCATATTCTAAATCATCTAGTAGCACTGTAAATGCCTGTACCAATTCTATTGTCTTTTTAAAGTCGGATGTAATTCCAAGGACTCTTTGGCAATAAATTGCAACGCAAAGCAAAGCTGCGGATCATTAAATGAAGCGATATCTTTTTGGGTAGTGGAAATAACAAAGTCTGGCGTGACAACTTCATCGGGCCTTGCCAGGGTAGATGCCTGCCAAATCACCGGGATATCAATTTCAATTTTTGCTTTAAACTAAATATTATCTTCAACGCACCTCAAGAATAAAGACTATTCTTAATTTATCAGACCTCTAAATTACTGATGAAGATCGCGTTACTGCTATTTCTTCATCCTGCATTATGATACCCCATTGGCCACGATAGCTATTAATAAAATGTACAATTTCGCTATCTATGCCTTATTAAAAAAATAAAAAAACTTTTTTTATCTTCTAGTTTTTGCGTAGACCATCACCGAAATTGCCAAGAACGGAATATCCTTTAGGATGAAAAAATCGGTCACCGGAAAATTTTCCACCATCCTGAAAACTTTTGGTGTAGTAATCAAAAAACTCAAAGTTGTCACAAATATAATTCCTGATGCTACACTAGCATACATTCCCACTTTTTTATAAAAAAAAGAGAGCAGTAAACCTACTCCAGTTATAACTTCAAAAGTTCCTATAATATTAGAAACTGTCTGTACTGACATTACTTTGTACATCCAACCCATTGCACAATGGTTTTCCACTAAATCTTTAATAGCGTTCGCTTCTACGGCAGTAAATTTAAAAAGTCCTATCCAAATCAAAATAATTACTGTCCCTAACACTCCAATTCTGTACGCAATCTCATTTAAATTCATCATTATATCAGTTTTTAATTTTACAATATTCAAAAGTAATGCCTCTTTTTGTTACATATTGTCAGTTACTTGACATAAAAGAACAATTATTCAATTAAAGTTCATTGTTTAAAAATTCATTACAAACAAATGTCAACTACCATAAATGTTATAGCCTGCTGAGGGGACCAAGTACCTTTTCATCCGACTTTTATAGTAAAAATTACTACGCCGTTATTATTTATAAAACTTACTGAAAAGATCTCATCAGAAAAATCAAGTAAAAACAGCACGTAAATTATTGCCTCCATACTATTTACTTGTTTCAAAGTGTATTATAATAAAGAATAAGGCGTGCCAAATTTAAACTAAAGCTTTTTTACGGTATTCCCTGGGTGTCGTGTTTTTTAGGCTTTTGAAGAGCTTATTGAAGTTTGAACCTGATTTATAACCACACTGATAGGCAATTTCAGAAATATCTAAATCAGTTTCAATTAAACTCTTACAGGCATTTGAAATCCTGACTTCATGGAGATATTCCCCAAAAGGCTTTTGGGTTTTTGCCTTGAACATTCTACAGAAAGATGTAGGGGTCATATTGGCAATTTCAGCAATCTGCTCAATGGATATTTTCTCTTTGTAATGCGTCTTTACATATTGAAAAACCACGGCAAGACGGTCATTTTTATTATCCTTGGAAAGCGCCAGATAAGAATCATAATTAAGGTAGCGCAAATCTTTACTCTTTGACAAAAGAAATAAAATTTCAAAGACTCCCATAATAACTTCAAAACCTTTCTTTTTAAGGAGTTTTTCCATTTTCATTGCAATGAGTGTTCTAGTTTGTCCGCCAATAGATACACCTTTTACGCTCTGAGAAAGAAATTTTCTTATCTCCCCAAATTCTTTGAGCTCATAAAAAGAAGTGCTAAAAAGATCTCTGCTAAAATAAATGACTATGGACTTAGCTTTAAGATTTCTGATTCCTTTGTAGAAAATCCTGTCATTGAGCCAAACATGCGGAATATCCTCCCCGAGAAAAACCATATCACCGGGTCCAAAGGATTCCACTGCGGTTCCTATAATTCTTTTTCCATAGCTCTCCTGGACATATACTAGTTCAAAATCCGGATGCGAATGGAAAGTGGACTCAAAGAATGCTGCCTCGCGAGAAAATACAGAAAGTGGTGCATTGGTGTAGCAGGAAATATTTGTCTTTACAATTTTCATAATTCAATGAGCATTAAATGCCAATAAAATCAAACTACTGAGCCTTGTTTGTTTGTAAAAAAGACAGACCATAAAGGAGGTACAATCTTAAAACCTCCTTTTATGGCTGCCTGGGATAAATCTATTTAAAAAAATTCCTTTGTTTAAAAGGAACCAACAAACTAATAACAATAGAATTTATTCCCTATTTAATAATGGATATCTTAACCTTGCAAAGGCGCTCAATACGGTCTTTAATTAAACTTGTTCCACGGGTTTAATTGGAATTATTGCGTAGAGACACCCTACCATAATTGGCCACAACTGCCAAACAAATTAAAGGCAGGATAAATGAAAAATTCACCTCGTCAATATAGCCCAATACTTGACAATCGGCGAATCCAGGGCCACCCCAATCCAGGATACTGCCTTGTAAAACCGGCATCAGGGCGCCGCCAACAATAGCCATAACGAGTCCCGCAGAGCCAATTTTTGCTTCATCTCCCATATCTTTTAAGGCTATGCCATAAATGGTTGGAAACATAATGGACATAAAAACAGAAATACAAACCAATGAAATTAGCCCGGGCATGCCCTCAAAGAAAATTGCTCCAGCTGCGCACAGCACTCCTCCAATACCAAATACCATCAAGATTTTCGACGGGTTTATACTTTTCATTAGTCCGGTTCCAATCCATCGGCCCAGTAAAAATAAAAGCATCGCCGCTATATTGTAATAAGTAGCTGTCAGCTCCAGTGAAAATGTTTTATTGATGTTGTCTACATATTGAAAAATAAAAGTCCAGCACATGATCTGCGCCCCTACATAAAAAGCTTGCGCTAAAACCCCGTGTTTGTAATTTTTGTTGGCAAATAACTTTTTAAAAGAATCTCCAATGGACATTTTATCTTCATGCGCTGTTTTGGGCATTTTGGTAAAAATGATGATTAGCAGAATAATGAGCACAAATATTCCCAGTCCGATGTATGGCACGCTTATCACATCTAAATCATTCTTGCGAATTAAGGCCAACTCATCTGAATTTAAAGCCTTTAGGGCCTCCGGCGTGTAATGGTCTGATTTTATTTTATCTATCACTAAAAACTGGGCCATGACAAGGCCCGTTATGGCACCAACAGGATTGAATGCCTGCGCTAAATTTAAACGTTGGGTGGCAGTCTCTTTATTTCCAAGAAATAAAATGAGTGGATTTGAGGTGGTTTCGAGAAAGGCCAAACCACAGGTAATCACCCAGAGTGAGATCAGAAAAAACGTGTAACTTTGATAATGTGCCGCGGGATAGAACAAAAAAGCGCCAGTTGCATACAAGATAAGCCCTACTATAATTCCTGATTTATAGCTGAATTTTCTAATGAATAAAGCTGCCGGCAAAGCCATAAAGAAATAACCGAAATAAAAGGCAAATTGTACCAGTGAGGCCTGCACATTGGATAATTCGGGCATTACTTTTTTGAAAGTAGAAACCATTGGCGTGGTCAAATCATTGGCTATTCCCCAAAGGGCAAATAAAGTTGTGATGATAATAAACTGAAAAAGTAATTCCTTTTTTACTACAGGAATCCTAAAAGATTGATTGGTATCCATGAATTGAATTGGTTAGGTTGATTGGTTAGAAAGAAAAAGTAATAAACAAGTATGATTTGTTCTCTATGGCAACTGTTTTTAAACTGTCAACAAGGAACGGTCCAGGTGTACATAACCTCCATCACAAAAAATGAACTGGCCAGTGGTATGTGAGGATCTCTCCGATATGGTGAATAGACAGGTATCAGCAATCTCATCAGGGGTTGTCATTCTGTTTTCCAAAGGAATTTTTTGCACAATGGATTTTAATTTTTCCTGCCCGTTCTCTAGTGTATCAATCCAGCTTTGGTAGGCAGGAGTCCAGCATTCGGCTATAATAATAGCATTTACCCTTACCGAATCCTTGATTAAATCTACCGCCCATTCGCGCGTTAAACCCAGAACACCACCTTTGGCAGCGGCGTAACCAGAAGTCCCGCCCTGACCGGTTAACCCAACTTTAGAACCAATATTTAAAATTTGGCCTTTGGAAGCTTTTAAATAAGGAAGCGCATACTTGACCATTAAAAAATAACTCACCATATTGAGTTTAAGAGAATTCATAAAATCTTCATATGAAGCCTCAAGTCCTACTCCGTCATTCACACCGACATTGTTGATCAAAGCGTTAATTCGACCGTATTTCTCCACAATCTCTTTGATGGCCCTCTGAACTTCTTCGGGATTGGTTACATCGGCCTTACAAAACAATCCGTCGATTCCCTTACTTTGAATTTCTTCTATATAGGCATATCCCCGATCGTTTCTGTCAATTATAACGGGAATAGCCCCTTCGATGGCAAGATGCTCCATGATGGTGACTCCAATGCTTCCTTTAAGTCCGGCCGCACCGGTAATAACTACTACCTTTCCTTTTAATGCTAAATCCATAATTTATAAAATTGTATTGCATTGCCGCCCATAATAGCCTCTTGCTCTTTGATGCTTAATTTTGCAATGAAATTCGTTACTAATTCTTTTGTTTTTCCATAGTCTGCGGCCAGTAAAGATACCGGCCAATCAGAGCCAAAAAGGAGCCGCTCTGGCCCAAAAGCATCCAGGGCCAATTGCATGTAAGGCTCTATTTGCTCAGGGGTCCAAGAGCTATAATCAGCCTCGGTACTCATTCCCGAGAGTTTGCAATAGACATTTGGATATTGGCCAATTGCGCTCAGTGCAACTGCCCAGCCCTTATAAAACCCGTCTTTAATATAGGGTTTTGCAATATGATTGATAATAAATTTTTGATTTGGAAAACGGCTTACAAGTTCCACGGCTGCCAGCAACTGATGCGGAAAAATAAGAATATCATAAGTGAAATTATATTTTTGCAAAGCGGCAATTCCATTTAAAAAATCGGGACGTACCATGAAATTATGATCCGCTTCGCCCTGCAGCACATGTCTGAATCCCTTTAGTTTTTCAAACCCGCTGTAGCGGTTCAAAACACTCTCGATATCCAAGGCCTTTAAATCAACCCAGCCGACAACTCCTTTGATAAAGTCATTTTTTTGGGCCAAATCCAGAAGAAATTCCGTTTCACCCAGGCTTTGATGGGCCTGAACAGCCACGCAAGCGTCAATTTGGTTAATCTGATAGACCGCTTTTAAATCTTCAGGCATAAAATCCCTTGCAATGGCTTTCATATCCTCCCCGATCCAGGGTTGTTTCTGGGGGTCATATTTCCAAAAGTGCTGATGTGAATCTATGGTCATGTTATGTCAGCTTAAAATCAACAGTGGCTTTAATTACCCCAGTAGCTGGATTGAGCCAACTGTCAAAATTATCAATCATCTCGGTATAAGGGACATTATGACTAATGTAGGATGCTGTTGGAAACTGGTCCAAAATACTTATAACGTGCTCAAAATCTTCGGTAGTGGCATTTCGGCTGCACATCAGGGTTATCTCTTTGGCGTGAATAGCCGGATGACTATAGGTCAATTCTGCCTTGGATAATCCAACAAGCACAAAACGGCCGCCATGTGACATATAATTCGGGCAGCTTTCTAAAGCACCTTTGAAACCTGATGCATCAAAAACAGCCGTACAGAGGTCTCCATTGGTAATTTTGGTGATTTGCTCAACGGTATTGGCATCGGCTTTCACGGTATAATCTACAACAATTTTTTCTTTGGCATAAGCCAAACGCTGCTCATTGACATCAATGGCAATAACTTTAGCCCCGGCAATCTGAGCCAGTTTCATTATCCCGATTCCGATGGGACCACAACCAACCACAGCCACGATCTCTCCCGCAGCAATGCCTGCTCTTCGCACGGCATGTGCCCCTATGGCCAGTGGCTCCACAATTGCCATCTGGTCATCAGATAAGTTATTGGCCGGTAAAAGAATTGAAGTGGGAACCGAAATTTGTTCCTGCATTCCTCCATCGGTATGCACCCCTAATACTTTAATATTGACACAGCAGTTGGTTTTTGCGTTTCTACAGGCAATACAAATACCGCAGCTAATATAGGGCATCACTACCACTTTATCTCCGGCGTTTATTCCTCTGGCGTTTTCACCAGTTTCCAGTACAGTACACGCCAGTTCATGTCCCAGTATTCTGGGATAGCTAAAAAATGCCTGATTTCCGCCATAGGCATGCAAATCCGTTCCGCAGATCCCTACCTTATTAACTTGTAATAAGGATTCATTTTCTTTTCTAACGGGAGCTTCTTTTTCTTTTAAAATAAACTCACCTGGCTTTTGGCAAACAATATATTTCATACGTAAAATTTTTTTTGATTCGGGGCGATGGCTGCAAAATCCATCACATCACTTATTTTGGGTATGGCCTTGTAGAGCATACCGATTATAATCATAAACCTGGATCCGTTTCACAGCGCATTGGATATACTTTATTTTAAGAAAACCATGTAAGTCAAAATCTTAGAGATTGCAACATCATGCTTTTACGATTCAACGGCACCAAGAGAGAAACGGAAAGAAAACCATAACTATGGTCTAATTCTTCCTATATCTTTGAAATTATATTTTATACTACTAAGAGTAGGTTTTTCAATAAAATCGGGGCGCCTACTTTTCGCCCCGAAATTAAAAGGCGCCATAAAAACTATCAAAAGGCAGCCACCACTACTGAGTTAAACAAAAAAACCTCAATACTATTTTTTATTAATCGAAATACCATAGATCCCACCAAATTTCAACATTAGCCACGCTATTGGATGCAGGAATGCCATAATCAAAAACCACATCGCATATCCCTGGCCCTCAACGGCATTCAAAACCGGATTTAATGCAGCGTGAAAAGCCGTGTCCAAAAAGCCAGCGGGTTTATCAGATGGGCCGGTCACCATGGAAGCTACAATCATATTCATTACAATGCCTCCCACTGTACTACCTGCAGCAACTACGCTAAATACGGTACCAAGGGAATGTTTAGGCACGATATCCACCACCAGTGAGCTGATGTTAATTAACCAGGCTAAGGCAGCGATGATAGTGAAAACCGTTAAGGTAAGTGAAGCACTTAAACCGGTTGCTGTTGCGATAAAGGGAGATAAAGGCATAAGCAAGGCACAAAAGAGCATAACCCACATCCTACTTTGCACAGGCAAAATTCCTTTTTTTACAATTTTGCCCGATATGACGCCTCCCAGAAGGCTGCCAACACCGGCGGCCGCGTAAATTATCCAGGTAATTTTTAAATCTTCCTGGGATAGATTTCTATCGGAGCTTAAATATTTAGGAAACCAAAATTGATAGAAATACCAAACAGGGTCTGTAATTAATCGGGCCAATAACAAAAGCCAGGTACCTCTGAAAGACAGCACCTGTTTCCATGACCATGGATTTACATTCTCAGCACTATCAGGATTCTCGGCAGCTGAAGCTGTTTGTAACATAAGGAGTTCATCAGGGGAAATTAATTTGCTTTTTTCCGGACGCCTGTAAATCATTAACCAGGGAATCAACCATACTAAACCCGCCAGACCAGTTAGAATAAAAGCAACACGCCACCCAGTACCGGTTCCTAGGCAATTTGCTATTGCGGGAACTCCCTGTGTATAATCATAAGTGGCCAGTGGAATTACTATGTAAGGCGCAATTGTAGCCCCGATAGTGGCTCCCATGGTGTACAAACCTATAGCCAGGGCTCTTTCTTTTGCCGGAAACCATTCCGAAACAGCCTTTGAGGCTGCGGGCCAAATACCGGCCTCCCCTAGCCCTAATCCAAATCTATAAAAACCTAAGGAGTTTACACCACGCGCAGCCGCGGTGAGCATGTTAAATACGGACCACCATGCTACAAAGAAAAACAAACTGGCACGCGTTCCGATTTTATCGGCAATACGGCCTGAAATCAGATAAGCAATGGTGTAGGCTATTAAAAATATATTGATAACATTGGCATATTGCTGATCATTCATGACCAAATCGATCTGTATCGTTGGAGCTAAAGCCGACAGGGTTTGCCTGTCAATATAATTTAGAACCGCGGCGATAAATAACAATACAATAATCCACCAGCGCATACCTTTTATTTTCATATTTAATTTTAATAAGCTGTTACGTAAAATATTTCTTTTATACCTTTTATTTTATTGGAAAAATTTGTTTTTATATTTTATTTCCTGCAGAACATTAGTCTTGCTTATTGATCTAATAATTATAAATACCTCTCCCGATCCAATTCTGTACAAAACCATTAAATGAAAATTAAAACTAACACTGGGTTTATATGGTTTTAAAACTTAGCTGGTTTGGTTTGGTCTGGTTTGGTTGGCAAATATATAATATTTTTTAGAATAACAGCCAAAATCTATTTTTTTTACAATAAAAAAAACGGCTTTCATTATTTTATAGTACAATATTTAACAATAAGAGAAAGAATGATATAATAATTTAACACCAACAAGAAATGATAGGTAAAAAACTAATTTTGATTTATGCCAGGTACTGGTGGCAACAAAAATTTGCGATAGATGAAAAACATTCCAAACAAGCATATTGGAAAATCAGGCTAAAACAAGGAATTCTACTCTTAGATGGAAGCTCTTATAATAATTTCTGAAGGATTCTCTTCCGAGCCAGTTTCATTATTATTTATAAGCTCGGCAGCGCGCTGGCCCATTTTAAAAAAATCAGTAGAAATAACAGTTATTCCTCCTTCTAAAATTTCCTTTAACTGCGTTTCAT
The DNA here is from genome assembly GCF_044007335.1 of Flavobacterium sp. FlaQc-48. NCBI lineage: Bacteria > Pseudomonadati > Bacteroidota > Flavobacteriia > Flavobacteriales > Flavobacteriaceae > Flavobacterium > Flavobacterium sp. FlaQc-48. Next base: position 332,992 of record NZ_JBIPCR010000002.1, on the reverse strand, counting down.
TATAAGAGATAACCCCTATCTCTTTTCCAAGATTGTAATTGTTTTTCCTGCAGAATTTGATGATTTTTACAAGGTCATCATTTTTCTCGCTAATTAAGATGTACAAAATTCCCTTTTTTATCTCATCAATTTCGGTATGATCGATGGTGGAACTTTTCGTCCCAACAAAAGAACAGTATTTTTTAAATCCTTTCATAACCGAAGTTTTATGAGGAGCAGTTAAGGGAGCCACCAAGCAAATTTCTTCATACTTTTTAATCTCAGAAGAAACTTTTGAAAGTGATTCAAAGATGTCATTTTCAAAATTTTGATATATTTGACTGTGCTGGGTTAAAATCCCATGCTCTTTTTGATCAATTAATATTAATTTCCCATCCGGGATTAAATTCAGCACATCACTTACATCTTCATTAAAAAAAGTACTAATTACAAAATGAGTGTAAGAGTTTATATTTTCAACTATCAATGATCTAAAAACTTTTTTATTGCCATGATGAAAAAAGATATCAACTTCAGAATTTTTATCTAGATTAAATCGTAATCCATCATAAATCCTTTCTTTAAAGGAAGTCATCTTATCTAACATAAAAAAAACTCTGTGCTGAATACTTGTATTTACTTTAGTGATAAAGTAACCTTTTGTATTGGAAGAAGTAATAATTCCTTTTTCAGAGAGAATATTTAACGCTTTAAAAACCGTTTCGCGACTGAGTCCCAATTTATCAGAAATATTTTTAACAGATGGAATCCTATCACTTATTTGAGCATTACCAGATGTTATATAATCAACAATGGTATCCACTAACTGTATGTATTTGGGAACTTTTGATTCAGGATTAATCTTTAAATGTTCAAGCATAGGTGATAATTATAATATTTTAAACAAATATATACAAAGACCTTAGTTATGTACCAGACCAGACTAGTTTTTTTTACCTTTGAAGAGAAAAAGCACCACAGGAAAACTAATTTTAAACAGGCAATCCTGCCAATTAACGGATATTCTGGGCGCATTTTTGCGTCAAATATAAAAAACATTACCTTTATCGATACTAAATAACTAACCAAACCAAACAGACCAAATGAAGAAACACCAGATAACTATCGTGGATATTGCCACGGAGTTAAACATGTCTAAATCCACTGTTTCCCGGGCACTCAATGGGCATGCCAATGTAAGTCCCCAGGCAAGAGAGGCTGTGCTTGCACTTGCCAAAAAACTTGATTATCAAAAAAATATGCTGGCCATTGGCCTTATCAGAAAAAAAACAAATAATATCGGTATTATTGTTCCCGAGTTCTCAAGTTCATATTTTCCCCAGTTGATTATCGGCGCGCAGCAAGCTGCCAAACTAGCAGGTTACAATACTGTTTTTAGCCAGTCTAACGAAAACTATGAAACCGAAGTTGCCAATACAAAAGTAATGCTGGCCAATCAGGTTGACGGTATTTTGATCTCTCTGACAAAGGAAACCAAAAATTACGACCACCTCAGGGTCTTTGAAAGAAAGGGTATTCCTATTGTGTTCTTTAACAGAGTCTGCAGCGAAATGCCAGTTCCTAAAGTGATCGTAGATGATTTTGAGGGCGCTTTTAACGCCGTAGAATACCTTATAGAAAGCGGGAGAAAAAGGATTGCACATCTGGCTGGTCCCCCTTCATTACTAATCAGCAGCCGTCGCCTTGACGGTTATAAAGCTGCCCTGAAAAAACACAACATTCCCATCGATGAAGAACTCATCATATCCTACGACCTTGAAATTTCTAAAGTCAATACTTATGTAAATCAGCTCCTTGATCTTAAAACTCCGCCAGATGCAATTTTTGCCGTGAATGATCCAACTGCTATTGAAGCTATGGGGACTATCAAAAAAAGAGGCTTACATATTCCCCGGCAAATTGCTGTTGTCGGCTTCAGCAACGATTATGCTTCGGGGCTCATTGCGCCAAGTTTAACAACAGTTGCCCAGCCTATTTCAGAAATCGGCCGTACTGCCGCGGAGTTATTAATTGAACAGATTGGCCGGGATGTTAAGGATTGGAAGGCTGTGACAAAAGTCTTAAAGACGCACTTGATAATAAGAGAATCGACATAAAAACCTGCTGAATTATCATTAAAAGTCCACATGCTGGACACAATACCTATAAATCATATCCTTCATTTGAGTTTTACTATTTTAGGTTGCACGATAATACTAATAAAATATTTGTCGTATTAAAGCGTATATCACCTCAGGGAAGAAATTAAGTAGTTTGGTATAATTTCCTCCTAAAATTTCAGTACAATGCCATATGATGTCGATCGAAACTTTACCTGAATCATAGGATTGGCCATGACTTATTGAAAAGAATCTTTACAGTCCCTTTCTATTGTTCTGAAGAGATAAAAAAAAAGTTACTCAATGGGAACGTTCCCATTTATTGGGAACGTTCCCATATAATTTAGCATCTTGTAAAAAAGGGTTCTCTTACTTAATGAGATAAATTTGGCACACAAAAATGGTCATTATCAATCAAGCATGCCTTTTCTGGCAGCGGTTGGTAATTTGCCAACCAGATTTCTTATAAAATTATGTTACACAAAAGGACTTTATTTCTGCTTCTGCTGCTGTTTTTATCTTTGAATTTAGTTGCTCAATACTCAAAAAAAAAACAGCAGGCAGATTGGTCCTGTTTAGTTAATGATAATCACACATTTTGCCATTTTTTTCATGCCTATGAACAAGCAAAACAAGATAACAATACTGCCAATAAGGCCGAAGCGCTACTATATTTAGGAATATGGTCTTATGGAAATAGTTTAGAAAATGCTCTTCAATATGCCAAAAATGCATTGGAGAACTATTCCAAACTTGAAAAAACAAAACCCGCCTTGGCCAAAACCGGGCGTGGTAAATGTCTTGAGCTAATGAGCATAATTTATACAAGACAAGGAAAATATTCGCAAGCTGGAGCAATGAGGGGTCAAGAACTCGGTTTATTTGAAAATAGTAATAGAAATAGCCTATTAAACCCGTTATCACATTCCAGCTCCGAACCGCTTTTTCAGATCCAGAGCATTAAAGATTCTGCAATCTCAACTTTCAAAAAAGCGTTGAGAAATGATTTTGAAAATTCATCCAATGAGGTTTCATTGGCGTATTCCTATCTTAAAATCGGACAATATGCCTTAAAGAACAACTATAAGAAAAGGGCTCCGCAATATTTCGGAAAAGCATTAAGCATAGCTGAAGGTACTCACGATAAGAAAGCTCAATTTTTTTCATTAATAAATCTAGGAAAATACCACTTCGATGCTTGTGATCTTTCAAAAGCAAATGACTATTACCAAAAGGCAAATAACATAGCTATTACCCTTTCGGATAAAATATTTGAAATAAAAGCAATTCAGTATCTGATTGCTTTAAGGAAAGTGGAAAAAAAATACTTTGAAATTACCCAGCTTCAAAATCGTCTTTTGTTTATTAAGGATCCCTTTTTATTATTGGAGAAAGAAAAAATCGGAAAAAGACTGGAAGTACAATTCAAAGTAGGTGAAAAAAATAAAAAACTGGCAGCTGTCTATAAGGAAAAAAAGGATATTGAACATACCAATTTTACTTTGACCCTTTTAATTATCACTATTTTTATAATATTAATGATTGTATTTTATTTTTCACACAAGATTAACCGGCGTGATAAGCAACTGCTTCAGCTAAAAAATGACCTTGTCGAGGCACTGGAAAAAGAGAAAGAATTTGAAGAAATCAAATTTCAGAATGATCTTGAGCACAGGGAAAACCAGCTCAGCAGCATCACTTTACAAATACTTGAAAAAAATAAGCTGTTAAACGAAATCAAAACCGCAATTGAGAAAAAAGAGCCTCTTTCAGAACAGCAGCTTCTAAAGGTAGTGAATCGTCATCTCGAGCAGAATATTTTGTGTAACAATTTTGATCTTTACTTTGAGGGTATTAATAAAAATTTTTATACCCGTCTCAAACAATCCTATCCCGATATCAGCTCTAATGACCTAAAAATTTGTGCCCTTATAAAGCTTAACATGTCTGTGAAAGAAATGTCGCTTTTTCTAAATATTTCCCCAGATAGTGTAAAAACGGCCAGGTACCGCCTGCGCAAAAAACTAAACCTTACAGCTGAGCAAAATCTCACCGAAATAATTTTGTCTATCTAAGTAAAATATATAATCAGTATTATTCTGCCAGGGTTAAGCCCTTCACCCCATGTTACAAATAGCCTTTAAAGACAAACAGTTTAAAAGGTAGCCCTATCTATTTTATCCTTAGGAGGTCTCAGGTAAATACGCTAACTATCAAAAGACAATCTATTTAAAGATTACCAAAGTCTCCAGAAAAATCCAGAGCACTGCATCGCTATACTTTTACATGGATTAGTTTACTAAATTTCTATCAGGGGATCCCTGTTGTCTATTTTTTGTCTACACCTTTTTTTAAGCCGCGACTTTTCTTTGCTCTAATTTTGATCTAAAGAATGCTACTATTCTCATTGTCCCAACTTTTAGTTCCAAGTTAAGGCTCGTGAGCTCACTTATGGTATTTTCCAAATAAAAATAATCCCTTAAAAAAATGAAAAACAGTGCTGCTTTTTTTATCTTTTGTTTAACTTTAATAGTTCCTCACTTCGTATTTAGTCAATCTCCCATGCCGCAAAAAATACCAAACCTAACACAGGAATTTGACATCATTTGCAAAAATTATGAAATTGACATAATAAAAACACCTTTAAAGACCAGAAAAGATACAACCACATCTACTGGTCTGCACATTAATAATTTTTTAATATACAATACAGCTAAGGCAAATGATATTTCTCCGGGCTATTTTTATTGGTACAATAACCAATGGAATAACTTAAAAAATATTATAAAAAAATATGGAATTCCTAGCACTCAGGGAAATACAGGTGATGTGTATGTAGATCTATCTACAAGAGATGTTTATGTTAACAATGGCACCATGTGGATCACAAAGATTAAAAATGATAAAAATCTGGCCCTTGTTAAATATAATTCTGCCTCGGGATTGTTAACCTATATCAATGGTAGAGTCAAGGATGATTCTATTAATTTATCTTTATTGCTGCCAAACTTTGGAAAACCAAACTGTATATCAATGAATGTTTCGAGAAAAACTATTAGTTTTATAGATAAAAATGGGTCGCTTATAATCTTTGATACCAGATTTCTAAAAAAGGAAACACAACACACAAGCTCTCATGATAAAACTCAATAACTTACTACTAAAAGGCAAATAAAGAGCCTTACATCTGATCATACTATTCACGCCCCAAATATTGTACCTAATTTCCAAAACAAGTACTACACTACACCTAAAAAATCTTGCAACCGTTCCCATATATTGGGAACGCTCCCAACATAAAAAACTAAGGTTCAATTACAAAAGGTATAAGGCAATGATTAGATTTGAGACACAAAGAAAACAAAGTCCAAAAGGCTTGCCTAATTCACAGTAAAATGAAAACTAATTTTAGAAAATTGACGATATCGTTTTGGTTAATACTGACTATCGTTTCTCCTGCTTTGTCTCAGGAACAAAAATCACCAGTTGACTCCATTCCGATGGAAAAGATACCCGTTAAGATCGCCGAAGGCCCTTGTGAACCAACCTGGAAATCACTTGGAGATCATTTTAAAGTACCCAAATGGTTCCGACAGGCAAAAATTGGAATGTGGCTTCATTGGGGCCCGCAAGCCGCTGGCCAAGACGGTGATTGGTATGCCAAATGGCTTTACATGCAAAAATTCGCCTGGCCAAAGTATGTTAATGTCTATTCAAACCACGTACAAAAATTTGGGCACCCAAGTGAATTTGGCTATAAAGATATCTTACCTTTATGGAAAGCCGAAAAATGGGACCCCGAAAAACTCATGAAACTGTATAAAAAAGCAGGTGCACGTTATGTTATCGCCCAGGGAATGCACCATGACAATTTCGACCTCTGGAATTCGAAATATCAACCCTGGAATTCCGTTAAGATTGGCCCGAAACGTGATATTCTTGCGGATTGGAAAAAGGCTGCTCTAAAGGAAGGTATGAAGTTCGGGATAGCTTTTCACGGCGATTATTCACTATGGTGGTTTCAACCTGCCTTTCTGAGCGATCTAGAAGGCCCAAAGAAAGGTGTGCCTTATGACGCTGCACAAAATTATGATGGAAAAGATACCTGGTGGAAAAAAATGGGACTTGATTTAAAAGACCTTTACGGAATTGACCTTAAAGACGATGTGACCTACCCTTCTGGTTTTAATGGCGATTCAGTGGCCTATAGAATGAAAGACCCTTTATCCCATGGTATTGCAAACGGCAACCTGAAGAAAAATATAGATTTTGCACGATGGTATGCCAATAAATGGACTAACCGTGTAATAGATGCGATAGATCAATTTTCTCCTGATTTTATTTATTTCGACGGAGGAAAATACACCTATCCTTTTGCAGGATGGAAAACCGGACGTGGTTACAGGGCAGATGCAACACCCAGGGTTATTGCTCACCTCTACAATACTAATATGAAGAAAAATGGCGGCAAACTCAACGCTATGGCATTCACCAAAGGAGACGAGGATCCAAGAGCGGTTGCTGTAAATTCTGAATCACGTGTTCCCGAAGGAATTAAACTTGACCAGCCTTGGCAGGCTGAAAATGGTTTGGGAGAATGGTTCTATCGAAAAGGTACTTTCTACGACAGCGGGATGGTCATCCATCAGCTCCTTGATGCGGTATCAAGAGATGGTAACTATGTGATCAACATTCCCCTTACCCCTTCCGGTGAGCTTGATCCTGGAGGCGAACAAACCCTTAAAGACATGGGCGATTGGATGGATATTAATGGAGAAGGTATCTATGATTCATCGGCATGGAACAAATGGGGTGAAGGAACAGTAATGATGGAGATTGGAAATTTGGGACCTAAGCAGGCCAAAACACCCTATACCTCAAAAGATATCCGTTTTACGGTCAACAATGGCAATCTATATGCTTGGCTTATGGCATGGCCTTCTGACCTCAAAGCGGTAATAAAGTCCTTACCATCTAGCGCTGGAAAAATTTCGGATGTAAAACTTTTAGGAAGCAGAGAGAAACTAACCTGGAAACAAACTGAGGCTGGTTTGGAGATTATGCTGCCTAAAAATATACCCGGTAAGTTTGCATTCGGCCTTAAAATTAAGGGCCAAATAAAAGGTCTGGAATCAAAATAATATGACTCATTGAGCAGATACTAAATTAATTACAAAATTATCTACATGAGAATCTCACTTCTATTTTTAGTGCTATGCAGTGTTTTAAATAGCTTTGCACAAACCAATCCCCGTAGAGTTGAACTGCTCGATGAAAACTGGAAGTTTATGCAGAAGGAAATTGCCAATGGTAAATCTATAGATTGCAACGATACCGACTGGGAAGTAGTAAAAGTTCCCCACGACTGGGCTATCCGCGGACCATTCGATATGAATATCGACAAGCAGTTTATACAAATAAAACAAGATCGTGAGGCGAAGCCTGATTTGCATACCGGTCGTACCGGTGCTTTACCTGCATATGGTGTAGGTTGGTACCGCCGGCAAATCAGCGTGAGTGCCCAAGACAAAGGCAAACGCATTTTTATAGAGTTCGACGGTGCCATGAGCAATGCAAAGGTTTTTCTTAACGGTGAATTTGTCGGTGAATGGCCATATGGCTATGCTTCATTCTCCTTCGAACTAACCGAGAAAATAAAGTTCGGAACCGATAATCTATTGGCTGTCCGTATCGAAAACAAACCCGAATCGTCACGTTGGTATTCTGGAGCAGGAATATATCGGAACGTTCGGCTTGTTACCACCGATGATGTGCACGTAAAACATTGGGGAACTTACATTACCACACCGTCAGTTTCAGTAAAAAAGGCTGAAGTTTGTATAAAAACGAGCATAATAAACCAAAAATCGACAAGTCAGAAGATCACCTTGGTTACAGAAATTCTGAACAGCAAGGGTGAGAAAGTTGCCAAAAATTCTTTTGCTCAAACTTTCCAAGATACCGCCACCTTCAAGCAAACACTAAGGGTGGCTAAACCAAGTCTTTGGAGCGTTGAAGCACCAACTTTGTACAAAGCTATCAGTAAAGTATATGTGGGCAATACATTAAAAGATGTGTATGAAACTTCCTTTGGTATTCGGACGCTCCGCTTCGATAAAGACAAAGGTTTCTTTCTAAATGACCAGCGTGTGCAGATTAAAGGTGTTTGTAATCATCACGATTTAGGAGCAATTGGAGCTGCCGTAAATCTGCGTGCAACCGAACGCCAACTGGAAATGCTCAAGGAAATGGGTTGTAATGCCATCCGTACCTCGCATAACCCACCTTCGCCAGAATTACTAACTTTATGCGACCAAATGGGCTTTCTGGTGATGGTCGAAGCTTTTGATGAATGGAAATTGGGGAAAAACAAAAATAGCTATCACAGACTATTTGATAAATGGGCAGAAAAAGATCTGGTGGCAATGATCCATCGCGATCGTAATCATCCTTCTGTTTTTCTATGGAGTACCGGTAATGAACTTAATGAGCAAAATTACAAATCAGGTGCTAAGGTGGCACAATTTCTTACCGATATCTGCCACAGGGAAGACCCAACCCGACTGGTTACCGCAGCATTCAACTCACCGCAATATGCCATTAAAAATGGGCTGGGCGATGCCATTGATGTCATTGGAATCAACTACATTAATCCACCATGGCGCTTCACTAGTTACAATAAAATCCACAAGGATTATCCAAACTATATTTTTCTAGGCTCAGAAACCCAATCAACGCTAAGTTCTACCGGAGTTTACAAACTTCCCTTGAAACGAAAAATCTATCCGCGCTATCCCGATTATCAATTGTCATCATTTGACGTTGAGGGGCCTAGTTATTTCACTACACCTGATGAAGAATTTGCCATGCTCGACGATTGCCAGGCAGCTGCAGGAGAATTTGTCTGGACAGGCTTCGATTATTTAGGTGAACCAACTCCATATTATGCAGGAACACCAGCACGTAGTTCGTATTTCGGAATCATAGACTTTGCCGGAATCAAAAAAGACCGTTTCTATCTGTTCCAAAGTCATTGGAGCAGTAAACCCATGTTGCATCTTTTACCGCATTGGAACTGGCGTATTCGCGATACAATTCCGGTGCTGTGTTACACCAATTATCCTAAAGCCGAACTATTTGTAAATGGCGTCAGTATGGGGGTAAAAACTTTCGATAAAAGTCAGCCATTTACCCGATACCGCTTGATTTGGCCCGAAGTGATTTACCAGCCCGGCGAAATCAAAGTTGTAGCCTACGACAATTCCGGAAAAGCAGCAGACACAAAAGTCATTAGAACTGCCGGCGAGCAGTATCAGATCGTATTAACTGCCGATAGGAAAACAATCAATGCTGACGGCAAAGACCTTTGCTATATCACAGCGGAAATTCACGATAAAGACGGAAATCTTTGCCCGACAGCAAACAGCTTGATATTTGTAGAAGTTCAAGGTGTAGGAAATTTAAGGGCCTTATGCAATGGCGATCCTACCGATCAGACCTCGTTCGCTTCCAATTATTACAGGGCTTTTAATGGTAAAATGATCATTGTGGTAGAGCCATCTAAAATGCCGGGCGATATTGTGGTGAAGGCCATGGGTTCTTACCTGAAAGAGACAAGTATTGGAATTTCAACAAAATAACTGAAATGTGAAGCGGGCATAAAAGCTTCAAGTGATTCAGTGGCTGTTTCATGCTGTTGTACAGTTAAAGATTAATTAAATATTGACGGACTAATGAGCAAGGCATTTTCAAAAAAAAAGATATATGAACGCATACCGAAATATTAAATTCCTGACAATTCGCCTTAGCGTCTTGGTTTGTATATTTGGTTTGGCTAAGTGCTATGCACAGAAGCAACCAAACGTTCGATGTCTTGTATTGGAAGATACCTCCCCTGGTTTTATAGGCTGCTATGGTAAGTAAGTATGCTAAAACACCTACAATAGATCCTTAGGCTAAAATTGGATAAAATTCTCTAACGCATTTTCAACTGGAACGGTTTGCTCTCCCAGCAGGAGTTGTATCATTACAGGGGTTAAAACTTACAAACTAGGAACGGGCAATCACACAAGCAGTTATCAGACTGCGGATTCTATCCACGGGTTCCCTTATTATTTAAAAAAAACGGGGTATTATACTTCAAACAATGCTAAAACAGATTATAACAGTTGTGCCGAGCGGCGGATCATCCAAGAATCGTGGAATGAAAGTTCCAGCTATGCGGGATGATGGAAAAAAAATCCTGGTCAGCCATTTTTTGCTGTATTTAATTTTATGGCTTCACATGAATCACGAACTTCTAACTGTCCGTATGCAGATTACCAAAAATTAGTTTTGGAGAAACTGCCAAAAAACCGGGTAGTAAAAGAACAGGAATTACCCCTCCCACCATTTCTGAAAGACTCTCCCGAACTGAGAAAACAATAGGCCAGGATTTATAATAGCATCTCTCTGGCCGACTATCAGATTGGCAAAATATTACAACGATTAAAAAAAGATAATCTGATGGATAGTACGATCATTATCCTTTATGCAGATCACGGTGAAGCAATGCCAAGAGGAAAAACAAACGGTATCGATCTGGGATACCGGGTACCATTTATCCTTTACATTGCCCCAATGTATAGTTCTCTTTCTCCTAGAGACAAACATGCTAAAGAAGTTCTGATGAGAGATATCCAAACTTCTCACACCCATTGCTACAAGCAGAAGTACTACATTAGATATCGTATATGAACCACGGAAAGGATTTTTTAGAAAATAAATAAACTCAAAAAATCAAAAGAAGACAATCGTGTTTCCAAGCCAAATACAATGGATATTCTGCTTTACAAACTTCAAGAAATTCCACTGGCAGGTCAAAAAAAAGCCGTCATATTACCCCAAAACCTGAAATAATTGATTTGCATGGCCGCATTTGACCAGGGCTTTTCCAGGTTGCAATTATCTTGCTTTTTAATTAAAACTAAATAGTAATTTAGATGGAATTTCTTGTTGCTCAATTTTATCTGAAGACCATTTAAGTATTGGTTTTTCAGTTGAATTTTTATAATATAATTTAAAAGGATGAAGACCTGCTTTAAGTCTTAACTTTCCATATGTATTTTTGCCATTGTTAAAATCTGCATCAATTACCCCTATATCATGTACCTTCAAAAAGGACTTCACTCCCGGTAAAGTATAAAAAGTATATTCTCCGCTTGTAGGAATCTGGATGTATCCCTCTGCGCAGACTACACCCTCTGCTTGTCCGGCATCTACAGCTGAAAAATTAATTGCCTTTTTAACAGGAGTATTTACGTCGTGTAGCCAGTTCACTTTCTCAGGAAAAAACTGCCAGTTGATTTGTCTTTTGACCCGGACACCCTTTACAGCTGGAATAAATTCATCGTCATAAGGTCGTTTAGCCAGTGTATCTAATCTATGCATCTGTAAAGTTCTCGCCTTCATTTCACTTTGGAGATCCGACAAAGTCGGTGCCAGATTGTTAGTTTGCCCAGGGTCATTAACAATATTATAAATTTCGAAGTCATCATTGTGCGAGATCACATTATACCTTAATCCCACATAATCCCTAACCCTGATTAACTGCATTTGATTACGCTTTCGATCTCGGTTTTCAGGGCTAAACTCAGCATAAGAAGGTGTATTGCCTTTTTCAAAATATTCTATATAAATCTCGCTTTGTTTTGCTTTGCCTTTGCCTGTAAGAACAGGTACTAGTGAAACACCATTTACCGAGGCCGGTGCAGTTTCCCCCGCAGCCTCAATAAAAGTAGGTAACCAGTCATAGGCAGCATTTGCTGTTTGTATTTGTTTTCCCGAAATAATGTGTCCTTCCCAGGTAACGATTGCCGGCATTTTTAGCCCTCCTTCAAGGCAATCCCGTTTTATACCGGCAAATGGCCCAAAACTATCAAAAAAATTAGCTTGATATGAAGTATATCCCTTGGGTAAATACGATTCTTTTGAAGGGCCATTATCGGATGTGAAAACCACTATTGTGTTATCTTCAATTTTCAGGTCCTTTAGTAATTGCATTAAGTCACCAACGGCATCATCAATTCTTCGTACAGATGAAGCATAACGGGTATATGTATCCGGCCAGGGCACTTCGGGGGTTAAAGAATTTTTATCGTCATCATACGTGGCGCTTTTGTACTCGGGATACCTATAACTATCTATAGTTCCAGAGGCTGTATTGATCATTTGCCCAGGCTTTCCCAACCATTGTAGCCCCCCGTTTAAGCCTCCTCCTTTTGGGTAGGTCTGGGTTGGTAGTTCCAGCACAGCATGGGGGGTATCATAAGAGATAAAAGCAAAAAACGGCTCTTCAGGGCTATTTTGTTGATTTTCTACAATCCATTTTTTTGCACATGCCGTCCATAGGTCAGCCGTATAACATTTATCTAAATCTGAAGAAACTTCCTTAAAATTATTCCAGACTTCCCTTCTGCCTCCGTATAATCCTTCTTTGGGATAATGTTCATGGCCATCTGAATGACGCATATATCCAAAAAAGTAATCGAATCCTCGCTTAAGAGGGTGTGCCACCCAAGCCAAGGTGTCTTTTCCTATACCTTGTAACCCCCATTTACCAAATAGTGCTGTTCGGTACCCGAGTTTTTTTAATAAGCCTGGCATAGTATAATTATCTTCCAGGGCCTTATCGAATTGATTATCACGAATATTGGCATGGCCTTGATTTTGACCCAGAAATAAAGAAGCTCTTGAGGGAGCACAAACAGGTGCTGCAGCATAGTGCTGCATTAACATAGCCCCATTTTTTGCCAATTGATCTATATTAGGCGTTTGGGTATACGGATTGCTTCGGACATTTTCTAGTTTTCGATTGTTTTGATAAAAAACACCTACATCTCCATATCCCAAATCATCAGTTAGAATAAAAATAATATTTGGTTTTTTTTGAGCCCAAAATGAATGTACTAAACAAATTAATAATAAGACTAAGAACCGATTCTTCATAACTAGCATTTATTTTATATACTGATAATTTTTATTTGTTTCGAAAATAGCAGGAGATTTCCTTTCAGTATTTCAGTATTTCATTTTTTAACAACTACGTCAACACTTTTACTTTTTAACTCTGATTCAATATATCAATAAATTCATATATGACAGAGGTATAAACAATATTAAAAATCAACTTATTTAATTTTAGCCAATGGGTTATCCTTCATCAATTCTAAATCTGAAATTAACTCTTTCAATTTTTTAGTTTTTGTTTTAGCAAGGTTTTTTTTCTGACTGATATCTGATTTAAGATTATATAGTTGATATTCATTTAAATTACCTAATTCAATATTAACATTTTTATTAATTTGAGCTCCCTTATAAGGAGGAATTAATACCCAGTTTCCTTTCCTTAAAGCTATTTTTGTAGCAGCTTCAATAATTAATGAGGCTCTGCCATTTTTTTTATAACCTAGAAATGTTTCCATAAAATTTTTGCTGTCTAAGCTGTTGTCTTCCTGAGCGCCAATTAAAGAGGTTATTGATGCTAATAAGTCTACTTGTGAAACTAAAGCATTTGATATTCCGGGTTTAATTTTTCCTTTCCAATACGTGATAAAAGGTATCCTTGTTCCTGCTTCAAACAGACTATATTTTCCCCCTTTCATTAAACCTGAGGGATTGTGATTTCCTAATTTTTCAATTGCATTGTCATAGTAGCCATCATTCAAAACTGGGCCATTGTCACTTGAAAATATAATTAGGGTATTCTTTAATAATGCCTCTTGTTCTAATGTTTTTATTAATTCTCCAACACACCAATCGGCTTCTAAAATTACATCTCCTCTGGGGCCCAGACCCGATTTTCCAACAAAATTTAGGCTAGGAGTCCTGGGAACATGTGGCTGCTGCATTGCATAGTATAAAAAGAAAGGTTCTTTTTTATTGTTTCTAATGTAGTTTTGTGCTTCGGATAAAAAGACATTTGACATTAATTCATCGTTCCATATAGCCGATCTCCCGCCTTTCATAAATCCTATTCGGGAAATTCCATTAACAATAGTATTATTATGGCCATGACTCCAATTCATTTTTAGGAGCTCTGGATTGTTCAGTCCTGTAGGCTGATCATCAAAATTTTTATTGTAATTTACTTCTATTGGATCATTTTTATCAAGATTGTTAACATAACCATTTTTGATATACACTGTTGGTACTCTATCTTGTGTAGCAGCCATAATAAAACTGTAGTCAAAACCTATTTCATTAGGACTGGGGTTTATTTTTTCATTCCAGTTAATACGACCATTTCCAAGTCCTAAATGCCATTTTCCAACAATTCCAGTGTGATAGCCTTTTGACTGAAGTATTTTCGGAAGTGTTGCTTGTAGTGTATCGATCAACATAGGCGCATCACCATCTAAAATTTTAGCCTTTTTTCTCCAAGGATACATTCCTGTTAGTAAAGCATATCGGCTTGGAGTGCAAGTAGCCGATGATGAATGCCCATTAGTGAATTTTAGTCCTTCATTGGCTAATTTATCTATATTAGGTGTTGAGATTTCAGTTGCACCATAAGAACTTAAATCTCCATATCCTAAATCGTCTGTGTAAATAAAAATAATATTTGGAAGCGATGAATAATTTGTTTTTACTTTTGTCAATTGTGCAAAAGAAAATTGTACAATCAATAAAATTGATAATAAGTTTATGTTTTTCATTTTATTAAATTAACCCGTTGGGTGAAATAGGTGTGTGTCGGTTTCGGCAACCAGTAGCTATACCACTTTCAGCCATCGAGTAGTTTTAACATCACCGAGGGTTTATCCCAACCAATGCTCCATAGCGGACTTTTATAATCTGGTAAACCATAAATTGGGTCAGGTTACATCGGTAAACTGGCGCTGTTGTATTATTTTCCAAGTTTTACCATCCCAGTGTGCCAGTACTCCCTTTTCCTTTTCGTTCCTGGGTGCCTCTGCTACTTTAAAGTCTTCCGGTTTCATATCGAAAACAACTTGTTTACCATTGTTGGCCACAAGCATCCGGTTTTGTACAGTTTAGATCCCCTTATGACAGCCTGACAAAGATTTATTAAAGAGCTAATTTACCGCACGTTTACTTCATTAAGTTTTCCTTCCATATCATAAAAACAAACCATATTTACAGGGTCGGTTATTACCGCTGAAAAATATAAATTTCATTTTCGATATTCCATCTTTTTTAATTTTTGTCTGGTTTAAAATTTGTGCTATAGTTCTTTCCAAAAAGGTTTTCAGAAAGAACTAAAACACATCATTCATCATTTCATGTCTCAAAGTCGCCGATCAATTTTAATCTAAATCCGGCGAAATTGTCACTTTGGTATTATTGTTTGATAACCTTAAAGGTCTTTATACCTTCAATGGTTTTTACCGTAACTAAGTAAATTCCGGTACTTATAGCAGGTAACTTAATATCTAGTATGCTTACCCCTGGTTTAACATCCGCAACTTTTTTGTTAAAAACATGTTCCCCAATTACAGAGTAAAGATCAACCTCTACATCAGTGGCCATTTTATTGGAAACTTTTAAGTTAAATTCATTCCCCGAAAAAGGATTCGGATACACAATGGTGGCGGTATTGCTATAATCATCTGTTGGGTAAAAAGATACTTCCTGTTTTGCTGACATCCTGGCCTGGCTTCCAGTCAATTTACTAAAAATCAATTTATTGATTTGATAGCCGCCGTTTATAAAATACAGTCTCATCCTGTGTGTACCCGCAGTCAGAGCAATCTCTTTTGTTACTGATGCCCAAGTATTGAAATTGGAAGTATTGGGCACATTGATGATCCCGCTGACATCAACTCCATCCATATCAATTCTTAACTTTCCGCCTGTCGTGGTGTTGGCACACCTGAGATCAACCATATATGTGCCGGTTTCTGCAACCTCTAGAGTATAATCCAGCCATTCACCATTCACTATACTTTGTATCTTGTACCCTCCACCTGTATCATTACAGGTGTTAACATCCACATCGCCGCCAGGCCTGAAACTTTGGTCACCAGTATTGCCTGTTCCTGTATCGTGATAGGCTTTACCTTCTATTCCGATATCATAATTCTCTGCTTCTATTGTCCCGGGAATAACATTGGCCGCGAATGGTCTGGAAGGCAAAACGGTCAAAGTCTGCACCACATTCGGCGCAGGAGAATAAGCAGAATCGCCTGTCTGTTGTGCGGTAATTTGCGTTGTCCCATTACTTACAATATGAATCTGGTTATTGACAATGGTTGCTACAGCTGGACTAGAACTGGTATACGTCACCGCCAGTCCCGAACTGCTGGTGGCAGCTGGTGAAAAATCAGCATCACCAGGAATCTTACCAACGGGCAAACTGTTAAAAATGATAGTTTGCTCAAGTCTGGCTACTTCAAATGTTAGTTTATTGAAGTGATGGCCGCCGTTTATAAAGAACACCCTCATCTTGTGTGTACCAGCCGTCAACTGAATATTTTTTGTTACTGAAACCCACTTAGAAAAGCCCGAGGTGTTGGGCACATTTATGATCCCACTCACATCAGCACCGTCAATTTCGATTCTCAATTGCCCTCCTTCGCTAGAGCTGGCGCATCTGAGATCAACCAAATAAATTTTGCTTTCTGCAACCTGTACTGTATAGTCTAGCCATTCCCCTGCAGCTATACTTTGTACTTTATACCCGCCACCGGTATCATCACAGGTATTAAGGTCCACATTGCCGCCGGCTCTGAAAGTTTGGTCTCCGCTATTACCGGGTGAGGAATCGTGATAGGTATTACCTTCTGTTCCAATATCATAATTCTCCGCTTCTATTATCCCGGGAATTAAATTGGCAGCGTATGGTTTAGAAACTGGGCTGGCCAAAACGGTCAGGGTCTGCACAAGTTCAGGCGCTTCAAAATAGACTGCGCTACCTGGCTGTCCAGCGGTTATTTGCGTAGTCCCGGCAGTTAGGATATGAATCTTATTTTTGATAATAGTTGCCACTGCAGGATTAGAGCTAATGTAGGTAGCAGGCAGACCTGAAGTGCTGGTCGCGCCAGGTGAAAAATCAGTATCACCAGGGATTTTATCACCAGGTAAGCTGCTAAAAGTAATCGTTTGGTCAATCCTTGGTGCTCCGCCAAATATCAGTTTATTGATTTGGTAGTCGCCGTTTATAAAATACAATCGCATTTTGTGCATACCTGCGGTCAGGGGAATTTCTTTTGTTACTGAGGCCCAGTTTGTGAAACCCCAAGTATTAGGCACATTCATGATTCCGCTAATATCTACTCCATCGATTTCAATTCTGAATTGTCCGCCTGAACTGTTACTGGCACACCTGATTTCAACAGGGTAATTCTTGGTTGCCGCGACCTGTACCGTATAGTCCAGCCATTCCCCGCCAGCTATACTTTCTATCTTATACCCGCCATCAGTATCATTACAGGTATTAAGGTCCACATCTCCGACGGGTCTGAAACTCTGGTTCCCGTTATTGCCGGGTGAGGTGTCGTGGTAAGCTCTACCTTCTATACCAATATCATAATTCTCTGCTTCAATAATCCCCGGAATAACATTAGCACCGTATGGTTTTGAGAGCGGCATTGACAAGGCTGTTAGTGTCTGTACCACTTCAGGCGCTGCATTATACAACGTACTGCCTGGCTGAGAAGCGGTAATTTGCACAGTGCCAACACCTGTAATACGAATTTGGTTGTCTACAATCGTGGCTACTGCAGGATTAGAGCTGGTATAACTCACCGGCAGTCCCGAATTGCTAGTGGCGCCAGGCGAAAAATCTTCACCGGGAATCTTATCGACAGGTAAGTCACTAAAACTAATCATTTGGTCCGATCGAATCGATGGGTTGGAAACAATATTGACATTAACCGCACCCGAGGTGTGGTCGATGGTGAGTGTTAAAGTACCTGTGGCGGCATCCCAGTTTTGCTGCACGTAACTGTCCTTGCTACCCTCAACAATAACTAAAGGTTGTTCATCACAGTTGAAATTCAGGGTTGTTTTCTTTTCTACGCAAACGTATTTTTGTCCGTAAGCGCTTCCGTCATTTGCAGCGTAGCCGCTGGACTGGAACCAGTAATTGCCCTCTGCTTCTCTTCTTCCGAACAGGATATTCTGAAACGGCATCGCCCCGGAAAGGGATCTAATGCCGTCCGTCCCCAGGGGGAAATTAAAGTTCTGGTCGATATCCGCATTCTCGTTGCTGTTGATTACAAAAAAGCGGTTGTCCACTTCCACCGCCCAGGCATCATTACCGGGTGTCACCGCCGGGTACAGCGACTCGAATTTCGTCTGAAGACCGGAATCCGTCTGGTAGCTGCTCAAAGGAACCGTTTCTATACCGGTAGGGACCTGGCTGGATGCATCTGGATGAGGCAATATCGGCATCATCAGGTAGCGGGGGTTATTGGGGAGCAATTCCCTGACCAAAGCATTTAAGAGTTGGTTTTGACCAGTAGCTTTGTGAGCAGCCGCATAATAAAGATCAGTCGCGGTGCCCGTATTGGTATAGGACGTATCGGGCCAAATGCCCGATGTCATCTTATACAATCTGGCAAAGGGCTCAGCATTCGTTCCGGAAGGTACCGGCTTATAGTTGACCTTGTTATAATTGTAGGTCATCAGATTGGCGCCGGTATAAGCGGCTGTTGTCCCGTCAGATAGTGCGTAGGTTCCGCCATATGGGTTGGCAATGGCTTTCACTTTAGACAGCACCGCACTCTTTGACGGCAACATATCATGGGTAATCATACCTCTAATAAAAGGTTGCAGGTACTTCGCATTACTGGAATTCGGCACACCCTGCCTGTTGAAGCTCCCGGTTTCCAGGAAATTGATCTTTCCTCCCATGGCGGTACTTAATAACCAGCTTTTTAAAAAATGAGTAAAAGGAACTCTAGTTTGGTTACCGTCACTTTTGATGTAAGTGGGGAATACATTCGCGTTTTGGAAAGAGCTATAGCACCATACCCAGTCATCATTCCATGTACCGTAGTCGCCGGTCAGCCCCGTGACCCAACTACCAAAGATCGATCCTTGGGTCACAAGAGCGCCATGAGGCTTGGTGTTTTTGAAGGTAGGCTGCAGATATGCGCCCAAGCCTTCATTTTTTAGCGTGGTATAATAATCGGAAAAAAATCTCGTATAACTATTATATCCCCATCCCCCTTCCCCAAGAATACATCTTTTATTATACTTCTTACAGACCCTCAACAGGTCTATGATGTAACCGGTAGTGGAACTGTTATATGTCCAGAAATTTTCTCCAGTTTCGATACCTTTGCAATTTTTTGTATTTTTAAACAAACTATCCACTTGGCTGGGTGTAAAATAATAGTTACCCACACCTGGTGTTAATGGCGTTGGCGGATCTGGATACGGGTCATAACCTCCATTATCTCCCACATTTATGACGAATTTAAATCCGGTACTGTCGATTCGCTTGCAGACATCTAGATAGGTATCGCCATTAAATGAGCTGTAATCACTCAGGTTTTGCGAATAATACCATGCACAGTTAGCGGCCACAGAAAGGGTAACCTGCCCCTTGATATCGGCAGGAAAAAGGGTACTGAGTATCGCGATTCGCTGTGCGTTTGTCTTGTTGCCTTTTCTAAACATTTCCAGAAGACCTCTCTGGTAGAATTCAGGTTTGTTCTGGGCTTGGGCATTTAAACCCAACATAAAAAAGAAGAACAAAACTGCTAGTGTTTTGGTTAATTTTGTTTTCATAATTAGTTAATATTGGTTAATATTTGTTAATCGAATCTTATAAGACTTACCAAATTCATTGAACTTTCAACTCCATTTAAGATCATAGAGTGTCCCCAGATTGAAGGAATGTTTTAAATTGCAAGCCCTGCTAATTTGAGCTAACGTACTTTATTTAAAAAAATACTAAAGCTAACGGCTCCAGCCTCATGGCTGATCGTAACTTTTAAAACTTTAGTAACGGTATTCCAGGTTTGCTTTACAGAACCACTTTTTCCATCTTCAACCACAAGCATTGGCCTGCGCTCGCAACTAAAATTCAAAGTAGTGCTCTTTTCTACACAAACGTATTTTTGCCCTACCGTAAAGCCGTCGTTTACAGCATAACCATTAGATTGGAACCAGTAATTATCCGCAGATTCCCTTTTGCCGAAGAGAATGTTCTGAAAAGGAATGGCCCCGGAAAGCGATTTAATGCCCCCTGTACCCAGGTTAAAAACAAAATTCTGGTCTATATCCGCGTTTTCATGACTGTTGATTACAAAAAAACGGTTGTCAATCTCCACTGCCCAGGCATCATTGCCTACTGTTACTGCGGGGTAAAGCGACTCAAATTTCCTCTTCAGCCCGGCATCGGTCTGGTAAGCGCTCAAGTCAATTCTTTCAAGTCCGGAAGGAAGTTGAGTAGCCGCATCAGGATGCGGTAAAAGCGGGATAATTAAGTAGCGTGGATTGTTAGGTATTTGTTCCCTTATTAAAGCATTTGGTAGTTGCATGACGCCTGTATTTTTATATGCTGCTCCATAATATACATCTGTAACACCGGTATTGGTGTAGGCCGGATTATTCCAGATCCCCGATGTGATTTTGAATAAGCGGGCAAAAGGATCCGCATTTGTTCCGCCCGCAGGCTTGTAATTAACTAAGTCATAATTGTAAGTTACAAGATTTGAGCCCGTGTAAGGGGCCGCCGTACCATTCGACAGTGAATATGTACCGTTGTAAGGGTTAGCTATTGCCTTAACTTTTGCCAAAACAGCTGCTTTGCCCGGTAACATGTCATGGTCAGCCAGCCCTTTAATAAAAGGAAATAGATAGGGTGCACAATTGGCGTCTGCCACCCCTTGCCTGCTAAATGGCGATGTTTCCATAAAATTGATTTTTCCTCCCATTGCTATTGTTAACAACCAGGCCTTTAAATAATGAGTAAAGGGGACTTTTTTATAGTTCTTTTCAGTTTTATCATAGGCCGGAAAGTCATTTGCATTCCCAAAGGAGGCGTAGGTCCAAACATATTCATCATTCCAGGTGCCAAAGTCGCCTGTTAATCCTGTAAGCCAACTACCAAAAATAGATCCCTGACTTACAAGGGCACCAAAGGGCTTTGTGTTTTTAAATGCAGGCTGTAAGTATGCCCCTAAACCTTCGTTTTTAAGAGTAGTATAGTAATCAGAAAAAAACCTCGTATAAGTATTATATCCCCATCCACCTTCTCCAAGTGTATACCTTTTATTATACTTCTTACATACCCTTAGCAGGGCGATGAGATCCTCAGCGTTAGTACTATTATAGGTCCAAAAATTTTCGCCTGACTCAATGCCCACGCAGTTTTTTGCATACTTAAATATACTATCAACCTGATTTGGCGTAAAATGATAGCTCCCCCTACCTAGCGGAATCGGGGTTGGGGGATCAGGATATAACTTATGGTTACCTTTTTCTCCCACATCCACTACAAATTTAATTCCTGTACTATCGACGCGCTTACATAGATCTAAATAGGTATCTGTGTTAAACGAAGAATAATCACCTAAATTCTTTGTATAATACCATGCACAATTTGCACCAAGTGAATAGATCATCTGTCCCCTGATATCTTTTGGGAACAATGTATTTAGTATTACAATTCGCTCTGCATTTGTCTTATCGCCCTTTCTAAGTATTTCCAAAAGTCCCCTTAATTGGAACTCAGGTTTGTTTTGTGCTTGTACATTGAAACAAATTACAATCATATAGAAAAGAAGCACTATCCTTATACTGCTTTTAGTAAAATTTTTAATCATTCGGTTAGTGTTTGTATGGATTAATAATAAGGGTAAGTAAATTTTGTTCCATCGATTTCAGTGCCTTTCACCAAAATAACTAAGTGAAAGTATTTGCAATTATTAAGAGAATACTCTTAGTTAATATTGAAATAAGCCTTTCAAAAAAACACACTATTTTTTAATAACCTTAAAGGTCTTTATTCCTTCCATGCTCTTTACTTTAACTAAATAAACTCCCGTACTAATAGCCGGTAAATTTATATTCAGTATGCTTTCGCCCTGCTTAACGTCCGTATATTTTTTATTTAAGACGCGCACCCCTATAGTAGAGTAAATCTCTACCTCTACATCAGTGGCTATTTTATTGGAAACTTTTAAGTTAAATTCATTCCCCGAAAAAGGATTCGGATACACAATGGTGGCTGTATCGCTATCATCATCTGTTGGGTGAAAAGATAGCTCCTGTTTTGCTGACATCCTGGCCTGGCTCCCAGTCACTTCACTAAAAATCAATTTATTGATGTGATAGCCGCCGTTTATTAAAAACAGCCTCATCCTGTGTGTACCTGCAGTCAGCTGAATATTTTTTGTTACTGAAGCCCAGGTACCAAAACTCGAGGTATTGGGCACATTTATGATCCCGCTCACATCAACTCCATCCATTTCAATTCTCAACTGCCCCCCTGAAGCGGAGTTGGCACACCTGAGTTCAACCAAATAATTTCCATTTTCTGCAACCTGTACCGTGTATACTAGCCATTCGCCACCAGCTGTACTTTGTGTTTTGTACCCGCCGCCTGTATCATTACAGATATTCACGTCCACATCGCCGCCGGGCCTGAAACTCTGGTCTCCAGTATTACCTACACTTGTATCGTGATAGGCCTTACCCTTTATTCCGATATCATAATTCTCTACTTCAATTATCCCAGGAATAACATTGGCCGCGAATGGTCTGGAAGGCAAAACGGTCAAAGTCTGCACCACATTCGGCGCAGGAGAATAAGCAGAATCGCCTGTCTGTTGTGCGGTAATTTGCGTTGTCCCATTACTTACAATATGAATCTGGTTATTGACAATGGTTGCTACAGCTGGACTAGAACTGGTATACGTCACCGCCAGTCCCGAACTGCTGGTGGCAGCTGGTGAAAAATCAGCATCGCCAGGAATCTTGTCGGCAGGCAGGCTGTTAAAAGTGATCGTTTGAGCACCAGTGAATGTAAGTCTATTAAAATGGTAACCACCATTTATAAAATGCACCCTCATCTTGTGTATACCTGAAGTCAGCTGAATATTTTTTGTTACTGAAACCCACTTAGAAAAGCCCGAGGTGTTGGGCACATTTATGATCCCACTCACATCAACGCCGTCAATTTCAATTCTCAATTGCCCTCCTTCGCTAGAGCTGGCGCATCTGAGATCAACCAAATAAATTTTGCTTTCTGCAACCTGTACTGTATAGTCTAGCCATTCCCCTGCAGCTATACTTTGTACTTTATACCCGCCACCGGTATCATCACAGGTATTAAGGTCCACATCACCGCCGGCCCTGAAAATTTGGTCGCCACTATTGCCGGCTGAGGAATCGTGATAGGTATTACCTTCTGTTCCAATATCATAATTCTCCGCTTCTATTATCCCGGGAATTAAATTGGCAGCATATGGTTTAGAAACTGGGCTGGCTAAAACAGTCAGGGTCTGCACAAGTTCAGGCGCTTCAAAATAGACTGCGCTACCTGGCTGACCTGCGGTTATTTGCGTAGTCCCGGCAGTTAGGATATGAATCTTATTGTTGATAATGGTTGCCACTGCAGGATTAGAGCTAGTATAGGTAGCAGGCAGACCTGAAGTGCTGGTGGCGCCAGGTGAAAAATCAGTATCACCAGGGATCTTATCAACAGGTAAGCCGCTAAAAGTAATCGTTTGGTCAACCCTTGGTGCTCCGCCAAATATTAACTTATTGATTTGGTAGTCGCCGTTTATAAAATACAATCGCATTTTGTGCATACCTGCGGTTAAGGGAATTTCTTTTGTTACTGAGGCCCAGTTAGTGAAACCCCAAGTATTAGGCACATTCATGATTCCGCTAATATCTACTCCATCGATTTCAATTCTGAACTGTCCGCCTGAACTGGTGCTGGCACACCTGACTTCAACTGGGTAAGTCTTGGTTGATGCGACCTGTACCGTATAGTCCAGCCATTCGCCGCCAACTATACTTTCTATCTTATACCCGCCATCAGTATCATTACAGATATTAAGGTCCACATCGCCGACGGGTCTTAAGCTCAGGTCCCCGTTATTGCCCGGTGAGGTGTCGTGGTAAGCTCTACCTTCTATACCAATATCATAATTCTCTGCTTCAATAATCCCCGGAATAACATTAGCACCGTATGGCTTTGAGAGCGGCGTTGACAACACGGTCAGTGTCTGTACCACTTCAGGCGCTGCAGTATACAATGTACTGCCTGGCTGAGAAGCAGTAATTTGCACAGTCCCAACACCTGTCACACGAATTTGGTTGTCTACAATAATTGCTACTGCCGGATTAGAGCTGCTATAACTCACTGGGAGCTCCGAAGTGCTAGTGGCTCCTGGCGAAAAATCTTCACCGGGAATCTTATCAGAAGGCAAGCTATCAAAGGTGATGGTTTGGGCCGATCGGACCGATGTGTTGGAAACCACATTGAAATTAACAGCGCCAGCACTATGATTAATAATCAGTGTAAGTGTATTGGTAACAGGATCCCAGGTTTGCTCAACAGAACCCGTCTTTCCGTCTTCAATAATAACCTCAGGTCGTTCATCACAATTGAATTTCAAGGTACTGGTCTTCACTACGCATTTATATCTTTGTCCTACAAATTTTCCATCCGATACACCATAACCGTTAGACTGAAACCAGTAGTTACCCTCAATCTCTCGTTTGCCAAACAGGATGTTCTGAAGAGGCATAGTTCCTGAAAGAGATTTAATCCCACTTGTACCCAGATTAAAAACAAAGTTCTGGTCTATATCCGCATTCTCATGACTGTTTATCACAAAGAAGCGGTTGTCTACTTCCACCGCCCAGGCTTCATTTCCGTCCGCTACTGGGGGATATAGTGACTCAAATTTCGTTTTTAGACCCGCATCTGTCTGGTAACTGCTTAATGCCACTTTTTCAATGCCAGAAGGTACAACTGCATCAGGATGAGGGAGTACAGGTATAATCGCGTAGCGCGGGTTATTGGGAATCATTTCCCGGACCAAAGCATTTAAGAGTTGTTTTTGACCAGTAGCACGGTAAGCAGCATCATAAAGCTTGTCTGTTGCAGAGCCTGAGTTGGTGTAAGTGGTATCTGCCCAAATACCCGATGTCATTTTGTACAAACGGGCAAAGGGCTCAGCATTTGTCCCGCCCGCCGGCTTGTAGTTAACCTTGTTATAATTGTACGACAAAAGATTGGTACTTGAATAAGCTGCTGCTGTTCCATCAGACAGCGTATAGGTACCGCCATATGGGTTGGCAATAGCTTTAGTTTTAGCTAACACAGCTGCCTTACCCGGGAGCATATCATGTTGAGTCAGGCCTTTTATAAACGGATATAGATAGGGTACAAAATTAGGATCTGGTCTTCCGTCTCCAAGGAAAGAGCTTTGTTCGGAGTAATTAATTTTACCTCCCATAGCTATTGTAGACAACCAGGTCTTTAAGAAATGGGTATAGGGGTATAAGAGCTCATTGTGATCACTTTTGGCATAAGCAGGAAATTGGTTAGCATGGCCAAATGACCCGTAAGACCACACAAAGCTATCATTATAGGATCCATAGTCGCCCACTACATTTGTAACCCAGCTACCTAATAAAGCTCCCTGAGTCGCCAGGGCACCATAGGGTTTGGTAGTCTTGAAAGTCGGTTGCAGGTACGCCCCTAAACCTTCGTCATGTAACTCGGTATAGAAGTCATTAAAAAATCGCAAAAAAGTGTTATATCCCCATCCACCTTCCGCAAGGATATATTTCTTATTGTACTTCTTACAGACTCTTAATATAGCGATAATTTCGTTGGTATTTTGTGCATTATAGGTCCATAAATTTTCCCCAGCCATAACACCAGTACAATTTTTAGTGTATTTGAATATACTATCGATCTGTCTGGTTGTAATGTAATATCCACCTTGATCTACTGTAAACTTTTGTGGAGGTTCAGGAAAAGCAGGATACCCGGCAATATTGCCTGTAGAAACAGCAAATTTATATCCTGTACTATCCATACGCTGACATAAATCAAAATAATTATCATCAGTAAACTCGTCCAATTTTCCTGGTACCTTTGTATAATACCATGTAGTCAGTGCGGAAAGAGAATAAATAGTCTGATCCTTTATATCTGCAGGAATCATTTTTTTAAGTATGGCAATTCTTTGCTCATTTGTACTGTTTCCTTTTCTAAGCATGTATTGCAAGCCGCTTAAGTAAAATTCAGGTTTGTTCTGGGCTTGCGCATTTAAAACCAGTGCAGAAAAGAAGAACAGCACTGCTAGTGTTTTGGTTAATTTTGTTTTCATAATTCGTTAATTTGGTTAATAGAATCTATAAAACTTATCAAATTCACTGAACTTTCAATTCCATTTAAGATCATACAGTGTCCCCAGATTGAGGAAATGTTCGAAAATTATAGGACAGATAATTTCAGTTAGCGTACTTTATTTAAAAACAACACAAAAATTCACGGCTCCAGCCTCATGGTTGATTGTAAGTGTTAAAACTTTAGTAATGGAATTCCATGTTTGCGTCACAGAACCATCTTTTCCATCTTCAACCCTAATCGTTGGCATGCGGTCCGCCCTGAAATGCAAGATGGTTTTCTTTTCTACGCAGATATACTTTTGTCCTGTTGTTTTACCATCGTTTGCAGCATATCCGCTGGACTGGAACCAGTAGTTACCTGCAGCTTCCCTTTTGCCAAACAAGATATTTTGAAAAGGCATGGTACCCGAAAGGGATCTGATGCCGGCCTTTGCCAGTTTAAATACAAAATTCTGGTCGATGTCCGCATTCTCATTGCTATTGATCACAAAGAACCTATTATCCACTTCCACTGCCCAGGCATCATTGCCTGCTGCAACAGGGGGATAAAGCGACTCGAACTTCTTCTTTAAACTCACGTCCGTCTGGTAGCTGCTCAAAGCAACGGTTTCCACACCGCGAGGCACCTCTTCGGCAAGCCTTGGATGCGGCAAAATCGGGATTATTAGGTAGCGTGGATTGTTGGGGAACTGTTCCCTTATCAAAGAATTCGGTAGTAGTTTGACACCGGTAGCTGAAAATGCTGCCCCATAATATTTATCTGTGACCCCAGTATTGGTGTAACTGGTATCAGCCCATATTCCAGTTGTCATTTTGTACAAACGGGCAAAGGGCTCCGCATTTGTTCCGCCTGCTGGCTTGTAGTTAACAATGTTATAATTGTAAGTCATCAGATTTGAGCCGGTGTAAGCGGCTGATGTTCCATCGGAGAGCCTATATGTCCCTCCGTAGGGATTGGCGATCGCCTTGACTTTGGATAAGACCGCAGCTTTTCCGGGAAGCATATCGTGCGCGGTAAGCCCTCTTATAAAGGGGTATAAGTAGTGAGTATAACTGTGATCCGGGACGCCAAGCTTACTGAAAGCTGAGCTTTCCATGAAGTTAATCTTCCCACCCATGGCGATAGTTAATAACCAGCTTTTTAAATAATAAGTAAAAGGAAGTTTTTTATGGTTATTGTCTTTTTTGTTATAAGCAGGAAATTCGTTTGCATTTTGAAAAGAGCTGTAGGTCCAGGCCCATTCATCGTTCCAAGTCCCAAAGTCGCCGACTATTCCCGTGACCCAACTGCCTAATAACGCACCCTGGCTCACCAGGGCACCATAAGGCTTCGTGTTCTTGAATGTCGCTTGTAAATACTTACCCAAACCCTCGTCATGCAGCTCTGTATAGTAATCATAAAAAAAACGCATAAAACTATTATATCCCCAGCCCCCTTCACCCAGGATATATTTTTTATTGTACTTCTTACACACCCTCAACAAAGCGATAACTTCTTTGGCCGTAGTGGTATTATAGGTCCAGAAATTTTCGCCTGACTCAATGCCCGTACAGTTTTTTGTATATTTGAACAGACTATCAATCTGATTAGGTTTCAAATGCCATGAATTTCTATCACCGGGCACCAACGGAGCCGGTGGGTCAGGATAATTGATATAATTGAGTACTTCTCCAATGCTGACGACATACTTAATTCCGGTACTGTCAACCCGCTTACAGAGGTCTAAATAGCCATCGCCATTATATGAACTGAAATCATAAGGCTTCTGGGTGTAATACCAGCCCCAGTTTGCTGCAAGTGAGATAATGACCTGCTCCCTGACATCCTGTGGGATCAAAGCTTTCAAGATCTCAATCCGTTGTGCATTTGTTTTGTTACCTTTTCTAAACATTTCCAGCGCTCCCCTTAAATAGAATTCAGGTTTGTTCTGGGCTAGTACGCTAGAACATAGCATAACTAAAAAGAAAAGCAGTACTATTCCTTTAGATTTGTTAGTAATCATATATTATTCGATAATTTAAACCATTGATTAGTAATAATTTCATAAACAAGTATGGAAGTAATCATAAAGCAGTAAAGCATATTTTTCTGCTGATTCTTCAACCCCTATTGATTAAGTCTATGGACCAACTAAAATTTTACATTTTCAATCCATTTTATAAATATGCTCCATTAACCTCCATTTCTGATCCGCGGTAGCAGCTGTTGCTGCATCCTGAAATCCCGACATATATTCTTCCCATTCTTTCTGTCTTGGTTTTTCAGAGAGTTCTTTCATCGCCTGGTCGTGATCAAAGTCAGCTACAGTATCCATAATTATGAACAGTCGGTTACCCAATAGATAAATTTCCATATCCAAAATCCCTACTTCCTTCATTCCTTTGGTAATTTCCGGCCAGGCCGCACCTTTTTCGTGTAATTTTTTATAGGTTTTAATTAAACTTTCGTTGTTAATCAATTCCATAGTTTTGCAAAATCGTTTACCTTACTGTCTTTTCATAATTTATATTTTGTTTAGTTCAACCATATCCTTAACAAGCACATTCTTTTAGGGTCTAACCATGTTTCAAATTCCCTTAAAACATTATTACAACCTAGGGTATGGGTAATTCCTTTTTAGGGTTACCCATACCTTTATCCTTGCCCCGGTTACCTGTTCAGACCTACCCGGCTGGCACCTGATGCTTGCAGGCCCAGAAAACCTACAAGACGCCAGGTCATTTAACCGGTTCCAGTAAAACAGATTTCAGTTTAAAAAGCTCATTCCCTTTTTGCAACGGGCGGATGGATATTGTATAAATCCCTGCTTTCGAAAAGCTTTTAGTCGCTACGTTATGGTCTATAAGATTTAGTGGCGATCTGCTGTTATACTTGGAAGTACGAAGTGTACGGAACAAGAATTCTTGATTATCAACACTCATACTTCCTTCTCTTTTGGCATTTTCCTCTGAGCATGAATATTGCAGCGATATTTTATAGTCTCCAGGTTCAACAATCCGAATGCTGAAATCTGCCTGATCTGTACTGTCGCTTAAACCTGTTACACATATGGTATGTTTCCAATCCCCATAATAATGGCTGTAGTCAAGGTTAGAAACTTTTGCTTTCCCTTTAACTGATGCAAAAATAGCTTCCACAACATTTTTGCTATACTGACTGGAAACTGTAACCGGTACGTTTAAATCATATTCCTCAATTTCACCTGTATATTCCACTACAAAAACCACATTCGCGCTTTGATCGAACTTAGGCAATGCTAGCCAGATATCGTTACCTTTCTTTGTCCAAGAAACGGTTTTCTTATCACCAAGACTGTATACTTTACTTATCTGCCCTTTAAAATCAGGGATCAACAGCTGGCCGTTTGCCGGTCTGTTTAACACATGTAAATATTGTCTGCCAGGCTTGGAGGTACTTACACCCCAAGGTTGTGCAGGAATAAGGCCATAGGTGGTCGCGTATATGCTTTCTCCATTTTTTTTCAGCCATTTACCTGTTTCCAATAAAAACTTGACCGAGTATTCCGGTATACTTCCCTCTCCATCGGGCCCAACATTGAGCATAAGATTACCGCCTTTGGAGGCAACATTTGCCAAAAGCCTGATGATTTCTTCAGGTGTCTTGAAGTTCATGTCATGTTTGATGTAACCCCATGAGTCATTATGTGTAAATACGGATTCCCATGGCTCTTTAATGGGTACCGGAGGCACTTCTGAGTCCCCAAAATCTCTATAGTCACCCAAGCCTTGCCCCACTCGGCTACTAAACAAGCTTTTGGGCTGGAGTGCTTTCAACTCGTCTACAAATGTTTGTGTTTGTTCTCTTGTCATGCCTCCAGGCGTATCAAACCATACGATACCCAGTGGGCCGTAATTTGTTAAGAGTTCCTTGATCTGGGGAATGGATTTTTCACGATAATATTTCTGA
Organism: Flavobacterium sp. FlaQc-48; assembly: GCF_044007335.1. NCBI lineage: Bacteria > Pseudomonadati > Bacteroidota > Flavobacteriia > Flavobacteriales > Flavobacteriaceae > Flavobacterium > Flavobacterium sp. FlaQc-48. The sequence continues at coordinate 302,629 of NZ_JBIPCR010000002.1, read as the reverse complement.
TAATCTTTTTTGGTTTCATCAAAATCCCAGGAATTTCTTCCACCATTTGGTTCATGCCAATCGGTAAACTGAGAATAGTAAAATCCAAATGGTATTCCCCGTTTCACATTTGCCTTTGCAAGGGCTTTCATTGGGTCTTTCTTGTAGGGAGTGGCATCTACAATATCAAAATCCGTTACTTTAGAATCATACATGGCAAAGCCTTCGTGGTGTTTGGCGGTAATCACCATATATTTTATACCGGCATCTTTAGCCAGTTGCGACCATTCATCAGCATTAAATTTAACCGGATTGAATGTTTGTGCCACTTTTTCATATTCAGCAACAGATATTTTAGCCTGATCCTTGTGCATGATCCACTCTCCACTGCCGTAATAACGTTTCCCTTTCCATTCTCCGGCTAGTTTAGAGTACAGACCCCAATGGATAAACATTCCAAACTTAGCGTCTCTAAACCATTGCACGTTTGGGTTTTCTTTACCAGATACTCTGCTGTCCCACATTTCATTCATATCTTGTGCATAACTGAAATTTGCATATCCTAGTACCAGTAACAGCTTAAATAACATATTAAGTGTCCTGGACTTACCTTTTAAATTCATATTAATTAGATTTAGTTTAATGTAGAGTGCAACTCCTTTTACATTTATTTTTTTTCTATTTTTTGATATTCGAAATTTTGAGGACTTATTCACAAGTGTTTTCATATAGTGATCCGGTCTTAAATTTGAATGAGTTTGCAAGCCTGAAGAACGTCATAACATTGCTTTAGCCCTCTTCTATGCTTTGTATTGCAACTCAACATTAAAAGAGTTGCTTCGTAGCCTTTGCGTTTTTTATCTATACAAACAATAAACTTGTTTGTCAGTACAAATGGCTTGTAAAAAACACTATGAAATCAAAATTCAAATACATAGTGTTTTTTTGATTATGATGCACCAGGTTTAATCTGATGTCCTTATATTTAATCTTTTTTTTCTATCAGCTTAAAACTATCTAGCAGATACTGTCCTTTATTTATTGATAAAGCAAACTTTGCTTTAGGACTATCAAATCCGTTGAATTCTATCTCTGATAGCTGCCACTCCCCTTCTTTTACTGGTTTCATATTTAAATAAGCCTTCACATCCTGAGCGGATCTTGGCTGATTTTCACTATAAACTTCCAAGGTTATATCATGCCCCTTTTGCAGTGTTTTTATCCAGAATTCCAGTTTGTATTTCTTATTTGATTGAATTGCAAAAGTTTGATTAGTCGATGACTGTGTATAAAATTTAGTGGACCCATTACCCGCTAAAATTTTAAGACCGTATTTTCCATCATGTTGAGCTTCTTCTGTAATCAATAGCTTATTGGCTTGGTCACTAGGGATGTACCAACCTAGTTTCCCTGTTTCAAATCCCTCATTTACCTTTAGAAGATTTTCTTGGGCGAATAATTGACCCCCTGCAAATAGGAGTGTTGTTAAAGTGATGCTTTTTTTCATGTTTTACTTGATTATATTATTAGTTATTTCTTTGGTTTAGTGAGCTCATTTAAATTAAAATACCGTGAACTTCGACCACTAGGGTCTGTCTACATGTTACTATTCAAAATTTCTAGGTGTGGAACACTAAGTATTTTCACCCACTGCTTGAGATTTAAATTTGAATGAGGTGATTGGTCGCCATAGCATCCCAGAACGATTGGGGAATTTCCTTGGTTGCCATATCAATATTACGTTTAACTTTTTCTGGCTTGCTGGTATTTAAAGCAACGGCCAAAATCCCTTTTACATTAAAACCAAAATTGAAGCAGGCTTCCGTGGGACTAGTGCTAAATTTCTCATACAATGCGACAAACTGCTTTCTCCAAGCCAGTAGCTGCCGTCCGCTTTCTATTTCAGGATCAACTTTGCTATAATTATAAAAATTATTGCCGATCAGCCCCCTCCCCGTAAAAACTGCTGAATTGATTACCGTAATTTCCTTTTCGCTTAATTCGGCTATAAAAGTGATTAATCCTTTTGGATGCGAGTGCACCGTTAAACTATTGGCAATCATCACCCAGTCGAGTTCGACACACTGAGTGATACGCCTGATTACCTTCCAGTCCTTAGAACCAATGCCTATAGCATTAACTTTTCCCTCAAGCTTAAGTTCATTTAGGGCGCGATAAGAAGACAAAATATCTTCAAAGCTTTTTTCAGGATCCGTTTCATCAACAGCTGTTTCAAGATATTCGTCAGGATCATGTACAGAAACCAACCAAGCATTATATTTACCCAACAGTCGATTTCCTTGTTCAAAACAATCGATAATGCCATGGTAACGGATTTTTTGGATAGCGTCATTCTTCAAATTCCACCATATACCTTTCTCAAAAATTGGCTCTAGAGTTTCTAGTGAGCTTTGGTACCAGCCTAGTTTGTTACTAATCAATACCTGATCAGGATCTACATTTAAATCTGTAAGACATTGTCCCAATACCTCAAGAGACATCCCGGCACCGTATTTTCCAGCCGTATTAAAAACCGGGATGCCAGAGCTGTGCTTAAAGTATTGTTCGGCTATAGCAAGTTTTTTTGATAAGGAAGTGCTTCGTACAAATTCCCCAGACTGCTTGTTCCGACTATAACTGCAGGAATATCAATTTTGCAGGTTACTGTTTTCATTTCTCCAACTTTTTAAGTGGCACTCTTACGTTATAAGAATTTTTCCGCGGACCCTCGCTATTGTCGTCAACTGCTCCAAATAAAATTTTTGGAATGCCATTTTCGAAATAGAGCTGTGGACGTTCCAGCTTGGTTCCACTGTCTTGACCGTTCTCCCATCTAAATGTTTTCCCAACAACAAGTGGATGCTTTGCCGCCTGCCAATCTTTAGCGTCTTTAGAAACCAATAGGGCCAATGCTCCTTCCTGCCCTGTATATTTCCCTACCACATCCCTTACTATAGCGAAATAAAAATCATTTTGAAACCATATATAAGGGTCTTCCGCTATCATCCATTCTTTTTCTGCTGTTTTAAGCTCAAAGATGGGCTTGGCTTCCTTTTTAAATGGGCCAAACGCAGAATCAGCAAAGGATACCCCAAACCTCACTTTTCCTCCTTTGAAGCTGGTACCTTTTTCAACCTCTTTATAAACAAGTACCACTTTATTGTCCTTGCTAAAAGTCACAGCAGGATTAGAAACCATTACGCCATCAGAGGCATTGATGTCCCCAATGTCCAGAACGGGTTTATCTAACCGTTTCCATGTGCCCGAAGGATCAGAGGCAACAGCTACACCAATTCGCTGATTGTTTCTATATTCCCACCAAGCATCGTCTTTTGCCGATGCAGGATAGTTTATTTTGGAGGTTCCTGTAGTACCGGTATAATACAGGTAATATTTGCCATTTTTAAATAAAACAGTAGGATTGCACGTGGTTGACCCGTCCCAGTATTTCCTATCCCTTGCTTTTAAAACAACGTTGACAAATTTGTAAGGCCCATTTGGATGATCCGCCACAGCATGTGCAATCTCCGAATTAGTGACCCATGCATAATGCCCCATCTTTTTGGGCCATCTGGAATAAAACAAATGGTATTTTTTATCATGACCTTTAATCATAGAACCACACCAGACAAAATAGTCCTTTTCTGAGAACACTGCATTGCTCGGCACCGGGCGCACCATAGACCCAATATCTAAATCTGGTGTACTTTGACTTTGAGCAAATACCGGCTTTGCAAGCCCCAGCAGTAGCACTGCCATAAGCTTTAAAAACTTAATATCTCTTGATTTCAATGGTCTTTTATTAATTGGTCTAATTATATATTGTATTTAAACTAATTCTTTTACTCTTTTTAGTTTTAGTAGTCGAAGTTTTATTACCGTATCGGAATTTGCATTCTCCTGCATTTCTGCAGAAGACTTGCTCCTTTCTCAATTTACTTTCATGCCAAAATATATCCAGAACAAATCCACCTCTGGCGAATAGTACGCTAACAGATCCCTTTTTCCAGGCAGATTGAAATGCTGGTATAAATTGGGCAGTGTATTTTTCATGCAGGTCACATTGAGCATTTTCAGTGCATGGTCATCATCTAATAACCTGACCCAAAAACTGGTCCTCCAGGCTTTACTCCGGCTAGTATCCTATCATCTAGCATGACCCGGGTCTGCTTAGCTGTAGCCACAAGTTTGGAGCATTGCTGTAAAGATCCTGGTTTGATGGAAATAATTCGTATAAATGAGGTAAATGGCGATTCTCGGGTTCTTTTTCCACATACTCATTTATCCATTCTAAATGCTGCCTCTTTGAACCAATCTGCATAAGCGTAAACTGGGCACTTTAGTCAAAGTGTCATTGTTTAAGCGGAACCCTAACATTAACTGAGTTGCTTCGGGGGCCTTCTGTATTATCGTCCATTGCTCCAAATAAAATCTTTGGAATTCCATTTTCGAAATAGAGCTGTGGACGTTCTAGCTTGGTTCCACTATCCCTTCCATTTTCCCATTTAAATGTTTTACCAACAACAAGTGGATGCTTTGCCGCCTGCCAATCTTTAGCGTCTTTAGAAACCAATAGAGCCAATGCTCCTTCCTGCCCGGTATATTTCCCTATCACATCCCTTACTATAGCGAAATAAAAATCATTTTGAAACCATATATAAGGGTCTTCTGCTATCATCCATTCTTTTTCCGCTGTTTTAAGCTCAAAGATGGGCTTGGCTTCCTTTTTGAATGGGCCAAACGGAGAATTAGCAAAGGCTACCCCAAACCTCACTTTTCCCCCTTTGAAGCTGTTACCTTTTTCAACCTCTTTATAAACAAGTACTACTTTATTGTCTTTACTAAAAGTTACAGCAGGATTAGAAACCATCACGCCATCATAGGCATTTATATCGCCAATGTCCAGAACGGGTTTATCTAACCGTTTCCAGGTGCCCGAAGGATCAGAGGCAACAGCTACACCAATTCGCTGATTGTTTCTATATTCCCACCAGGCATCGTCTTTTGCAGAAGGTGGATAATTGATTTTTCCGGTTCCTGTAGTACCCATGTAGTACAGGTAATATTTGCCATTTTTAAATAAAACAGTAGGATTGTGCGTGGTTGACCCGTCCCAGTATTTCCTATCCCTTGCTTTTAAAACAACGTTGACAAATTTGTAAGGCCCATTTGGATGATCCGCCACAGCATGGGCAATTTCCGAATCTGTGACCCATGCATAATGCCCCATTTTTTTTGGCCATCTGGAATAAAACAGATGGTACTTTTTATCATGACCTTTAATCATAGAACCACACCAGACAAAATAGTCCTTCTCAGAGAACACAGCATTGCTCGGCACCGGGCGCACCATAGCCCCAATATCTATATCTGGTGTACTTTGGCTTTGAGCAAATACCGGCTTTGCAAGCCCCAGCAGTAGCACAGCCATAAGCCTTAAAAAAGTAGTATCTTTTGATTTCATTGTTTTTTTATTAATTTGGTTTAGTTATATCTTATATTGTATTTAAACTAATGCTTTTACTCTTTTTAATTTTAATAGTCGAAGTTTTATTACCGTATCGGAGTTTGCATTCTCCTCCATTTCTGGAGAAGACTTTCACCTTTTTCAATTTACCTTCATCCCAAAATATATCCAGAACAAATCCACCTCTGGCGACCAGTCCGCTAACAGATCCCTTTTTCCAGGCTGATGGCAAGGCAGGTAAAAGTACAATCTCCTCATTTTGACTTTGCATCAAAAATTCAGCAATGGCAGCGGTATTTCCAAAATTTCCATCAATCTGGAAAGGTGGATGCGAATTGAATAAATTGGGTAATGTATTTTTCATGTAGGTCTCGTTCAGCAATGTAACGGCATGATCGCCATCTAATAATCTGGCCCAGAAACAGGTTTTCCAGGCTTTACTCCAGCCAGTCCCTCCATCACCACGCATGGCCAGGGTCTGCTTAGCTGCGGCAGCCAGTTTAGGGGATTTTTCCAAAGAAATCTGATTAGAAGGAAATAGTCCATACAAATGAGAGACATGACGGTGCTGGGGGTCTACTTCAGTATACTCATTTATCCATTCTAAAAGCTGCCCCTTTGTACCAATCTGCATAGGGGCAAGCTGGGCACGCTTTTCAAGTATCTGTCTGGAGAAATCTGAATCAACGCCTAAAATTGATGCCGCTTTTGAACTGATAGAAAAAATATCATAGATAATCTGGGTGCTCATCGTTGTTCCCATATCAACCGAATAAGGCTTTCCATCACTGCCAAGAAACTTATTTTCAGGAGAGGATGAAGGACCTGATACCAGCCATCCTTTTGTTGGGTGTTTTATCAAAAATTCATTATAGAATACCGCCGCGTCTTTAATCAGAGGATAGTTTTTTCTAAGAAAGCTGATATCATTTGTATAAAGATAATGCTCCCAGATGTGCGTACATAGCCATGCTGCTGCATCCTGGAAGAGCAAGTTTGCCCCTCCCCTTAACTCATTGACTCCCCAAGGCGTACTTCTGGTGCTCAATTCCCATCCATTTACGCCATAACGTTCCCTGGCAGACTTCTTTCCTGCTGGGTACATTCGCTGAATCTGTGCAAACATAGGCTCTGTAAGATCAGAAAGGTTGGTGACTTCTGCAGGCCAGTAATTCATTTCAAAATTAATATTGATAGTAAAATCGCTAAACCAGGCTGGTTTGAAATCCTTATTCCAGATCCCCTGCAAGTTGGCAGGTAATCCCCCCGGCCTGGAACTCGATATCAACAGGTATCTTCCGTATTGAAAATAAAGGGCATTTAAATCATTATCCGCTTTCGCTTTTAAAAGTCGCTCATCAGTTGGAAGTGAGCTGTATTGGGATTTCCCCAAATCTATTTTTACACGATCGAAATAGTATCTATAATCTTTTACGTGGGCTGACCATAAGTCCTGATAGCTTTTTGCTGAAGCCTTGCTAATTAACTGTTCACAACTCAACATCGGGTCTTTCTCCCAGTATGTTGTTGTGGCAGAAAGCAAGATCAAAACTTCATCTGCATCCTTTACACGCAATTTTGTACCTTCTGTAGTTAAACTACCATTTCGCGGTATGATTTTTAAATAGCTGTTAAATTTCGAACCTCCAAAATCGTTGCTTCCATAAAGAACAAGTCCGTCTTTACCCTTTGTCATCACCTGTGCCCCTTTGGACCTGCTGAGCTCCAGTTCAAAACTAATCTTTCCCTTCTGGTTACTGCCAAGCTTTATGACCATTACCTTTTGCGGCGCACTAATAAAGTAAGACCTGGTATAGGTGGTATTACCAGAGATAAATTTCACTTCACTGGTTGCATTACCAATGTCAAGTGATCTGGTGTAATTATTTACAGGTTGCTCAAGTGGCGAAAATCGAATAAAAAGATCGCCCAAAGGTTGATAGGCTCCATAGCGAGGATCATTAGGCGTAGTAAAATATTTTTGTGAGAGTCTTTCTGCTTCTGCATGATTTCCCTCAAATAACAGACGTCTGACCTCGGCAATTTTACCTGGCATTTCTTTATTATCGGTAAAATGGTATTGCCCCGACCACATACTCGATTCATTCAGATAAATATGCTCTTCATCCACCCCACCAGAAACCATAGCTCCCAAACTCCCATTTCCCAATGGCAAAGCTGCATTCCAAACCGCAGCAGGTTTGTTATACCATAGGACATTGCCCGGATCGCCTTTTCTATCTGCTGCTTTTGACTGTGTCACGCAAAAAAATAAGGCAGCCATATAAAAAAAACTGCTAAAATTTTTACTTATTTTCATTCTAATAATTATTATTTATTATTTATATCAAGTGGAATAGCCACTATAAAACTTTTCTTCTGCTTGTCCATTACAGCGGCAAAAAATACCTTAGGTATACCTTTTTCAAAATAAAGCTGAGGTCTTTCCAGACGAGTAACTTTCTCAATTCCAGAGACCCATGGTATCTCTATTCTGGAAGCTAGTACGTTTTTTGCTGGTTTCCAGTTGATGGCATCATCAGACTCAAATAAGGCTACCGAGAGTCCCTGTCCGGTAAAAGAACCTTGAATGTCTTTTACCAGTGCCCAGTATTTATTATTTTGAATCCAGATAAACGGATCTTCAGCAGCAAACTTAACCGATTCCTTCATAAATATTGGTTCAGGAAGTTTTTTAAATTTACCATCAGGTTTACTCGAAAACGCGACTCTATGGCTAACCTTCCCTCCAAAAGGAGCGGGACCATGGCCAACACTTTTGTAAACCATCGCATATTTACCATTTTTAAGTCTGGTCACTGCAGGATTAGCCACCATTAAGGAATCATATCCAGGAGAAATATCAATCAATGGCTTATCAGGTCTTTTCCAGGGGCCCAAAATAGATTTAGATACAGCAACACCTATGCGTTGGTGATTCCGGTTGTCCCAAAACTCGCCGGTACCATAATTCCCTGTATAATAGAGATAATACTTTTTACCAAATTTATGTATCGTTGGGTTGTGCGTCACATCAGCATCCCAATACTTTTTCGACCGCTTTGGCAACACCACCTTTAAAAATTTATAAGGACCAAGTGGGTTTTTAGCAACAGCTAGCGCAACTTCACTATCTGTTACCCAATTGTTGTGTATCAGGCTGTCCGGCCAGCGGCTGTAAAACAAATAATAATTATTGTCCTCCCCTTTGATCATACTTGCACACCAAACCTGGTAACCAGGATCAGTAAATTTAGCACTAGCAGGTACCCTTTGAATCCATTGATTAAAATTGATATCTTGTGAAAAAGACACCAACCAAGAGCAACAGATTAAAACTGTAAAAAAAAGTCTATTCATTTCTTAAAATTTATATCTTGTTTTTTATTTAAAATACATTATTGAATCCAACTGTAGGAACCATTATCATCCAAAAAAAAACGGAAATGCTCCCTATGCAGCGCAGCAAATCCACTATTTGCAGATTATCTTACAAGTTCGAGTCTGGCATCACTTATTTTTGCATTTTTTGGTATAGCTATGGTTACATAATCAAAATCAGATCTGTTTACCTCCAGCTCTTTCTGCTGTCCGTTAAGTAAATAACGAATCTTATAAAAAGAGCCATTTGTAGCTGGCTTACATACAAATACAGCTGATTCTCCTTCTGTGATTACACCCTTCAATTCAGGTGTTCCTGTTGATGCATTTAATGAAGGGGTTGTGGTGATTACTTCGCTCCAAACCGAAAGTTCTTTTTGACCTAACCCCTGGGGTGCAACAGCTACCTGAATATAATATTTGGTACCATTTTTTAATCCTTCGAGATGAAACATTCCAAACACCCTGCAGCTGATGCTTTTCCAGGAACTCTTATCATTCAAATCAGTACCATACCTCACCGTATAGTAGAAATCTGAGTAAGTATACCCCAAGCCTATATGTACTTTTCCATCATCAGGTTGTACCTGCCAAATTACCGGTGGTAATTTTTGATAGCCATTTTCTGTACTAACCGACACCACTTTCGAATTACTTTTACCTGCAGTATTACGGGCAACAAGAGTCAATTCCAATGGAACCCCTGGCCTTACTCCCTCAATATCTATATAGTGGTCAATAGTTGAATAGGACTCCTTTTGCTGCCCACCCTGCTTATAGCGCAAAAAATATTCATCCGTAAAATCGTTCTTGTCAAATACCACCCGGATTTCGCCTGGTGCTTTTAATATTTCTTTGATTACCGGAGCTGGCGGTGGCACTAAATGGATTACAGTGTCAAGTACATTATAGCCGGTGGGAGATAGCAATGCAATTTTCAAAAAAGCTGCGTTGCTGTTTTTTTCCCATTCAAAGGTCTTGTTCAATTCACCGCTGCCTGGCAAAATCTCAGGTAAAGATATAATACCTCCTCCGGCTGTTTTTTCATCTTTTGATCTGAGCTCCCACAGCAACGAATAATCTTTTAACTCGAACGAGGGTATGTCTGCTTTTGCCCTCGGCAATATACTCACCGAAGCTGTGGCTTTATTATCCTTGAAGGATAACTCAGCTTTTAAATTCTTAACCGGCGCGTAAAACCGGCGCACCTGATGATAGGCTCGTTTCTTATTTCTATAAACATCTATAACACCCCATTGGCGGTTTTGGTGCATAGGCGTGGCGGTTTCCAAGTTAGGAGCCTTATACAAACTTCTGTAATCATTAAATGTCCATACCGAATAACCAAACAAATTTTCCTTAGCAGTAACTTTATCCACAAGCATAGAGTTCCAACTGGTATTGTTTGGTGTACCGTATAAAAGGTTCGTTTTATACGCCCCGTATTCAGACATAAAAACAGGCTTATCTGGATAGCGCTTTTTGAGTTTATCTACAGCTTTTTCAAACCCCTCGCCCTCTGTGTATTTATTGATCATAATAAAATCACAATACTGCGCGGCATCATTATTCTGATAATCGGCTGTATTGGATACATATAAAACAAAACGACTCGGATCAAGGCTGGTTTTGATATACTTAATAATACCTGATACATATTCATTTACCTTTGGATGAGTCACTAAATTCCCCATTTCATTCCCCACACTCCAGCCAATAACCGAGGGATGATTGAACTGCTGTTCAATTAATTTTTTAGCAAATATTTTTGGCTGTTCTGCCTCGGCAGTCAAATAAGGAGACCAGTTATTGAATTCTGAAATACTTAATATTCCTTTTTCATCCAAATAGTCCATTACATCTTCTGGTAGTGGACGGTGAGACAAACGGGCCATATTAGCGCCAGCCATTTTCATCAGGTCTATATCTTGTTTATACCGCCATTCTGGAAGCATATTACCGGAAGTCCGATCATCTGCAACCCAGTTATAACCGGCAAGACGTACCGATTTTCCATTGAGTTTGAATTGATAGCCCACCAGTTCAATCTTACGGATTCCGAACCGATCACTATATCCATTCTTAAATCCGTCTTTCTTAATTACTGTTAGAGTTGATTGGTAAAGATTAGGATGATCAAAATCCCATAACTTAGTTTGCGATCTGTTCAGTTTATAAGAAATTAAACTTTCAACAACGGTGCCAGGAGGCAATTTTACCACAGACGGTGCAGTAGTCTTTACAATAGTTCCCTTAAAGTTGATAGCTGACATAATTGATACAGACTGAACCGAATCCGAAACATTTTGAAGAAATACTTTAACATTTACCAGTGCGGTACCTTTGGCAAGATCGGGCGTACTGATAATTTCCTGCCGCTGAACAAATACAGGATCTACAATACTCAGCACTACTGGACGTCTAATTCCTCCCCAATTGGTATAGGCCCCAAAAACTATAGTATTGTCTATCAAAACGGCAAGTTTATTCTTTTTACCTTTCTTCAACAATGAACTTACCTCAAAACGTTCCACATAATTACCAGCCTCTACGCTGGCTATTTCCTGACCGTTCAAAAACACACGGTAACTCATGCTCACAGCTCCGAATTCCAAGAATACATGCTTCCCTTTCTGAATTTCAGGGCTTTCAAAACTTGTTCGGTACCAGGCTTTGCCAAAATATTCTGCATACTGGTTGAGCAGTTCCCAGCTTCCCGGAACTTTTATATCCTCCCAGTAAGCATCATTATAACTACTTTGATACCACTTTTGGTCCAACCCCTGATCCAATTGGTCGGTCTTGAATTTCCAGATGCCGTCTAAGGTAATTCTTTGCTCTCCATCGGTGAAATCACCGGCATAAGTTATCCCAAGGCCACAAACGGTTAAGAGTATTACCAATAAAAATCTATTTAGTAACATATTTATATTTATTTAAGAATAAGTGTTAGTTCAGCAGGTTGCTGGTTTCTCCATATGCTGGCCATTGTTTTGCCTTTCCACATCACCTGTTGTACTGCAACTATCAGGTCTTTTACATTCAGCACCGGGTTAGTATTTACCGAGCGGATCACGTCTCCTTCTCTCAATCCACTTTTGTAGGCTAAGCTTTCAGCCTCAACTTTAATTATCAGGATGCCATCTCTATCAAGTAAGCCTGCTGCCGATTGCTCACCAAGGGATTCCACATTTTTAATCGAGGCGCCATTCCAAAACACTATCTCTCCCGCCTTTTCTGGTTCCAACAACTTAATGCCAGAGATAAAAGGCCTCGCGGCCTTGGCCTTTAAGGATTTACTGGTCACTCCAAAATTATCCATTGGAAAATTCTTAAAACCTATTGAAAGTGCCCCTGAACCAGGTTTTACATTATAAAGCCCATTTTTTTCATCAACAAATAAAGGATCTCCACTTCTACTATTTAGATCAGTACCCCTGGCTTGTGCACCTAAAAGTCCTGCTTTTTGTATAAAGAAATTGTTATCCACATCAGTACCCCAATCGTTTATCCTCACAGGAGCGTATCCCGAAGTAACAATATTATGTTTAAAAACGTCCTTGCTGCTCTTATACCAAGCATGAGGATGAAAAGTATTGTTAACCAAAACATTATTCTCTACAATTCTGCTGTATCCTTCACGAAGTTTTAATCCTCCGTTAAGGCATACATTATTATAGATTTTATAGTTTGTACTTCCGTCATCCAGATCAATGTCCCATCCATGGGCGCAATAAAAACGATTGTTTCTAAGTGTTATCGGCTCAATGACATCTAAAAACTGTATCCCAGGATTTTTCTCAACCAAAGAATCAACAGCTGATACCGCAGGTAACCAAAAGCGGTCACGGCCCCAGGAATTGAATGCGCCATGGTCCCCGGTTTCTTTCACGGAGTCAAAAACATCATTGTACTCGATAAGATGCCCTCCCCAGCAACCATCTCCAACATTAATCCCTGCTCGTGGTACATCATAAATGGTATTATGACTTACTTGTATGTTCATGGACATACTAATTTCAATTCCAGCAACCTGCTTTTCAATTTTGCCAATAGCATGGATCAGGTTGTCCTCTGCTGAACAATCTTTAGGATATAAGTCATTTTTTGGTCCAGGCCGCATATCCATTTGGGGTACCGGTACAAACGCTTCATATTTAAATGATGCTGATCTTACTGCACTTGTATCTCCCACAAAAGCGATAGCATTTCCACCGATCTGGTGAATGTAATTATGCTTAATGGCTACCTGACGGTTAAAACCACTTACAAATACAGCATTTCCGCCCAAATTTTCAAACTCACATTTTTCGACATTGACATTTTTCCCACCTTTAATAAGGATCGCCCCACCGCGGTAAATTCTCCAGTCACTCCTTAAGAGCGGTTCTTTGGTCAGCATAAAGGTCCTGTTTGTCCCTGTAAATACCAGATTGCTGATCAGTACATTTTTTGCCGGATCCTTTGCAGTTCCCGAAATTGTGATGATTTGATCTAAGACGGAAATTTCTGTTAAAGCGCTGGCAAAATTTGTCCCTTCAGGGGGATAGAAATATAAATTTCCTTCATCAGCATTATAGTACCATTCTCCCGGTGCATCCAGCTCTTCGAATATGTTCTCTACAAACCGGTATTTGTTATGCATTTTCGATGGCCTGTTGTTTTGCCATCCCCCTTCTAAGAGCAACTCCCCTTTGTTATCTTTACCTTTTATCTGGTAATGAAAATCACCCCATTCTCCCTGATGTAAAGCATGTATGTACCCACCCTTTGGGTTAGCCCATTTGCTAACTCTATCCTTGCTAAAAGCATCGGAAGCGGTTCCATTATACACCCGGGCATTACTGTCAAAATTCGGATATCTTGCCTGGGGCATCACTTCCTTATTTACATAAAACTGATCTACAGATTTACCTTCTCCGATACTAGCCCTTAAAATCTTGCCTTTATAAGGTTGCCATACCGTCTCGACGGGAATTGCACCGGTTAATACCACCTTTTCATTTTGATACCCACTAAGGGTAAGAAAGTGATCTTTTAGCACCGCTGGAGTAATTTCAATGGTTCTCTTCAGGTGATATCTACCCGACCTTATATAAATGGCTACGCTTTTGCTTTTGGATTGGCCTACTTTTTCTAAAGCTTTCTCAATAGTTTTAAAAGGAGCAGTGATTGTTCCGTTATTCTTATCATTTCCTTTTAAAGATACATAATAGGAATTATGTTGTGCGCTGGCACTGTTTAGAATGCTAAAAAAAAGCACAAGTGATCCGTAAATAACTCTGCATTGTTTTGATAAAATATTAATCATCATTTTTTAATATATATTTCTATTGATCTCTTTTCAGGCTTATTGCCAATACATTTGCTTTTTCATCATCTGTTTCTCCTTGGAGCAACAAAAGAACGAGATTCACATCGCCTGGGCATAAATTGAACCCTATGCTGTCTCTCGTTTTATTCTAATTCAATTTTTCTTTCTTTTAGTACTGTTTGCTTTTTAAGTTCTATCAACTCCTCTACATAATTGCCATAAACAGCGATCGCTTTTCCATTTTTAACATTGTAATAGGGCTCTGGGTACCATTTCTCTATCCATTCTTTTGATGCTTTAGAGATGTCTATTTCTACAGGTACACTGAATGCTATTATTTCAGGCTTAAGCACAGAATTGGAGTCAAGTCTTAAATAGTCAGCAGTTTGATACGGTGCTGCCCACTTATTAACTTTTGTTGGGTAAACATTGCAAAATTGGTACTTTTGATGTATCCATTCTTTACAATATTCGCTAACAAAAAGCAATACGTTTTGATAATTGCTAAAACCCGGAGCTCCGTAGTGATCATAAGCAATAAAGCTTATTGTGTCTTTTTTAAAGTTTCCGTATAGTTTTTCGATAATTTTGTACTGAGCATTAAATTTATAGTCAAGTGAAATAACATTACATATATTTTGTTCTTTCCCGCGATCTACCTTTATCTTTTCACCAATAAAGACAAAGTGACTGGGTTTTGTATCCTTGCACGCAATGTATGGCTCACAAACCTCTGGCTCAAGCAGAATTTTTATTTCACCCATTTTTAAAAGGTCCTTTACGCAATACACTTTAGAAATATGTTTATAGGATTGAAAAAACAGTGAATCACTCTTTTTGGCTTTGATTTCAAATTTTCCATCACTTTTAGCGAGCACTACCAAATTAGAATCTTTGCAAAGCTTAGCGTAATGCTCCCATTTGAATGATTTGTCTTTAGAGGCTCTTGCTAAAGTATCGTTCAAAATTACAGTTATCCAATTGCGCCCATGGGTAGTGTCCAAAGCAATCCCTCTCACTGTGATTCTTTGAGAAAAGCATAAAATATTTGACAAGAGCACTATTAAAAAAAGAAGTTTTTTCATAGAGTAGAATATAAAATTACAGCTCACATTTTTATATACTCAACCGAAGTACCGAAACCAAGTCATCCGGCGCCTTATTAGGGAGTTTAAGGACTGTGAAGTCAGTTGTTTGCTTCACCTCTATCTTAGCTTTTGTATCTGCAAGGAAAACTGCATTTTTTATTTTTGACTTCAATGCAGGTAATTTCAATTGGCCATCTTTTGGCCAGTTCAAAATGTGAATGTATACGCTACCTTTTTTGGTAGTGCAGCGCCAAGGAGCAGGAGTTGAAACGAATTTTGTTTTGCCATCCACTTGGGTATACTCACCAAACTCAGTTCCAAAAGCAGTACCACCACACCCGTAAATGGCTTCTCCATTAACTTTAAGCCATCCACCCATCTCCTGTAAACGTTTTATGTAGGGTTCTGTGATCTCTCCATCACCATTAGGAGCTATATTCAAAAGATAATTTCCATTCTTTGAAACGGCATTAACAAGAACATTAATCAGCTCACTGGTAGGAACAAAATCGGTGTCCCACTTTTTATAACCCCAACTATTATTCATAATTCCGCAATACTCCCAAGGTATTTTCGAATATAATGGATAGTCCTTGTTATCACCTCCACTCGAGTAATCCCAAAGACGCCCAATTTTGCTGTCCTTTCCCGTATATATCCTATTGCTCAACAATACATTTGGCGTAATACTGCGGGCCAAATCTGCTACTTTTTGGGCTCGTTCCAAGGTCATAGCCCCAGGAGTGTCAAACCATATTACAGCCGGCTGGTATTTTCTGCAAATCTCGGCAAGTTGTGGCAACCCTTTATTATTAAGATAAGCATCCATATCCCCTTTATATCCATTAAAGGACCAATTGTTGCCATATCCGTCAGGTTCATTCCAATCCTGTGCATGGGAATAATACACTCCGAACTTAATTCCCTGGCGATCACAAGCATCTTTCAATTCCCTCATAACATCCCTCTTAAAGGGGGTAGCATCAACAACGTTATAAGAGGAAACAGTACTTTTAAACATGGCAAAACCATCATGATGTTTAGCTGTTACAACAATATATTTCATACCTGCAGATTTTGCTAAAGAAACCCACTGATCGGCATTATACTTTGCTGGATTAAACTCTTTAGCGAGCTCACGATACTCCTCAATGGGAAGTTTATGTCCTTTCAGTGCCCATTCACCTCCGTAAACTTTTTTCCCTTTCCAGTATCCTTCCATGATTGAATATAGGCCCCAGTGAATGAACATGCCAAATTTATCATTACGAAACCATGCTATTCGTTCTTTCTCTTCCTTTGTTGGATTATAAGATCCTGTTGCCGGTCCGCCAAATTGCTCTAGTGTTGTCATTTCGCTAAATTGTGGCTCAGTTTGTTTTTGTTTACTGATCACTTGTGCATTAAAAGCTAAAGGCACTGAGAGCAAAAAAAATTGAATAAGTTTTTTTTTCATTTGATATTTTTTAGTTTAATAAGTAAGAAAAACGCCCTGATTGTCGGTAGTTTACCCTTATGTAATTTTATTTTTTCACAGCTCCCTTATAGGCAATACTGCTCTGCAATATTTAGTTAAATCCTAATACCAGATTTCCCATTAGGTTTTATATAATTTATACCCTGAACCTAATCACCGAAGTCTGCGTATCTACTGTCTTCTACTTAAGTTTCGCCTAAATACCGTCCACAAAGTGCTATACCATCTATTGGTGTTTTTGAGTTTGCCAGAATAGCTACGTTTATTTTTTTTAACTTCTATGCAGTTAATTTCAATATGCCCTGCTTGGCCAGTTCAAAATGTGGATAAACAGTTTACTTTGCTTGGTAATGCAGCGTCTATCGGCCGCAGCCGTAACGTTTTTTTTCCATCCACACTAAAACTAGTTCAAAATCAGCGACACTAAAGCCCTAAGCGGTCTCTATGTTAACTTTAAACCATTTCCCATTCTCAGAAATGATCCAACAAAGATCCTTCATTGAATCAAAAACTACTAATTGAGACACTATCTAAGAAATTGGAAATTTACTGCCAATAAATTAACCCCAGGCATTTCTGCCTTGGGTCAAAGTACATAGGTCCTGCATCAAAGAAATGCGGTGAGCTTTTCAATATCCAGGGTTCTGGTGGTCTTTTATATTAGGATTAGTAATCAATTCATTTTTCGGAATTGGGAACAGCTTTAAGTAATCACCTTCCATATAACTGTTATCACCGATGTTTAACTTTTTGTAGAAAAAGTAGCTTCGCTCCTTAGCGCCTTTAACTGCCTGTGCATAAATATTCCAGCGAACCAGGTCAAATCTTCTTTGTCCTTCAAAGAACAGCTCTCTATGGCGCTCTTTGCGAAGTTCTTCACGCAATTCTACTTGTGTTATGGCAGTTGTATTACCAATGCCGGCTCTGTTTCTGGTCATATTGATATATCCTTTAGCTACATCAAGGTTTTTGCCCTGCTCGATGAGCGCCTCAGCATACATTAATAGAACATCAGAGTAACGCAACCACACAAAATCATTGGCCCCATTAGTTCCATTAACAAAATCCAGATATTTAACAATGAACTTCGTCCTTCCTGTAGGCGTACTATAGGGGTCATTAAGATCGTATACAATAAACGGACTTGCAGCTGTAGTGGGATAAGCGCCTTGCGTAGTACCTAAATTGGACTTTCTGCGCAAATCGACTTTGTTATATAACGCATTAGGCGTATTATCTGATGAGGCGATTGCATCGCTTGAGGGCATGAATCCCTGAGATCTGGTCCACAATCCCATACGGCTAAAGGACCAGCTACCGCCCACGGCAGATAATGTGGAATTACATCTTGTATAAAAAATTGTCTCGGTATTGAGTGCTTTATTGCCATCATTTGGCGATCTGGGAAACATATCACTGTAAACCGGCATAAATTTGTAGCCATAAGTTGCGCTATTGTCAATTACTTCTTTAAGTTTTTTTTCTGCTTCAGCATACATCTCTGTCATATTCATTGGAGCTCCGGCCATGGTAAGGTATACTTTTCCTAAGAGGGATTTTGCAGCACCTTTAGTGGCCCTCCCTCCATTGGCATCCATATAGCTATACTTATCGTCAAGGTCATTTTCTGCAATTTTAAGGTCTTCAATAATCTGATTATAAACAGCAGCCCTCGGACTTCTGCTGGGATACAGATCAGCAGTTGCTAATCCGGTAACTAACGGAACGTCTCCGTACCAGCGTACCAGATCGAAATAGCAAAAGGCCCTCATAAAACAAGCTTCTGCACGAACTCTTTTACTGAGCGCTCCCGCATTAGAAGAATTTACATAAATAAGAACTTCATTTGCACGAGTAATTGCCCGATAACGATTTGCCCACGTGTTTTGGAACAAAGAACTTTTATCATCCCAGGTCAATAAATTCATCCCGTCGCGTTCAGCAGTTGCCGTTCCTGTATAGAATGTATCATCAGCAGCCAACTCATTGAGAAAAAAAGGTTCAACACCAAGTACTTCACTTCTCAGCGCGGCAATATATACCGCATTTACAGCAGTGACAGCGTCAGTTGGGTTATTATAAAAATTGTCCGGGGTGATTAACCCTTTAGGGTCCTCTTCGAGAAACGTATCGCAAGACTGCATGCCCAGCGTAGTTATCACCAACATTATGGTCAATATCTTTTTCATATCTTAAAAATTTTGATTTTAAATATTAAAATGTAAAATTAGTTCCCACAGAAAACAGTTTGTTTAATGGATAACCTCCTGAATCTATCCCTCTTCCTATGGAACTATCGGCCGACGTTCCCATAGGATTTATCCCTTTATAACTGGTTAGAATCCATGGGTTCTGAACCGTGAAATATACTTTGATATTTTGTACATTAAGTTTTGAGACTAGATCTTTCGGGAAATTATATCCCAGGGTAATATTATTTATGCGCAAGTAAGAGGTTTTTTCAACATTGAAATCTTTGACTCTACCGGAATCTACAGTAGTACCAGCTATGGGAAAATGGGTAACTGCATTGTTCTGTGTAACGGCTTCTACTGTTTGTGCATCCATATCAGGAGTCAAGGCGCGATAGCGGGTATCAAAGTATTTATATGCAGTATTATTTCCTCCAACATTAGACATTCGGGCAAGAAATGCATTATAAGCAGTTGCCCCGTATGAAAAACTCATAAAAATATTCAGGTCAAAATTTTTGTAAGATAGATCATTGCCAATTCCACCGGTATATTTCGGAAGCGCACTACCGAATGACAGTAAGTCTCCATCATCTAACCTTCCATTATTATTAATGTCGTCAAAACGTACATCACCTGGCTTAACGCCAGGCTGAAAAGTAACTGGTTTTGTTGCCAGACTCTCTGCGTTCCAGACAGGCAAGGTACGAAAAGCATAAATCTCTGCAATTGGCTTTCCTACATACGAGCGACTAAGCCCGCCAACTTCTGAACCACTTTGAATAAAGGTAACATCACCTACGAGCCTGGTGAGTTTATTTTTATTGAACGCAATATTAAAATCAGTACTCCATTTGAACTCCTTTTTAAAATTAATTGTTGTTAAAGCAATCTCGAGTCCTTTATTCTCCATTGCCCCAACGTTCTGCGTTTGTGACGAAAAACCTAGAGTAAGCGGTGTTTGTGCATTATACAATAGCTTATCGGTATTCTTTTTATATACGTCAACACTTAGGCTAATACGATTTTTCAATACTGCCAAATCAATACCTAAATTAATTTGTTTACTTTCTTCCCAACTTAGATCCGGGTTAGGAGCTCTTGAAGATGCATAACCCGGATTTACAATGCTTCCAAAACCATAGTTCATGCCTCCCGATGAGAGTGTAGATAGGGTTGCGTAATTCCCTGAGGCCTGTCTGCCTACTATTCCGTAACTTGCGCGAAGCTTCATATCAGAGAGTATCTTAACTTTTTTCATAAATGATTCCTTAGTAACTCTCCATGAAACACCAATCGACGGAAAAAAACCAAACTTATTTCCTTGTGCAAATTTTGATGTCCCATCATAGCGGCCGCTTAATGTTACCAGATACTTATTAGCATAACCATAGTTCATACGGCCCAGAAATGAAGCCAACCGATTCTCTTCAGTACTACTTGAGGGAGGCAATAATACGGATCCTGCTCCAATATCATAATAGCCTGTAACATCATTGGGAAACTCACGACTCTCCGCACCAATGATCTTAGTAAGATAACTTTCTGCTGTAGCAGCTAATACACCATCTACACTATGTTTACCAAAGGAATTAACATAATTGATTCTGGCCTCGTACAGGAGCTTTCTTGCGATATTATCGCGAATGCTGGCCTGGCCTTTCCATGTTAATTCTACAGGAAGTGCGCGTGGGCGGTATGATTCACTAAGACTCTGGGAAGATATGATTCCCACTTTCCCCATTACGGAAAGATGCTTGTCAAAGTTATAGGTCAAATTGAAATTTCCAATAATCTGCTCTGAAGTATCTGCACTTTTATATTTATCAATAAGAACAAACGTATTATTGGCCGGTTCGTCTGTTATACCTGAAAGTACCTCAGTTTGAAGATTAAAACGAGATTTATAGTATATAGGTCCAAAAACAGGATCGAGATAAAGGGTGGTTCCATACTTATAATTACCAAGCTTATTATAAGATCCGTCGGGATTTAGCATGGGTACCAATGGAGAATAGGTTAAAGCACTTGAGAATAAAGAACTTCCAAAACTAGCGTTAATGGGAAATCCTTCCGTTACACTTCTGTTGTAAGTCAACGATGCACTAACTCTTAAGTTCTTTTTGACCTGACTTTCTATATTTACTTTTATCGCATTTTTATTGAAATCAGAGGCTTTATAAACTCCCTGCTGTCCCAATCCCTGGTAAGAAATATAGTATTTTGTTACATCGGAACCTCCTGAAATTGAAGCGTTAAAATCATTTACAATACCCGTGCGGCTAACTTCTTTAAAATGATCATAATATTTAAGATCCTTCATCTCCTCTGGTGTATAACCTACAACCATGCCCCTGGTTGCATTAAACTCATTAACAGCCAAAGCCTGATCCATTGCATTTAGCCTCTCGATAGGAAAATTGACATAGGAAAGCGAGCTGTTATAACTTAAATTAATCCGCGGCGCTCCTTTTTTTCCTTGTTTAGTTGTAATAAGAATTACTCCGTCGGCGCCTCGTGATCCGTAAATAGAAGTTGCCGAAGCATCTTTTAAAATCTCGAAACTTGCAATATCATTAGGATTGATACCAGCGAGCGGGCTTGATGCAGTTGCCGGGGCATAAGTACTGCCAGATGAAGACCCTATGGCATCAAAAGGGATCCCATCCACTACATATAATGGCTGTGAGGAACCCGAAATGGATGACATTCCACGGATCTCGACACTCAGGGCGGCCCCAGGCTGGCCTGAACTTTCTCCAACCACTACACCTGCTGCTTTTCCTGCTAGAAACTGTTGAAAGTTTGAAAAGGTCTTTTCTGAAATATCTTTGGTACTAATGGTCGATACCGCGCCTGGTATTTTACTCTTTATCATTTTGCCATAACCTACTTCTACTACTACTTCATCCATCATAATCATATCAGGCTTTAGTTTAATCTTAAAATTGCTGGCTGATGTAATATCTATCTCCTGACTGATATAACCTACAAAGCTAAGAGTCATAAACCTGGCATCCTTTGGGACAACAAGTTTAAAATTGCCATCCATATCAGTTAAGGTCTTTATTGTTGTATTTTTTACAACAATATTTACACCAGGGAAAAATTGACCAGTTTCATCGGTGATATTTCCCTTAATCTCTTTTTGCTGAGCGAATATGGCGGTGCTGAGCAAAAAAGAACAAATAATAATTAGTTCTCTCATTTAATTTGGTTTTGGTTGGTTAGTATTAATCTTTTATATCTAGTGGATATTTTTCTTCTTCAAATAGCGATAAATCAGAAACAAAGTTTCCTATTAGACACTTAGCTTCTGCTGCTATTGTTCATTGAAACAAACAATTTCAAATAACGCTGCAGGTACATGCGCTGAGGGATGCTCAAACTTAAACTTTAATTCTAAAAATTCCTTTTCACTTTGCAGCTTTATGTCATTTATGGTTTGATAATTTCCTGTCTTTTCATACACTAGCTGGTCATCCTGATCAAATACTTTATAGTTTTGTATACAAAACGGAATAATATTCTCGGGATGTCCCATCAGCAGATTCTCCATTGGATGGTCGTAATCAGTATCAAAAAATAATCGTATTCTATTTATTCTCTGAGGGCTATCCCACATTAGTTTTACTTCAGGGGCTGTGTCTTCCAGGCTTGCTGCCCACGCATTTGATTTTAAATAAGGGCGTACAAACCCATTATTTATATGCTCCTTTTTAAATAACGCAATCGGGGGAGAAACGCTAAAGGCAAGGTTTCTGCCATTTGGACGTCGCTCGGGTGTCCAAAATTCAAAAGTATCAAATCCACTTCCCTCAGGAGGCTGTTGAATTCCATTGTTGGAAACTGCTTTATTAACTTTTTGGATCAGAGACAGTGTACCGGTAATTCTTTTTTCACTTGTCAATATCTTTACTTTTTCATTGGGCAAAAACTTTAAAAAAACGTACTGGTCTGTATCAATGGTATTTTCAAAAGAAAAATTTATATAATTTGAGTATGATAATTTATCTAGATGTGCTGTTTGCGTGGCACCTTGAGATGCTGGTACAGTTATTTCCAGTGCTTCAATAATGGTATCAGGAGAATAATTTCCCAATTTGGATGATTTTACCAATTGAACCTCTAATGTAGTTTGCTCCGGGCTCATGACCAAAAATTTAAACTTGTATTTAGTATTGGCATTTAAAGGAAGTACCTGAATAAATCCCTGATTTAAATCAGTCCACTGACCATTAAAAGGCATTTCTGCAAATTCATATGTACTGGAAACCTCTATAGATGGCCGCTGCACATTTAGCTCCGTGAAATCTATCGCTTTTCCTTTAATACTTTGTCCATTTAAATTGAGTTTATTTTGAACCTGTCCAAGGTACTGCGGTTGTAAAATCTCTCGTGTCACTAAATTATTCTCAAAGCAAATAACTGCAGCCTGCCCTGCGGCCTGCGCAGCATGTGCACAAGTTGCCATTACACGTGTAGAGCCGAAAGCAACATGAGTGGCACTGATAATTCTTCCTGCCAGAAATAGATTGTCAATATTCTTACTTATTATTGATCTATAGGGAATATCATAAATTCCTTTGGAATGATACTGATTGCATCCGGGTAGCTTACTGTAAACTCCGTCACCGGGATGCAGATCAATTGCCCAGCCTCCATATGCAATTGCATCGTCAAAATTTTGCTGAGAAACAATATCCTGCTGTTTTAGTATATAGTCCCCTTCAAACCTTCTGCTTTCGCGTTTACCTGGAATGGTCCCTACCCATTCCAAAGTCAGGTGTTCAGCTTCGGGAAAGTTTCCGGAATTTTTAATATAATCCCATACGCCATATACAATTTTCCAAAGTTCCCATTTAATATTCTCAGATTCCACAATGGTATCCTCTTCACGACCTCCGTATTCAAACCACCAAAACTGACAACCCTGCATGGAACTTTGTATGGTTTTATAACGTGGAATTTGAGTGATATCCTTTAATGCAAATGCTGGAGCTATATATTTTACAGGTTTCCCCGTGTCTTTACTATAAAAATAGATAGTATGCCCGAGCATTTTTCCATATTCCTGATCCGGAGCAAACAATTCTCCAAATTCTTCTTGAGTTTCTGCTCCCATTCGAAAAGACGCTCCCGCTAGAAAACCTAAAACGCCATCTCCAGAGGCATCTATAAAGAATTTTCCACTAATGAAAAATTCCGTTGATGTTTGACTGCAAAAGGCGCGTACAGTCTTTATTGTTGTATCTTCTTTTTCTGAGACTTCAAAAACTGCTGTATTTAATAACAATGTTATATTGGGCTCATTGCTTACTTTTTCCAGAAGGATTATATCAAAAATAACCGGATTACCTTCCTGATTGCGGTACAGATTCTCCACAAGAATCTCATCAATGATACCGCCTTCCCGGGCCCACCGATTATTGTTACCCATATGCGAAGTTGCACCTAAAATCCACATCCTAACCTCTCCTGATGCATTACCGCCCAAAACAGGCCTATCCTGCACTAAGATAACATTCAATCCTTCACGTGCTGCAGTTAAGGCCGCACAGACACCTGCTATTCCTCCTCCAACTACAACCAAATCACGATTGTATTTTATTGTATTATTTGATCTAACTTCTTTTGATTGTTCTCCTAGAATCATTTAATTTTTATTTTCTGTTTGATAAAAAAGACCAAATAAATAGCGCTGAGTACATCTCCACACTGCTGGGTTTCGGCTAAAGAAACCCCTATTGGCTCAGTAAAACTATATAGATAATTTTTTCCTGACTCAACAAATCCAAAAAATATTTACGGAAACGTTTCCGAAAACGCTTTCCATTTACGGAAACGTTTTCGTGATTTTATTACTACTCATAAAAAATAAAGAATATCATAAAAAAATATAAAAATTAATATATATTATATATCTTTCGCTCTTAAAAAAGTAAAAATCACAAAAAGCAAGCATTCATAAAGAAAAAAATCCATAAACACATTTTTATAAGACTCTTTTGAATGATGGTATGAAAAAAATTAGAAATTTTGGCCTATCTTTACAAGGTAAGAAGTGTATACGATAAATTTATTAACCATTAATAATAACGTTTTTTTTATTTCCATTTAAAAAAAGCACATCGACACTTCCGCCTGTGTACTTACACATGAACGGCAAGATTTAAAAAACTCAAAAAAAATGCTATATCTCTTAATTGGTATACGAAAATAAAAACTTCAAATTCTATTGAATCAGGTACAGTTTGGATAAGATCAATTTCAATACATTTTAGGCAAGTATGAAATTGAAACCTATTTTGATAAGTTTGTTTATGGAATCCAAACTATTGGATTGTGGAAAAAAATTGCAGCATACAACGATCATGATACTAAGTATATATCGTTCACCCATAGAAATAAATAACAGGAAAAATAAAATGACTTTTTAATAATTTCAATCAAAAACAGTAAATCAATTAGTCCATAATTTTAATTTCATACCTAAATGAAACACGTCTCCATTAAAGATGTAGCTAAAGCACTTAACTGCTCCGTATCTACCATTTCCAGAGCTCTTAATGATAAATATGATATTCGCCCAGAAACACGTGATAAAATCATTAAAGCTGCAAAAGAGATGGGGTACTCACCAAATCCTATTGCCCGAAAATTAACTCAAAAGCAAAGTTACAGTATAGGTGTGGTGATCCCCGAGTTTGTCAATTCCTTTTTTCCGGAAGTCATTATTGGAATTCAGGAAGTCTTCTTTAAAAAAGGCTATCAGGTACTAATAATGCAATCCAATGAACAATATGAATATGAATTGGCTAATTTAAAAAGATTGGTCGATAATTTTGTTGACGGAATTATTATTTCCCTGACTAAAGAATCAGATAACCTCACTTTTATTCGTGAGCTAATCGAAAGGAATTACCCGTTGGTTCTCTTCAATAGAGTTGACGAATCTTTAGAGGTTTCAAAAGTGATATTTGATGACTATAAAATGACTTTTTTAGCTACTGAGCATCTCATTAGTCAAGGGATAACAGATTTGATGTATCTGGGAGGACCTATCCATTTAAGCTTATCAAAAAACAGACGCAGAGGCTTTATGGATGCGCTCAATAAACACAAACTACCCACATTTAGTAGTCAAATTATTGAAACAGAATTTTCACTGAAAAGCGGAGAAGAAATTGTTGAAAAACTTATTAGTGAAAACAAAGTTCCCAAAGGGCTTGTGTGCATCAATGACCCCATTGCCATCGGGGCTATTAAAGCGTTGAAGAATCACGGATACAAAATACCCCAAGATGTAGCCCTAATTGGTTTTTCTGAATCTCCAATGGCATCAATCATTGAGCCCTCGTTGTCTTCTGTATTACAACCCACCCGAGAAATGGGAAAACTAGCTGCTGAGCTATTATTAAAGCAAATTGAATCAAATTCTGTTGTTCCTATGACTGAAACGATTATTCTGCCCGGTACTATAAACATAAGAGAATCCTCCAAAATAACTCATGATGTGTAAACCAAGGCAATTCTGTATCTCTTAACCCGTTTTTCCTGAAGATTTTTTACCGGGTCTGCTTTTTGGTAAACGCTGATCAGATACCGGGCTAGCTCTTTTAAAAATCTTTGGGACAACCTGTTCCTGAATTAGTGCAAATTACAATATCTAACTCAGGATCAGGATATATGAAAAATTGCAGCTCTTGTATTTACAGAGATTCCAAGGGGTAACTTTTTTTTTCAAAATTTATTCCTTAAGTAATGCGGAGTCATTACGCGCAGCAGCCTGCGTTACTCTATTTTGTATAAGCCACAGCGTGTTGTTTACTGCTGCCCAGTCCATCCATCCCCAATTCGATTACATCTCCTTCTTTGATGTAAATTGGATCTGGTTTTATTCCTAAACCAACTCCCGGAGGCGTTCCTGTACTAATGATATCACCTGGAAGCAAGGTCATAAACTGGCTTAAATAATGTACTAAAAAGGGGATCTTGAATACTAAATTCGAGGTATTACTGTTTTGGAATTTCTTTCCGTTAACTTTTAACCACATTGGTAAGTTATTCACGTCTGTTATTTCATCCTGAGTTGCCAAAAAGGGTCCGAGTGGTGCAAATGTATCACAGCCTTTTCCTTTTGCCCATTGTCCGCCACGCTCAATCTGAAAAGCTCTTTCGCTGTAATCATTAAGTAAAGCATAACCGGCAACATAATCCAAAGCATCGGCTTCTTCTATGTAACTTGCTTTTTTGCCTACAACAAAAGCCAACTCAATTTCCCAATCTGTTTTCTCACTGTTCTTTGGGATTATCAAATCATCATTTGGTCCGCATAAAGAGGTTGTTGATTTAAAAAAGATAATAGGCTCCGTTGGAATTGGCGCATTGGTTTCTAAACAATGATCTACATAATTCAGTCCAATACAAATTATTTTTGATGGTCTGGCCACCGGAGAACCTAAACGTACATTGGCATCTACTTCCGGTAAAACCGGATTACTTTCTAATGCTTTTTTTAATTTCTCTAATCCGTTTTCTTCAAAAAACGTTTCGTTGTAATCCGTTACTATTGAAGAGACATCCAATCTTTTTTCTCCTATTAAAATACCCGGTTTTTCTTTACCGGTTTCTCCAAATCGTATTAATTTCATTTTTATTATTTTTAAATATATTATACCTCTTTATTTATTAAGACAATTACATGTGTCACTTATTCTATTACATAAATCGTGGCGCTTCTTGCGCCGTGTGCCCCTATTACCAATGACTGTTCGATGTCGGCAGTTTTAGAAGGTCCGGCTATAAATGCTCCAAAACCTTCTTTTGCAACATCCAGTTTTTCATAAGCCTGATGTAGCGTGTTTACAATGTTTTTTTTCTTGATTACCAAAATCAAATGCTGGCATATAAAAGGAACGAGCCTGTTGATCATTTGACTTTCAAAAACCCAAACCGCTCCATTTTCTGCCACTCCAATTGTACCTTCAACATACGCTTTTTCGACTTTTTCTAATTCAAATGCTGATAAAAAAGCGACTTGATTATCAACTTCTCCTAATGCGTTTATAGTATTTACAATAAAATTGCCGTTTGCTTTATCGGCAGTTAATCGGTCTTTTAGCACTGCTATATCCGAAATCAGTTCTACTTTACCACCAATGCTTTCCAATACTGTTTTGAACTGGATAAAAGCATTTTCATATTGAATAACCTCCGAAATAGTAACAACAGGAAGTTCCACCCGTTCAGGCTGATTCATCGCTATGGCATTCAATATTTTTTCTCTTGCGCTCATACTCTTTTGTTCTCTGCTGTCTTATTTTTTATTTTTCCCGTTTTTTTAAATACCAATCCCGGAATGATTCCTTGGGAGCTACAGGCATTTCTCTTTGTTTGTACCAGACATTTAATTTATTATTGACCATAAACGGAAACAAATGCATCACTCCTCTTCCCATTTTTCCCGCCAAACGATAGACTTTAGGGTTCGAGAATATAAAATTCATTCCCTTCATGCTTACTTTTTTACTTGTGGTTACATGTCCTTCGGCAACAATTACTTGTCTCCATTTCCATAATTGCTCATGAATATTGATTTTAACGGGGCATACGTTGGTACAACTGCCGCATAAGGTTGATGCGAAAGGCAAGTCGGCATTGGCTTTCATGTCCAGATTTGGATTCAAAATAGAACCTATTGGTCCTGCAACGGCGGTATGATAACTATGTCCGCCACTTCTTCGGTATACCGGACAAGTGTTGAAACAGGCGGCACAACGGATACATTTTAAGGAGTTTCTGAAATCTTCTCTTCCCAATTGTTTGCTTCGGCCATTATCTACAATCACGATATGCATTTCCTGATTGGGTCTTGGTTTGTGAAAATGACTTGAATAGGTCGTAATAGGCTGACCTGTGGCGCTTCTGGCCAATAATCTCAAAAACACAGCTAAATGTTCTGCTTTTGGAATTAGTTTTTCAAAACCCATGCAGGCAATGTGTACAGGCGCTGTATGTGCTCCCATATCGGCATTTCCCTCATTGGTACACACTACAAAACCACCCGTCTCCGCAATCGCAAAATTAACTCCGGTAATGGCTAAATCTGATGCTACAAACTTATTGCGTAAGTGCTGTCGGGCTGCTTCGGTTAAATATTGTGGATCATTATTTCCTTTTTCTGTTTGCAAATACTCATGAAAAGTGGCGCTTACATCTTCTTTTTTTAAGTGAATAGCAGGTAATACAATATGGCTTGGCGGTTCTTTTCTGAATTGAACAATGCGTTCTCCCAGATCTGTATCCACGACTTCTATTCCGTTGTGCTGTAGATATTCATTCAGATGACATTCTTCGGTTAACATACTCTTGCTTTTGACAATCTTCTGAATACCGTGTTTTCTGATAATTTGATGAATGATCTCATTGTGCTCTTTGGCATCTGAAGCCCAATGCACTTTTAGACCATTGGCTGTTGCTTTTTCTTCAAATTCTTTTAAATAATTAGAAAGATTAGAAAGCGTATTGTTCTTGATCTGTGAACCCCATTGTCTTAATTGCTCCCATTCCGGTAAACCATGAGCAGCCTTATCCCGTTTCTCACGAACAAACCACAAAGTTTCGTCGTGCCAGTCGGTTCTTGGCTCGTCAGCTATAAACTTTTCCGCTAATGCAGTGTGTTTTACCGTCATCTTTTTATATTTATTTTAATCTTTACTAAAGACTAATTGCATTTTTTTATAACAAACTATTCAATATTTCAGCAATATGAATGGTTTTTACCTTACTGCCTTGTCGTTTTAATATTCCTTCAAGGTGCATCAAGCAGCTGGTATCTCCTCCTGTGATATAATCAACCTCATTATCGTTGTGTTCTTTGACTCTGTCCTTACCCATTTTTACGCTTACTGCTTCTTCAAACACGCAAAAAGTACCACCAAAACCACAACATTCATCATTTCGTTTGGGTTTAATAAGGGTAATGCCTCTGACCATACTTAATAATTGTTCGGGTTTCGAAAATTCCGGCAGCATTCGTTCTGTCATCGAAGAAAGGTTTAATCCTCTCTGTCCGTGACAACTGTTGTGCATCCCAACTTTATAAGGAAAGCTGGCATTTATATTTTCTACTTTTACAATATCGGTTAAAAATTCAGTGAGTTCATAAATCGAATTGCGAATATGTGATGTTTCCTGAGGATGTTTCGCATCATGCAAATGTTCTTTTACATGCAAAACACAGCTTCCTGAAGGAGCTACTATATAATCAAACCCGGTAAAATTTTCAACAAAATTACTATTGCATCCCTTACTCAAACTTGCAAAACCACTATTGGCCATCGGTTGGCCACAGCAAGTCTGCTGCAGCGGAAAAGTGACCTCGCAGCCTAATTTTTCTAATAGCTGCAAAGTTGCAATACCCACATTGGGGTAAAACTGGTCGATATAGCAGGGAATGAATAAAGCAACCTTCATTATACCTTAGTTATTTAATTTAATAAAACCTCCGTCAATAGGATAATCGCAACCGGTAACAAAACCGGATTCATCACTGCATAAAAACAAAGCCAAAGCTGCCACTTCATCCGGTTTCGCCATACGGCCAATGGGTTGCGACTTTGATAATTTCTCAAACATTTCAGTTTCCTGTCCCGGATAATTCTTTGCTATAAACCCGTCTACAAAAGGAGTATGAACGCGCGCCGGAGAAACTGAATTACAACGAATGTTTTCGCTTATATAATCTCTTGCTATCGATAAAGTCATTGCCATTACAGCTCCTTTGGCAGTAGAATAAGCAAACCTGTCCGGAATACCTACCCAGGCAGCAATCGAAGCCATATTTAAAATAACGCCTCCTCCAGAATTTCTAAAATGTGGTATTGAAGCATGCAGACAATTGTATACCCCTTTTACGTTCACATTCATGATTCGGTCAAAATCTGCTTCAGGAGTTGTATCTACTTTGCCAACATGAGCAATTCCTGCATTGTTTACCAGAATATTAATATTTCCTATTTTTTCAAATGTGACCAATACTTCTTGCTGACTGGCAACATTACAGGCGTGAGAAAATACTTTTCCGCCATTTGCCTTTATTTCATCAACGGCCGTTTTAGCACTTTCCTCTGTTACTTCGACAATGTGTACTTCGGCTCCCTGATTTGCAAATAAAACCGAAATGGCTTTTCCTATTCCGCTGCCACCACCGGTAACAACCGCTTTTTTGCTTTGTAATGAAAACATATAATTAGATTTTTAGATCTTTAGATTATTAGACTTTTAACTCCTGAGAGTTACAATGACACTCCTCTTTTCCACGGAATAAAATCATCCTGGTTGAGTAATACGGCTTTTGGAATAATTTCCCCACTTGCCGCTTTGATACAATATTCCAGAATATCTTCTCCCATTTCTTCAATGGTTTTTTCTCCGCTAATTATCGGACCACAATCAATATCGATAATATCTCTCATTTTTTTAGCCAAAATAGAATTTGTAGCTACCTTAATAACTGGACAAACGGGATTACCTGTTGGAGTTCCTAATCCTGTGGTAAACAAAATTAATGTTGCTCCGGCAGCCGCTTTTCCGGTTGTGGCTTCAACGTCATTTCCTGGTGTACAAACCAAACTCAAACCTGCTTTTGTTACCGGTTCTGTATAATCCAATACATCAACTACAGGTGCTGTTCCCGCTTTTTTAGCTGCTCCGGCACTTTTTATGGCATCGGTTATTAATCCGTCTTTAATATTTCCCGGCGATGGGTTCATGTGAAATCCTGAACCTACTTTATGTGCCAGGGCATCGTAAGACTGCATTAAATCAATGAATTTTTTAGCAACAGTTTCTGATGTACAACGATCAATCAGGTTCTGCTCTACTCCGCACAATTCCGGAAACTCAGCCAACAAAACTTTACCGCCCAAAGCCACCAGTAAATCTGAAGCATAACCTACTGCAGGATTAGCCGAAACTCCGCTAAAACCATCGCTGCCGCCACATTTTACTCCAAGACACAATTCGCTTAACGGCGCTGCTACTCTCTCGAGTTTGTTTATTTCGATTAATCCTTCAAATGTTTTTTTAATGGCATCGGCAATCAATTGTTCTTCGCTTTTTGATTGTTGCTGCTCAAAAATATACAAAGGTTTATCAAAGGATGGATTTTGCTTTTTAACATCATTCGTAAAATCCTGTACTTGCAAATGCTGGCAACCCAAACTCAATACGGTTATTCCCGCCACATTTGGATGATTTGCATATGAAGCCAGTAACGCACTTAAAGTGGCCGAATCCTGACGCGTACCTCCACAACCACCCTGATGGTTCAGAAATTTAATCCCATCTACATTTTTGAAGATCTTATTCGTATTTTGATCCGGAGCCAATTGTACATCAATTGAATCGAGGCTTTCTCCTTTTTTAAACGCTTCAAGTAAATTATGGGTATATTGGGTGTACTTATCGCTCACTGAATATCCTAACTCATTGTGCAAAGCTTCACGGATAACATCCAGATTGCGGTTCTCACAAAATACTGTTGGTACAAACAACCAGTAATTGGCTGTTCCAACCCGGCTGTCATTTCTTTTGTATCCTCTAAAAGTTCTGTCTTTAAATTTTGAAACATCCGGCGCTTTCCATTCAAAATCAACATGACGATACTGATACGGTTCTGCCGCATGTTTCAGATTGTCTGTTGTCATGAGGCTTCCTTTGGCAACATCATTTTGCACTTTTCCAACCAAAACACCGTACATGGTAACTTCAGCTCCTTCTTTTAAATCAGTTGTATAAAACTTATGCTTTGCCTTAATAGTATCCTGAAGGATATAGGTTTCTTTATCAAAAGTTACACTTTCTCCTTTTACCAAATCTGTCAAAGCGACCAGCACATTATCTTCCGGGTGCATTTTCACCACCAATCTTTTAACTCCGTTTTCTAACATATTATATAAATAAATTTTATGCTTTATTTGTTTTATGTCCGTTAAATGCAAACAATAATATTACTGAAAAGCAAGTCAACGGAACAACGTAACCATACTGAATACTTCATCTACTATCTGAAATCAACCCTAAAACCGGAGGAAGTAAAGCGCCTCCTACTATAGATATTACGATTAATGAAGATCCTATTTTGGTATTATCTCCAAGACCGTCAATTCCCATTTAGAAAATAGTTGGAAACATAATATTCATAAAAAAAGCTATTGTAATTAAGGTATAAACTACTATCATTCCTGAACCGAATATGGCTAATATTGATAAGAGGATATTAATGATGGTATATGATTAATAATTTTCTTGGTTGTATGTATTGCATGAAAAATGTTCCTGCAAAGCGTCCTAACATAAATGCCAGACCAAAAAACCAAGATATTTGGCTGCAACACCTTCTTCGAGACCTGCTGAAGTAGTTGCCATTTTAATAAAAAAAAGTTCTACAGCATCTCTGCATTCCCGCGCATTAGTGAGTTCAGCCACAACACCAAAGGCTTTTCCTCTCTGAGCTCGATTTCTGTAACAGCAATTTAATTATCGGCATTCTATTCCAAATATTACAGCCGCAGCTAGCTAATTTCACGTTCTATTCCTTTTGCTCCACCATTTACGATAATTATTCTTTCATTAAGTTTTAGATTCATCTTGTTCTTTATTCAAGTTGGTATTTTATTTCTTATGGTTGTAGATAAAATACAATGAATTCATTAAAATTTTAAGTCATAAAAATCAATGGCATTCCTGCTCCAGAATTTTTCCCGATCTTCTATCGAAAATTCCCAAAAATAATCCTCTACAATATCACATAATTCTGCATAAGACGCTGCCAGTGTACTCACTGGCCAATCACTTCCAAACATGAGTCGGTCGATACCAAATGCGTCTGTGACCACATCTAAACAATAGGTAAAGTCTGCAGCTTTCCACCTATTCCAATGGGCTTCGGTTACTAATCCTGAAACCTTACACATCACATTAGGAAACTGGGCCATCGCGATGATACCTTTCTCCCATTGGCTGAAATTTTGAATTTTGAAATCTGGTTTGGCCAAATGATCTATAACAAACTTTTGATGGGGGAATTTTGCAACAAGTTTTGCTGCATTTTTGAGATGTTTTGGAAAAATCAAAATATCATAGGTAAAACCATATTCTGACAATTTAGAAATTCCATTCTGGAAGCCCTCCATGTGCATAAAATTAATATCTGATTCGCCCTGAAGGATATGCCTGAATCCTTTTAACTTCTCATATTTATTAAAATATTCCAAACGTTCCTCTACGTTTTCTGAGCACAGGTCTACCCAGCCTACAACACCTTTTATGAAATCATTGTCCCGGGCCAAATCCAAAAGAAAACGAGTTTCCTCTTCGCTTTGATCTGCCTGAACAGCCACACAACCATCAATTTGATTTTCAAACAACAATGGTTCTAAATCAGAAGGCAAAAAATCCCTTCTAATCACTTTCATTTTTTCATTGATCCACGCATCCTTTACAGGATGGTATTTCCAAAAATGCTGGTGGCTATCTATTCTCATGCAAATCAAATATTTTCTCCATTAGAATCCATTTCTCACCTTTCTTTGCCCAAGGCAATGCCTTTTGATATTTCCACATCAATTCTTCCCATTTTTGAACTACCGGATTATTAGCATCCATTTCCCCTTTTCTTTCAAAACTAAAAGTTTCATTGGCTTCAATAATCATAAACATTCTGTTACCAACGCAATAAATGTCAAGATTTTCAATCCCAGAACTGGTGATACTTTCTGTGATTTCAGGCCAAATCTTTTCATGATATTTTTTGTACTCTGCCATGAGTGCCGGATCTTCATTCAAATCTAATGCAAGACAATATTTTTGAGTTATCATATTATTTTATTTAAAATTTAAGATTAAAAACTAAAAATTATTTTTTTATCAATCCAAACTAAGGATCGAAACCTATCTTTTGGTCTTTTCAAATCCTTTATTATGAAGCACAACTTTTTTTAAACAAAAACCAAGCTTATCTGCTAAATGTTTTTATATTTTCCAGCTCAATATCTCGCCGTGCTCTTAAAAGTATAAAACTAATGCATTATTATTTTTTATTTCAAGTCAAAATTATCATGTATTAAGTTTTAATTATCTTTTTTATTGATTTAACAAAACACCAAGTAAGCAGCTATTTTTTAATAAATTTAATGCATAAAAATAAGTTTTATTTACAGGATTAGAATTCAGAATACTCACCACATCTTCTTGCTGTTTTAAAGTGTTTTAAAGACCATTTAATTTAGACTGATATCCCAAATTCTGTATTCAAATTCTGTATTATAAAGCAAATTCTCGAAATTAATAAGTATAGTAATACTATATTTTTGGGACTAAATCATTGGTTTAAAGCACATGTAAATCCACCAATATATTCACAAGACCACCTTCTGCTAAAAATCATTTATTCTATTTAGAGCTATATACAAAAAAAACAACCCGAAGGTTGTTAGTTTTTGACCGCGATTACACTAGAAATAGTTGGTTTTCTGTAAATCTTTATGAACTAATGACTCAACACATTTGATACATTTTCTTCTCTTTATTATAGTATTCTGAGAAAGCAAATCTTCAAACAAAGCAATGGAATAAAACTCTTTTTATGTAAAAAAATCTTATTACTCCTATTGGTCAGGTTTAATTATTTTGGTTCGGTTTTTTATACAAAAGGAAATATTAGCTACTTATTTCTTTATAGCTCTAATAACAAAACCATAACTGTATTCTTTGTTCTTCAATTGATATTGCTCATGAGGTAAAGCGCCCCAGCTGGTATCACCACCAAGGCCTCTTTGTGCTAAATCAACACAGACAATAATTTCTTTTCGAGGCGTAATATCACTCGAATGACGGTATTTTTTTGTCAGGCCGGGATCAAAGTCTTCGGGATAATTGTGCAGCGCGCTTACTCCCAATGCTTGCAAACCTTCTATTTCTATACCATTTCCTGAGTTATTGGTTAGCGTTAACCAGCGAACATCTGTTTTATATCCATTTTCCTGAGGACGTATATAAGGGACATATTGATCAGCTACTTTACTTTGGTAAATTCCTTTGAAAGAGGCTGTGTTTCTGTCCTGATAATTCTCCCACGGCCCTCTTCCATAATATGAAAAATTATCCAGTTCTTTTTTAAGAGAAAATATCATTCCAAAACGAGGCATTTCAGACAATTGATTATTTCCGGCTTTGAATGAATTTATCAGCGTCAAACTTCCATCTGAATTCATCGTGTAAGTAATTGTATAAGTGGAGGTAACATCTTTTAAGAAAAGATTTGCCACAACAATTGTTCTACCGGATTCTTTTTTGACTTCTATAGTGTTCAGAATAGCAGTCTTTCCTGCGGCTCTCCATACATTACTTAAAACCGGCATATTGTTTCCAAAGTCATTATCTGTTGGTGCACGCCAAAAATTAGGAGTTGGCATCTGATCAAAATAATCTTCATTATTTGATTTGTATTGCTGCATTAAACCTGTATTCTTGTTGATGGTCACTTCGACACCTGCTGTGCTAAGCGTAATGGCATCTTTAGTTTCTTTGACAACCGGATTTGTCACTGCAACTTTAGATTTTGCAAAATAATTCCCCTCACTAATTGAGAATTGTTCTCGGGCTACTTCAAAATTTTGAGGTAAAACTTCAGTGCCTTCAGTAGTGTACGCATAAATATTCAAAAAATATTCAACTCCGTCTTCTGTTGTTAGTTTCGGTAATTCAAGCTGGACTTTCTTCTTAGACTGCGGTGCAAGACTAATGGCAATAGTACCTGATTTTATAACCAATCCGTTTTTTAGGACTTCATACCTGAAATTATATTTTTCTAGGTTTGTATAACCAAATCCATTTTCTACTTCAATAATTCCTTTTTTCAAATCAGCCGCTGTAAATAGAATATCTTGATACACTTTTTTTACTTCAAAAGCACCCGGATGAGGCGTGCGATCCGGCCAGACTAATCCGTCATCGCAACCATTTTCGTCATTGGTATAATTTTGACTTCCCATATCTCCTCCATAGGCCCAGTATTTTCGTCCCACTTCATCAGTCATCTCCAGTCCCTGATCTACCCAATCCCAGATAAATCCTCCCTGCATGTTATTGCTGCTGCGAATAATATCCCAATATTCCTGAAAATTACCATTGCTATTTCCCATTGAATGGGCATATTCACACATAATAAACGGGCGTTTTACTTCTTTTCGACTGGCATATTCTTTCATATAATCAATACTTGGATACATTGGGCAAACCACATCAGTATTCTCTTGTTCTCCTGCCTGCTCAAATTGTATTAATCGCGTTTTATCTCTATTTTTTACCCAATTGTAGGCTTCATGAAAAACGGGTCCGTTGCCGCATTCATTACCAAGGGACCAAAGAATAACTGAGGGCTGGTTTTTATCTCTTTCCACTAAGCTGTAAATACGATCCATATGCGCCGCTTTCCACTCTGGAAGATAAGCAGGATGTTTTGTTTTATCAAAAGGCCCTTGCAGTTCCGCCCCCATATCGTGACTTTCTATGTTGGCCTCGTCTACCAGAAATAAACCAAATTTGTTACATAATTTTACCCACATCAAGTTATTTGGATAATGACTGCAACGCACCGCATTAATGTTTAATTGCTTCATTAACCTGATGTCTTTCATCATCGTTTCTTTATCCTGATAATGGCCCGTTTTAGGATTATGTTCATGGATATTTACACCATGTACCATAATTCGAATACCGTTCACTAATAATTGTCCGTTCTTTAATTCTACTTTTCTAAAGCCAATTGGTGTCGAAACCGTTTCAATAAACTTTCCATTTTCATCCTTTAAGGTCAACAGTAAAGTATATAAATTTGGTGTTTCGTTGTTCCACAATTTAGGTGAAGTGACCTTTTGTGTAAAAGTGGTGGTTGCTTCAGAATTAGTTCCTATATTTATTTTTAATGTTCTTTTAAAAACTTCCCTGCCTACTGCATCTACTAATTTCGCTTCAACGGTTTGGTTGTTTTTTGAAATAGTATTCATATTCTTTAGTCTAACATCTACAGAGAGACTTCCGTTTTTATAGGAAGCGTCAAGATCCGGACGCGCAAAAAAATCTGCAATACGAATGTTTGCCGTACTATAAAGATAAACGTCGCGATCTATGCCTGACAAACGCCAAAAATCCTGATCCTCTAAATACGAACCATCGCTCCAGCGATATACCTCAACTGCAACCTGATTTTTACCGGGTTTAACGTATTTTGTTATATCAAACTCTGTTGGACTTTTAGTGTTTTCACTATATCCCACTTTTTCCCCATTGATCCAAATATACATTGCCGAAGTTCCTGCTTCAAAATGAAGATAAATACGTCGTTGGTTCCAGTTTTCCGGCAACTCAAAAGTGCGTTTGTAGGATCCCACAGGATTATCTGTGTGAGCAATGAAAGGCGGATTTTTAGCAAATGGATAGATGATATTGGTATAAATAGGAATTCCGTATCCAACCAATTCCCAGTTCATAGGGACTGAAATTTCTTTCCAATTTGTGGTATTAAAGTCAGTTTTAAAGAAATCTTTTGGTCTTTCGTCAGGCGTTGGCGCCCAGTTAAATTTCCATTTTCCGTCTAGTGTTAAGAACCAGGGAGAACGAGTATAATCATCTGCAATAGCAGAAGATTCGTCTGCATAGGGTAAGAATGCTGCCCGTGCAGGTTCGCGATTAATCTGAAATACGGCTGGATTTTCCCAATCACTATTTGCTGTCTTTTCCTGCGCATTGACAAATAATGATGTTATCACAGCGATATAAACTAAAATTGTATTTTTTTTCATATAAAATATTTTCTAATATGCATAATCAAAATTTATCATTCTCTAAGTCTATAATTCAATAGTTAAAACTTAGTGGGTATTTAAACTGATTGCTACACAAATATTTGAACTATTAACAAATCATAATAAGAGATGACAAATGACTGATTTAATTCGATCAATCATTTGTCAAACTCAACAACTAACTAATTTAAACAAATACTATCTACCAAGGCGCATTTTGGGTCATATTGGGATTATTATTCAATTCGCTTTGCGGAATTGGATAATACGAGTTTTTAGTGGTAAAAAGCTGGTAACCTCCTACCTGACTTGTTTTGATTACTGTTTCTAAAGTTCCCCATCTTCTTAAATCAAAAAAGTGCAGTCCTTCGCGGGCAAACTCAACATTTCTTTGGTGCATAATCTCTGTCATCATTTGGTCTTTGCTCCATCCTGTCATCGAAATATCAGCCAGCTTTGCTCTGTCTCTAATCCTTTTCACTAATGGTATTGCCTCAGCTACTTTACCTTGCATTGTTTTTGCCTCAGCCAGCATTAAAAGAACATCTGCATAACGCATGGCATATTCATTGAGTTCAGACTTCCAGTCCCCTTCGTCATTATTCCACCAGTTTTGATTTTTTCTAATCCATATCGCATTTGTTCCAAACTTTGTTGCAAAATCTGAATTGTAATAAATGCACCCCGGATAATTCCACGCCAAAGTAGCCAAAGCTCTTGGATCAAATTCGCCAGCAACAGTCTTTTCCTGTGTTAATGCATTTAATAGTACCTTTGTTGGCAATAATTCGTTCCATCCGCCAACTTCACCAGGCGCGCATTCCTGAGCCATTGTTGTTGCTCTTGTTCTCTCGGCCGGCGTTCCTCCCCAAATGGTCGAACCTCCCACTTTGCTAAACTGAATTTCAAAAACGGACTCTTTGCTGTTTTCATGTTTACCATCAAATAATTCAGCATAATTATCTAAAAGTCCATATCCGTTTGAGCCTTCGTTACTTACTAACTTATTAAATTGCTCTTCGGCCTTTGCCCAGTCTTTCATATACAAATATGTTTTTCCTAAAAACGCAATGGCGGCATTTTTTGTCACTCTTCCTTTAAGGGCAGCAGGATAATTTTCCGGTAATTTGCTATTGGCAGCAAATTGAAAATCAGCTATAACCTGATTCCAAACTTCCGCTTCAGTAGATTTTGATTTAAAATAATCAGCCTGAGTTTCTACTAACGCTGTCGTAATAGGCACGCTTCCATACTCATTGACCAAATTAAAATAATTCAAACCTCTTAAAAAAGTCGCTTCTGCTAATAATTGCTCTCTTTTAGTTTCATCTATATTTTTAATTTTTGACCCGTAAACAATTACCTGATTGGCGCGAAAAATTCCGATATAAAGTGCTTTAAAGATATCTCCGGTCAGATTGGTACCGGCATCATTTTTATACATAGAAACGGCATAACGATCCTGCACATCATTTCTGGCAACAAAATTTTCTGTTCTATTTTCTTTGAGCTGCATGGCCTGAATCTCCCAATAACCTGCATTATTATTGTCTACAAGAGTATTATAAACGGTTGCTAATCCGGCTTCCAGATCTTCAGGAGTTTTCCAATAAGAAGTAGTGGTTAATTGACTAGGGTTTTCTAATTCAAGGTTATTATCGCATGAACTTAATAATACAAGTCCTGAGATTAGATAAAATATAATTGATTTTTTTTTCATTTTTTGTCTATTTAAAAGTTAATTTGCAAACCAAAAAGTATCGTTTTGCTTAATGGATATGATTTATAATCAATTCCTCTCCCGCCTAATGCATCAGCTGACACATCCGGGTTATATCCTTTATATTTTGTAAAAGTATAGAGGTTGTCTCCTGCAAAATAAATTCTGCATCTCTCTACCGATACTTGTTTTGTAATGCTGTTTGGAATTGTATATCCAAGTTGAACCGTTTTGATTCTAAGATAAGAACCGTCTTCCAGGAATCGATCAGAATAATCTGCTCCGTTATTGTTTTTGTCGTCAATATCTAATCTTGGGAAATCTGAATTTGGATTAAAAGTATAAGAATCTAGTGTTGCGCTAGAATAGTTGGTATTGGCTCTTACTGTTTCAAGATCTGTTTTATTTCCATTATAAAGTTTATTTCCCTGAGTTCCTTGCAAAGCCAGCGTAAAGTCAATCCCTTTCCAGTCCCCCTGCAGTCTCAATCCGTACTCAAACTTAGGGAAAGCACTTCCTTTGTATTGTCTGTCTTCACCGTTGATTTCACCATCACCATTGTAATCAATGTATTTAACATCTCCTACTTGTGCATTTGGCTGAATCAGTTTTCCGTCTTTCGTATAAGAATTAATTTCTGCCTGAGATCTGAATAATCCATCAGAATCTACCAGAAAAAACGAATAAATCGGATATCCTACTTTGCTATAGGTTACTGGAGCACCGTGAAAGGAACCTTTTCCTCCTTCGATTACCTGACTTCCTGTACTAAGTTCATCTACATTGTTTTTGATACTTGAGACATTAGCGGTAATATTGAAGTTAAAATCTCCCAGTTTCTCATTATAGGTTAAACTCATTTCATAACCTTTATTGGTAACGTTTCCAGCATTTGTATAAGGATTATCACTTGATCCGACAGATAGAGGAATTGGAACTCTTAAAAGTAAATCTGATGTTTGCTTTTTGAAATAGTCAAATGTATATTGCAGCTTACCGTTCCATAAATCCAGATCTAAACCAAAATCTGATGTTGCTGTTGATTCCCATTTTAAACCCACTGCCGGATAATTAGTCTGAATATTTCCACTCCATAATGTGTTTGGTTCTCCTGCTCCGTAACTGATTCCCGAAGTAATCAATCCTAAGTATTGATAATCCCCAATTTCCTGATTCCCCAATACACCGTAACTTGCACGTAATTTAAAATCGGATATTGGTGTTTTTAGATTTGTAAAAAAGTTTTCTTTACCAATGCTCCATGCTCCTGAAACAGAAGGGAAATTACCCCATTTGTTGTTTTGGCTAAATCTTGATGACCCGTCACGTCTTATGGTAGCTGACAATGTATATTTACTGTCATAAGAGTATATTACACGACCTAAATAAGAAACCAGATTATTTTTCGTGTTAAAACCACTTGCTGCGGGCTGAACGGCTCCGGATAACGTATAAATCCCATCCGGTATTCCACTCACTGAGCTTGTAACTGACTTGAAGGTATTGTTATATACCGTATATCCTGCCAAAGCATTTACATAGTGCTTGCCAAAAGATTTTGTATAATTTAAGGTATTTTCTACCTGCGTGTAAAGATTGAACTGATCCAGATGAATCAAATCGTTATCTAAATTTTTAAAGAAACCGCCCACCTCATAACGTGGTGTATAATTATCTTTTACGTAATCTGATACAGTTGCCCCGACACTCAATTTGTATTTAAAACCATCAAAAAAGTTAGCTTCAACATACGTATTTAGCAAGGCCTGATAGGTATCACTTTTTACATCAAGAAGATTCAATGCCGCTATTGGGTTAAAGATATCCGTTACAGGACCGGAAGCTCCGCCGTATCCTCCGACCGCATCTTGATTGTAAAGAGCAAAACCGGGAATCATTGTAATAGCCGATCCCACCACATTCTTTCCTTGTCCCGGTACATCTGGTAATTCTTTTCTTTTTTCTTTGGTTAACAGAAGTGTTTCTCCAATTTTAAAGATCCCTTTTTTATAATCAGACTTTACTCTAATATTAAAACGATCGTAATTTGTTTCTCTGATTATCCCTTCCTGATTGAAGTAATTTAAAGACATATTGTATTTTAAATTATCAGATCCTCCTGAAAAACCTAAAGAGTAATTTTGAATCGGTGCAGCTTTAAAAATGGCATCCTGATAATTTACTCCAGCTGCCCCAACTTCAGGATTAAGTGAAATAGGCAACGGATCTTTTCCTGCCGCCGCATAGGCTGCATTACTTACTTTCGACCATTGTTCCTGGTTCAGTAAACTTAATTGTTTGGCTACAGTAGCATAACCTCCAAACACATCCAAAGAAACCTTGATATCTCCTTTTTTCCCGCTCTTAGTGGTAATAATAACAACACCATTTGCGGCTCTGGAACCATAGATTGCAGCGGCAGCGGCATCTTTTAAAACCTCGATTGATTCAATATCATTTGGACTTATGCTGTTCATGGATGCCACCTGGATATCATCTACCAAAATCAAAGGGGTGTTATTGTTTAATGAACCCGCTCCTCTTATCTGAATTCTGGTACCGGCGCCGGGACTTCCTCCTGCCGATTCTACAGAAACTCCTGCAACCTTACCCTGAATAGCACTACCCAGATTAGTATTGCTTTGAGCATCAAGCTGTTTTGCCTTCAAACTGCTTATAGCACCCGTAGTACTGCTTTTCTTCACAGTACCGTATCCTATTATAACAACTTCATTTAATGCATTACTTTCTTCACTTAGGGAAGCATTAATAACATTTCTTCCTTTTACTGCTTCTTCAACACTACTATATCCAATGTAGGAGAAAACTAATATGGCATTTGAATTGGCTACATTTAACTTAAAAGTTCCATCAAAATCTGTAACAGTTCCATTAGTAGTTCCTTTGACAGTTACTGTAACGCCGG
This sequence comes from Flavobacterium sp. FlaQc-48, assembly GCF_044007335.1. Lineage (NCBI taxonomy): Bacteria > Pseudomonadati > Bacteroidota > Flavobacteriia > Flavobacteriales > Flavobacteriaceae > Flavobacterium > Flavobacterium sp. FlaQc-48. Next base: position 259,214 of record NZ_JBIPCR010000002.1, on the reverse strand, counting down.
GAATTTTTTGAGCTGTTTTATTGTCTTGGACTGTTCCTGTAATCGTATTTTGAGCTTGCATACTAATGCATGAAATCAAAATAAAAACAGACAGTGCCAGTTTAGATGTAATGAAAGATCTTAAATTTTTCATTCGATTAAAATTCTTTTTTTTCATAAATTCATGGTTTTAAAATTGGTATTAGTTAGTAATTATTATAATTATTCTTTGGACAAAGCAATAAAAAGCACTCTCTGTTTCAAGTACTGACCTTGGAATAAATGAACTGACCTTATTGCAGGTAGGGACTTTTATTTGCTTAATTATCCCAAGAGAATTATTAGTCTTGATCTTAAATGGATTTGAAAATTTACAATGTTCTTCATTGTGTATTTTTTTATTCTTACCCTTTCAATAAAAAAAAACGATAAATCCAATTGTGAGTTAATTAACCGTAAAAAACACACTTTTACACTGCTGTTTCAAAAGCTTTTCTTCTTTGCCCATATCTATTTTCAAATGCAAAGTAATGTCTAGTGAAAGGCATTTATGGGGGGTAAATTCAAGAAAAAAGGAGGGTAAATTCGTGATTTGTTTTATTTTAGGATAAAAATTTTAGAATATAAAAAAATCTATGCTTTTTTTTACATAAACAATAATTACCTAAAAAAAATTTCCAGAACAGTATTTCTACTAAAAACGCATATTCAGATTCCTTTTATAAAAGCTCTACAGAGACGTGGAAAAAAACAGTTTAGTACAATCTGCTATAAAAAAGACATTAATAGCCCTTTTGCTGCTGAGAAAAAAGAAAAATATGATGTCATTCTTGAACATGAATCACTAAGCAGCATTGGAGCTTAAATACAAAACATAATTATATAATAAATCTTTTTTTTAATTAGTGGAGCAGCAGATGAAAAATTATACTACTTATAGTACTATTATATCATGGAGATGAACATCCGCTTGATAGGCAATTGGCCTAAAAGTAAATTGAATAGATTATTTTTCATGGTGTAAAACAAGCAGTAATTGCAAATGAACAAACACATAAATTTTATTTGACAATATTGGTATCGGCATTAAAAGAACTCTTATATTTTTTTATATACTCAGAGGGTGTTATTCCAAATAACTTTACAAATTGTTGCCTGAAATATTTAGGATCTTCAAAACCAACTTCAGCACTTGCCTGGGCAATATTAATATCTTTTGTCAACATTAACATGGCTGCTCTTCTCAGACGGATAGAACGAATAAAGGAATTTAAAGTTTGACCTGAGATTATTTTAATTTTAGCATATAACATACTGTGGCTCATTCCCATTTCCATTGCAAAATTTTTGATCTTAAAATCTCTTTTATGAATATTGGATTCCACTATATCGATACATTTTTTTAATAGATCCTGATATTCAATTGGAACTTTTTGGGTATTCTCTTTAAGGGTTATACTTTCTAGAAAATATTTACGTAAATTATTTCGATTCCTCAATAAAGAATCTACTCTTGCCAAAAGCATGTCATCATCAAATGGTTTTGTAATATAATCATCGGCGCCACCACTTATTCCCTGAAGATGTGTCTCTGGATTTTTTGATGCCGTTAATAGAATAACCGGAATATGAGACAATATATTGTTTTCTTTTATTTTTTTACACAACTCCAGACCATCTAATTGCTCCATCGTAATATCACTGATTACTAAATCCGGCATGTATTTTTCAGTCAATTTCAGAGCTTCTTCTCCATTCTCTGCGCTATAAACAATATAGAGATCAGAAAACAATTTGATCAGATAATTTCTTATTTCAGCATTATCATCAATAATTAAAACTGTACGTTTGTCTGTCAACATTATTGCATGAAAGTCATTTTCTGAAACAGTAGCTGTAAACGAATTATTATCCTCATCCATTTCATCACCAAGAAGTTCATTGAGTAATTGACTTCTTTGATTAGCAGTATTGGTAATTTCAGCACCTTCAAAATGATTTCCACCTTTTATAAAAGTCAATCTAAATAGACTTCCTTTTCCAATTTCACTGGTACAGCTTACGCTTCCTTTATGTTTTTCTATAAAATACTTTACAATATAAAGTCCGATTCCAAAACCTGTTCCCACCGATACTTTTGAATTTACCTGCCTGAATTTTTCGAATATAACCTGCATATTCTTTTCTTCAATTCCCTTACCGGTATCAGCAATTTCAAGGATAACTTCAAAATCATTCTCAATGAGTTTTAGCTCAATTTCGCCTCCCTCAGAAGTATATTTAAAAGCATTAGACATTAAATTAAATAATGAAATTTCAATTTTCTCATAATCTCCGATAATTTCAATTGTATAATCTGGCAAACTAAAATTGTAATTAATATTCTTATCTTTTGCTTGATTTACAAAACATTGATATACCTCATTACAAAGGTTATTTACATTTATAGTTGACAATCTAAGCGAATCCGCATCATTTTCGGCTTTACGAAGAAGCAACAGCTGATCCACCAAACTCAAAAGTCTTCGTGCGTTTCGATGTGCAATCGCTAAATCACTTCCAGAAGAGCCATTTTGCACATTTTCTTTTTGAACTGCTTTTTTTAATGGATTTATAATGAGTGAAAGCGGCGTACGAAACTCATGTGAAATATAAGTAAACATAGAAGATTGCTTCTCAGCAATTTCCTTTTCTTTTTTACTTTCTAATTCAGCAATTTTCACTTTGTACTTTAGTTTTTCTTTATTTTTATTGTATCTCAGATATCCAAACACAATTGCAACAACAGCAAATAAATATAAAATATATGCCCACCAAGCCCTGTACCACGGCGGCATAACAACTATAGTAATAAGATCTGTTTCTTGGTTCCAACCTCCTTTAAAATTGGTTGTCTTTACCTTAAAAATATATTTTCCTTCGGGCAATCTCGAATAATTTGCCTTTCTTATCTGTCCGGCATATGTCCAGTGATTATCCCAGCCTTTCAAAAAGTAAGCATACTTAATTTTATCGGCATCATTATAATCAAGTGCCGCAAATTCCATTGATAAGGTGGTTTGGTCATAGGGCAGTTTTACCATCTTGATCTTACCGGAATCCCACTCTGAGTTTAATTCATTTGAACTTTGTTCAATAGGCTGATTATTGACATAAAAATCTGAAAGCAATACGTTGTTCTCTTGATTGACCTCCCTAATATTTTCAGGAAAAAAGATATTAAATCCGTTTATTCCACCAAATAGAAATTCTCCTGTGGCTAATTTTAATCCAGCATTAAAACTAAACTGATTGTTCTGAAGTCCATCATTTACTGAAAAATTCCTGAATATTTTTCTTTTCCAGTCAAACCTGCAAATACCATTATAGGTACTCATCCATAAATTTCCATTCTTGTCCTCGAGCAATCTTAAAATTGTGTTTGAGGGCAAACCATCATCAGTGGTCAGGCGTTTAAACACTTTTGTCTTACGATCAAATAACAATAATCCACCTTCCTGGGTGCCAACCCAAAGATTTTTGCTTTTATCCTCAAGTATACAACGAGCAGGATTACTAATGCTTATCCGAGTGTATTTCCTTTTTTCTTTTTCAATAACAATCAAAGAGGTGTAATTTCCACCCCAGAGTTTACCGTCACTAGTTTCTGTCAAACATTGCAAATTATCAATTCCTCTATCATAGAGTAGAAAACTATTTTTGGTCCTATCAAAGAGATATAAAAAACCTTCATTAGTAGCACTAGCCCAAATATTTCCCTTAGAATCCTTGTAAACAAGCCATATATTTCTCTCAATGTGTTTTGTGTATGGATTATAGCAAGAAAAATGACTTACAGTGTGATCTGAATTAATACGGTTTATACCACCTGCCCAGGTTGATAACCAAATAGCATTAGTTTTATCATCTCTTATAATGCTGGTAATAAAACCACTGGAGAGTTTATTTGAATATTTTATATAGGAATTATTCTTTCTATTCCAATACTTTAAACCTGCTCCATCGGTTCCTATCCATATATTGTTTTTTTCATCTTCACAAAATGAGAGAATAAAGTTATCAGTTGGATCATTCCCAATGCTATTATAGCGAATACTCTGAAAATACTTAGGCGTACCACTCAACATGCTTATGCCTCCTCGCAGTGTTCCAATCCATTTGTTTCCTGCTCTATCTTCATACAAGCACTCTATAGAATTACTCTTTAAAAGTTGGTTATCCCGGACAGAATTATAAGCTACCGCTTTTTCAGTATTTCCTACTACCTTATAAATACCACAACCATCTGTGGTCAGCCACAATTCTTTTTTCTTATCTAAAAGAATGTCAGTAACGGTGCATTTTTCTGAAAAATAATTCTGGGAAAGCAAACCAGATTTGATGTTCAAAAGAAAAAGACCTTCATCTGTACCCAGCCAAAGATTATGATCTAAAGAAACCTGCATAGATTCCACTTCTTTTGACAAAGGGAATCGTACCTTTAATCTTTTTAAGTGATAATCATATCTGCAAACACCTACATCTCTAACATATACCCAGCAGTAATCTTTAGCCCCGGCCTCTTGGAGAACCGTCGCATCGTACTTATATTTAATATCTTTATTTAATCCCTCAAGAGGTATATTTCGACCTATAAATGATCCGTTCTCAAAGAGTAGTAAACCTAAATTTTGTGTACCTACTAATACCTGTTTTTTATAAACCGATTTTATCTGACGAATGATATCCTTAAGTACTTTTGGCTTGTTATGTGCAAAAACATATTGAACTGGGTAAAATACAGCCTTGCTTTTACTATAAACACAGACACCATTAGAACCTCCCACCCAAATATTTTTATTTGAATCTCCTTCAATGCAGGATATATGATTAAATCGTAATGATTGTCTGTCCTTAATACTATTTCGGTACACTTTAAAATTATAACCATCATATCTATTGAGTCCGTCGTAGGTGCCAAACCACATATAACCATCACTATCCTGAAATATTGATCTTATTGAATTATGAGATAAACCATCGGGAGTGTCAAGAAATTTAACTGCATGCCCTTGTGAAGAACCAATTATAGGAAGACCAATTAATAGTAAAAAATTTAGAACAAAATTTTTCAAAATAAAGTGTGTTTTTAATTTCGTTAAAAGAAAATATAAGCAATTTTACAAAAAAAAACATTCTACTTATTTTTTTATATCTTTTTTTTCATAATTCACATTTTAATACCAATATTTTTGATTCAGACCAAAAAACAGACACAACTGCAAAATCATTTTAATCGTCTTTATTATTCTCGCAAGAATCTGAATGCTTATTTCCATCTCTTTTGTAGAAAATTTATGAGTTTAATTTTAATATCGTACCCACAAGGACATACAATAAAATAGAGAGCAAAATCGTATTTAAAAAACTAGACTAATAGTGCTAAACTTTGCTAGTTTTGTTAATCCATCTTTTTCTATATTCGTTTTTATACTTATGCTTCCATCGCTTATGGCTCCATAAATAATTTTCAGGATTTGATATGATTGCATTTTCCAATTTTTCAACAAAAATATTGGTTAGAATTCTTCTTTTATAAGGTTCCGTAAAATCAAATATTGGCTCTAGAATAATTTTATAACGCCCTCTTTTTTCACGAATAATATTTGCAAAAAGACTAGGTGTTTTATAATCGGCCGTATTTAATTCAACATCGCTCAAAAACGCTGTTCTTTGCGAAAGAAACGAGAGCCAATAGCTTTTTGATGGAAATTTAGGATTTTGATCTGCAAGTACAATCACAATGTGAGGACTACCTGAGAATTGCTCCATCTCTTTTTTCATATTTTCTGATTCCACGATTTTTGAACCAAAGCGGCTTTTTATTCGTAACATTAAATCATTTACTATGTGGCTGCGCGAGGTCTTATAAACCAATAAAACTTCGGCTTTTTTTTGAACTAGAGTCATATGGGCGATTGCCCATTCCCAATTAAATTGATGCCCGAGATAAATATGGCAATTTTGATTCTCTGCAAGTATTTTCTCAAGTTGGGAATAATCTGCCGAAATGTAGGAGAGTAACTTTCTCTCGGAAATAGAAAGCAGCTTTATTGTTTCCATAAAATTATCGGAAAAAACTTTGTAGAATTCTTTTTCAAGAACAATTCTTTCATTATTGGTTAGCGTATAAAAAGATTTCTTTATGTTTTCTGCAACTACTCTACGACGATATTTAAAAACATAATACAGTAAAAAAGCTAAAAAATCTGAAATGAAATATAAAATCCTAAGTGGAATTAATGAAATGAGGTATAAAAAAAAGCCAATCATTATTTTTGGTATTTGATTAAAAGATAAATTCGCTATCAAAAAAAATTGCATCACTCTATGCTTTTCAACTTGAAATTCATTTCCTTGATAAGGGAAAGCTCCTGCTTGTGACACGATTTTTCACATAACAACTATCTGTAAAACTGCGAACGATATCCATTATTAAAATTGTTGGCTAAGGTTAGATTTTTACTGTCGAGTTTTTCAATAACATAGGTTATGCCTTCAAAAATAATAAGGTCATGTTCTTTCTGATCAAAAACGCTTATACCTTTACTTAACTCATATTTACTAATTCTAATTTCTACATCATCCTTATAAGTGATAACTTTTCCATCAGTGGTAAAAACAATTTTCTTTTTGTATCCCTTAGATTTAGGAGTGGACAAATAACTTTTATTATCAACATGTATTGATTCTTTCCATATCCATTTACCCATAATTAAATTTGGATTTTCCTGCTTGGCAATCATTACTGATTTAAAAGAAAAAATTGTCATAAGTACAATAAGGCTTACTAAACACCTTCTCATTATCTTTAAACATATTTTTTGATTCCTGTTAAACATCTCATTTTTTCCCACTTTTCTAATTTCTAATACCGCGTTAAAAATTGGTGATTTTACATTATTTTTCATTCTGACTAAAAAAGATTATTGTATTGAATTTAAATCGTCAGTTTTTTTTCTGATCTATTTTGTATTGAAATCAGGAAAATAAACTTTCGCAAAATTAATTTACCTGGCACCTTGCACATACAAAAAGGGGTAGACAAATAATAGACCAGGCAAAATTTAGATAGATAATTGGTGGACAAACTATCTTTATTGGATCTATAGCTTAAAATACAAGCGCTAAGACTTACCAATAGTTCGATTTCGAAATTCATAAGCTAATCTCTCGCGAGAAGGAAAACGCAACAGAAAACAGCGCTGCAAATCAAAAAAATAAAAGTCAGTTTAATAATTGATAATTATTAACATTCGTAGTAGTGATGCTAATTATTTCAAATACGTTCGATCTTAATTTTTGGTAAGGCCCGCAAATACAATACATAATTACATGGGGAAAGTTTTAAATGCTTTTCTCATTTAAAAGCACTTTCTCCTGTTTGGCAGCCAACTCACATACCCTTCTATTGATATGTTTACCACAAATCTATCTAAAGTTCCCGTCAGTCTATCATTTGTTTACTACTTAAAAATAGTAGCCCTAGTGCTTTGGTATAATTTAGCCCATACTTAAAACAGTGGCAATTTTGACAAGGTTCATCTAGTCTAAAAACACATTTTGAATTCATTTTTATACTAACTAATGAATGTCCAGGATTTAAATTATTTACCCGAGGCAAAAAATAAAAAGTTATAACCAGATACTATCCCCATCTATTCCAATACCATATAATCAGATAATTCTATGAAAAAAAAAATTAGAAAAGATGCTTTAATACAATTAAAACTAGACATTAAGTTTGGTTTTGACACTAAAGAGGAGATTTATAACAATATCAGTTTTATATTTTATGAAAATGAAACCTACGATGAGCATTTTGATAAAGAGAAACTTAAAAAATTTATCTCAAAACACTACAAAAAACATCAGAAGAACAGTCTAAAGTGGGACCATCCGACAGATTTTGACAAACTAGCCAATGCATTTGATGATCTAATTAAGCAGCAAATTATTTGTTTGCACAATGTGTACAATAGCGAAGATGGACTATCCGACTGTATGTACGCATTTGATATGCTCGCCAAAAGAAGAATTAAAGTAATTGGCTTTTGCTATTATAACTCCTATGATCTGGAGCAGGTAATTAGCTCTGGTGAGAAAAGTCTGTTTTTGGAGTTCAAAAGTTTAAAATTAGGAATAAGAGAAGTCTCGAAAGTAAAAAACAAAATCATAAAAACCCTAAAATTAAATGGTTTACAAGCCAATGTTTCAGACTTTAACCCTAACATAATAGAAATCAAAAATATGGATTGGAAAAAAAAGCCCGACAAAGAAGACTGGTGGATTGATAGGGTAATTTATCTAATGTCAAATACCTAAAGCTATAATACGTGTATAAATCCGTTACTCTATCCACCCGAACGCTATAAAACATATAATTTCCCTCACATCCCCTTAAATCTACCTATTATTTATGAACTTGCTACGTCAAAATTACAATTACAGCTGCTTTTATAGCCTTAGAATTCGGGTATTTATAATCTTTCTTTTTACTTATTCAGCCCACAGCCAATGCAGGGTTAACACTATTAACAATAGTTTTGAGTTGCCTGTTTTACGCTACTCTGCTTCATTAATTAACCAGGATATGGTTCCTGGCTGGAGGACAACAGCGCCGGACCGAATTATAGAATTCTGGAGAAACGGTTCTAATTTAGACAATCTTCGGAGTTTTGCCTATGATGGAGAGCAGTATATAGAACTCAATGCTTCCTATTCTTCAGGATTATATCAGGACTATGATACTTCTCAAAATAATGTCTTTACGTACTCCTTTGCGCACAGAGGCAGATTTGGAGTTGATAAGATGGTATTAAAAGCAGGTCCTCCCAATGGTCCCTACACTATTGTGACCACTTGCTCAACTGGTCACCTGGCCTGGAAACTTTATAGTGGAATTTATGTGGTGCCAGAGAATCAAAAGGTCACAAGATTTATTTTTGAAGCACTTTCCAATTCCTCAAATTCTCCTACAATTGGAAACTTTCTCGATGCCATTAATTTTAATTCGGCTCTCGAGAAGCCAATCGTTGAGAATGTTCCTGCTATCTGCTCGGGTGGCTCTGTTACTTTGAATGCTAAAAGCGCTACTGAACAAGAGGATGGGTCAATTTTTCAGTGGTATAATTCAAATAAAATTCTAATCCATACGGGAAAAACCTTCACATCTGGCCCATTATTAACTAGCACAAAATACAGCGTAATACAAATTACTTCCTCGGGCTGTAAAAGTGATTATCTGGACATTGAAGTTAAAGTGAATTCAGGGGGTACAGATTTCTCAGAACATGACCTTTTAATCCAGCAAAAATCTTCAGTTTCTCCAGATAAGTGTGCCAGCCTTGTTGCTATAATTAAAAATAATACTGGCACTTTTGAATATAAATTAGACAATGGAAATTTTCAGTCCTTAAATGAATTTCACAATGTAAGTGCTGGCGCCCATATAATAACGGTAAGAAATCTTGGCCAGTGCAGCACTAGCATTAGCAAAGAGATCTTTATAGAGGCACTGGAAAAACCTTTAGTGGAGGACCCGCTCCCAATCTGCCCTGGCAACGCTGTTACTTTAAGGGCCAAGAGCGCTAATGATCCAAAATTTCAGAATATTTTTAATTGGTATGACGCAAATAAAGTTTTAATGCATACGGGAGAAACGTTCACCTCTGCGCCATTAATGACCAATACAAAATTCAGCGTTATGCAAATTAATCCTTTTGGGTGCAATAGCGATTTTCTTGAACTGGAAGTTAAAGTTCACTCAGGTTCTGCAAACATCTCAGGGCAGGACTTACTGATCCAACAAACATCCTTTATTAATTCAGCTCAAGGCACTACCCTTGTGGCTATAATCAAAAACAATACTACTGCCGGTTATGAGTATAAATTAGATCAGGCAAATTTTCAGTCCTCAAATGAATTTTATAATGTAGCCTCTGGCATCCATACTATCACAGTTAGAGATATCAGTAGCTGTATAGAGTTCAGTAAAGAAATTTTCGTAATTGCCTATCCACCTTTTTTCACTCCCAACGGTGATGGCTATAACGAGAGATGGAATATTAGCAATGCCGGAAATGACGACTTATCATTTTCAAACCTTTTCATATTTGATCGCTATGGGAAACTCTTAAAACAACTTAACCCTTTGGGTGAAGGATGGGACGGAACCTATAACGGGCAACCATTGCCCTCAAGTGATTATTGGTTCACCCTGGAGTGTACAATCGGGGGAATTCAACAAAAATTTAAAGCTCATTTTAGCCTGAAAAGATAAATCTAAATTATCACAAAAATCAGATCCTACTACTGATCTTATAGTAGACCTATAGTACAAGTAATGTTATTCTACTGCAAAAAGAACAACTTGTGCTATTTCAATATACTACAATTGCCTTTAAGAAGCAAAACACGCTCTAAGGCATTTCTATACTTTAATATCTATTAAAATGCGTCATAAACTCAGATTCACAGCTTTTTTATTGTTTCTATTTTCTATATCATTTTCACAGGAAGGAATACCGGTTTATTCCGATTACCTCTCTGACAACTATTACCTGATTCACCCATCAATGGCTGGCGCCGCTAAATGCGCTAAGTTAAGATATACAGCACGTACACAATGGCTACAGGAACAGGAGGCGCCACTTTTACAAACCTTAACTTTAAATGGCCACCTGGGTGAGAAATCAGGAGCCGGTATTATACTCTACAATGACAAAAACGGATTTCATTCTCAAAAAGGCATAAAGATGACCTTTGCACATCATATTGTTTTTTCCAGAGATGACATTGATTTAAACCAACTCTCCTTTGGTATAAATGCCGGTTTAATCCAAAGCCAGCTTGACCAGACTTTATTTACTGAATTTGATCCCATTATTGACCGAACGATTCAACAAGCTTCTTACTTCAATATGGATTTTGGCGCATCGTATAATTATGAAAATTTTTATCTGCATGCTACGCTTCAGGGAGCAATTCAAACCCGAAGAAAACTCTATACAGAATTTGAAAGTAAAAATCTCAGAAAATATCTCTTTAGTTTGGGATACCTTTTCGGTGACAACGAAAAGTTATTATGGGAACCCTCCATCCTTTATCAGGCATTTGATAAAACCAAAGAAAGGCAGATTGATATTAATTTAAAATTGTATAAGAATATTATGGATTTGAGCAGTATCTGGACGGCGGTCTCATACAGAAGAAGTTTTGATAAAACAAAATACAATAACACATCTTCCCAAAGGTTAGAATATCTCACCCCTATTTTAGGTATAAATATAAAAAATATGGTCATTGCCTATACGTATTCTCAAATTATTGGAGCTGAAAAATTCGATGTTTCTCCTTACCATCAAGTGACAATTGGTTTTAATTTATTCTGCAATAAAGATAGATACGATTGTGGTTGCCCTGCCTTAAATTTTTAAGCTTATAGGGTTTACACCCAAAAAGTAATAATTCTTAAAATTAAATAGCAAGATAACGCGAAGTTCAATATTTAGACTATCGTTATTTTGCTGTTTTTCTTTATTGAAGATCTCCCAATAATGCACTTTAATTTGTTCTTTTTTAACCAAAAGGATTATTATTTTCCCCAACTACATTCAAATAATACCCTTGCATTTTTTGCATTTTTCCAATAGCCATGTTCTACAAAAAGTTTTACCTATCACTCTTCACACTCTTTTTATCTTTGAATGTAACTGCTCAGAATTCGAAAAAAACAGAGGATGCACCTTGGTCCTGTTTACTGAATGAGAACCAAACCTTTTGTTATTTTTTTCATGCATTTGAACAGGCCATAGAAGATAATAATATTGCCAATCAGGCTGAGACCCTTCTTTATTTAGGTATCTGGTCTTACGGGCAGAATCTGGAAAATGCCCTTCAATATGCCAGACAAGCCCTGGAGAGCTACTCCAAACTTGAAAAAACAAAGCCTGAACAAGCCAGAATTGGCCAGAGGAAATGCCGTCAGCTAATCAGCATAATTCTAATAAGACAAGGAAAATACTCAGAGGCCTCATTGATAAACCGGCAAGTTCTTGATGTTCTTGAAAGCAGTGATAAAAAAAACGCGATCTCTGGTGTGCCCTACTTCGGCGCAGAGCCGCTTTATGAGATGCGGGAGAGGAAAGATTCTGCAATCTCCGCTTTCAAAAAGGCGTTAAAAAATGATTTTGAAAATTCATGCCATGAGATTTCCCTGGCCTATACCTATCTTAAAATTGGACAATATGCCTTAATGAACAAGTATCGGAAAAAGGGTTTGTTGTATTTTAAAAAAGCATTAGACATCGCGGAGTTCACCCATGATAAGAAAGCACAATTTTTTGCATTACTCAACCTGGGAAAATATCACTTCGAAGTTTGCGATCTTTCAAAAGCAAACGATTATTACCAAAGGGCAAATAACATTGCCACTACCCTTTCGGACAAAAGACATGAAATAAAAGCACTTCAGGCGCTGATAGCTTTAAGGAAGCTCGAGAAAAAACACTTTGAAATTACCCAGCTTCAAAATCGGCTGTTAATTTTAAAGGATCCCTATTTTTTATTGGAGAAAGAGAAAATTGGAAAGAGCCTGGAAATGCAATTCAAAGTAATAGAAAAAAATAAAAAATTGGCCTGTATTTCGAAAGAAAAAAAAGATATGGAGCGCACCAATTCCAAATTAATAATAGCTATCATTACCATACTTATTACCTTATTGATTGGCTTTTATTTTTTAAACAAGATTAACCGGCGTGATAAACAATTGCTACACCTTAAAAATGAGCTTGTAGGGGCATTAGAAAAAGAGAGAAAAACCGAAGAGATAAAGTTTCAGAATGACCTTGAACACAAGGAAAACCAGCTCAGCAGTATCACTTTACAAATACTTGAAAAAAATAAACTTTTAAATGAAATTAAAACCGCAATTGAAAAAAAAGAACCCTTTTCAGAGCAACAACTCCTAAAAATACTCAATCGTCATTTCGAGCAGAATATTTTGTGGAATGATTTTGACCTGTACTTTGAGAGTATCAATAAAAATTTCTATACCCGTCTCAAAGAATCCTATCCCGAGATCAGCTCTAATGACTTAAAGGTTTGTGCCCTTATAAAACTTAATATGACAGTGAAAGAAATGTCTCTTTTTTTAAATATTTCCCCAGATAGTGTAAAAACGGCCCGCTACCGCCTGCGCAAAAAACTAAACCTTACAGCTGAGCAAAATCTCACCGATATAATTCTTTCTATTTGAAAGCAGCAAAACTATTATGAAAAGGCAACATCATCTACTGATGCCAACTGAGAAGTACAGCACAACTGCTGTTTTTCACTGGAATATGTTTTTTAGTCTGCTCCTAAATGTACTATTCTTTTTATTGCTTATTTTAGTTTGCTTTTCCCTTTCTTGAGATAATGTAATTGTTTGCTTATCTAATTCAGACAGAAATTCAAGGGTCTCTGTGATCAAAATTTCCCTTGTGTATTTCATCTTATTGTCAATATCATAAACCAGGGCATTACTTAGATCAATCAACGCAACTAAAATAAGCCCAATACAAACACTTGTGGGCAAGTCTTTTGCGCAAACAAATGAAATAGCAGTGTCCTGATTTCTTAAGTCAGGTTTAATCCATTGCAATTCTGTTACTGACAGTACAATATTGGCTCCATCGAAAAGGACTATAAAATCTATTTGGAATCCATTTATGCTACACTCAAGCACATCTTCGCCAATATGTTTTTCAAGGTCACCAAATATTGTAAAGTCATAGCCAAGGTGTCGAATAAGGTCCTGAATTTGTTTTTTTAATGGAATGTCTATTTGTCTTAGGAAAACGATTTGTCTCATTAACATTGTTTTGTTTTTTTACCCAGAGGCATCAGATAATATAAAATAATTTAAAAATTTTATAGATCTCAAAAGTATATTAAACTGATACCGGAACATAAAAATCGCAGTAGACAAAAAATAGACAAAAGTGCTATACAGGTATAAAATTGGTGGAAATTTTAGTTTTATACCTAAATGGAGTTGCCTTGAACTTTGCCACAATTTTTATTAGTCTAAAGTGCTGAACTATGCTGTGTTTTATTACATCAGTATAAAGCTGAGTGAAAAGCAAAGCTGAAAGAGAAGTTCCTGTGATGATTATAAGTACAACAATTGGATTAGGATATCAAGTTCTCCAACACAAAAAAGGGCTCCTCAGCAGGCCTGGCCCCGATAGAAGTAGAAATCCTTTTGTGCCGGTGTTCGGGGCAAAAGATTAGAGCGAATAGCGGGAATAGCTCCCAAAAAAATAAGTACTGTAATTAACCCAGCTCTATTTTCATGATGAGAACAAGTTCCCTATTAAAATTAAACAAAAACCAACTCTTCACAGTCAATACAGCGCCACGCGTCTACGCCCATAATCTGCAATACTGCCTGAAGATTAAAGACCATGCCTCAAATGACATAAAACAAAAAAGGCACCTGCGAAGCAGATGCCTTTAAAAGCTCACTGTGATAGTATATTATGCTACAACTACGTTTACTGCGTTTGGACCTTTACGGCCTTCTTCCACGTCGTATCGTACTTCATCGTCTTGACGGATGTTTTCTGATAGACCTGAAGCATGAACAAAAACTTCGGCCCCTCCGTTACTTGGAGTTATAAATCCGAACCCTTTTTCTTCATTGAAAAATTTTACTGTACCTTCTTGCATTTTAATGTATTTAAGGGTGTAAAGGTAGCTTTAATAAACCAGAACTAAATTAATTTAAGTTTTTATTATATTTTTATAATCAGCACACTGCTGGCCGCGTCCTGCTCCAATAATCTATCGCTTAGTTATGTTCATACGGCCATAAGCCGAATTGAAATGCGGCAGTAAATTTATAACCTATAATAATGAAAGATTCTCTTAAAATAGTGTAACTAAAATAGCCAGGAACTATGATACATTCGCTAAAATAAAACCAACCACTGATGTATGACAATCTATCGCTTTTGAAGGACATTGTGGATAATACCCCTTTGCCTACCGCTGTTTATACAGGGGAAGAGTTAAAAATAGAACTCGCCAACCCCTCTATGATACAGACTTGGGGCAAAGGCGATCAGGTAATTGGAAAAAAATATCTTGAAGTACTCCCTGAAATTCAAAACCAAGATTTTGCCGCTCAGGCATTAACCGTACTGAAAACCGGAACTGCCTTCCACGCAAAAGACAAACAGGTTGATTTAATGGTGGACGGCGCCCTTAGAACCTATTATTTCAATTACAGCTTTATCCCTCTTTTTGATAAAACGGGCGGGATCTATGCGGTTATGAATACGGGCTCTGATGTGACCGAGCTGCACCTGGCAAAACAGCAGACCCAGAGTGCCGAGCAAAGGCTCAGAATGGCTATTGAATCCTCAGGTATGGGAACCTATGAGATAGACCTTGCAACCAAAAAAATCAAAACCTCTGGAAATTTCAATGCCATCTGGTCCATAGAGGGGGAAATAGCCAACGAAGAGCTTATTGCCAAACTGCACCCGGAGGACCAGGCCCTGCGCGAGAAAGAACACCAAAAGGCACAAAGCACAGGAAAAATGTGCTACGAGGCCCGAATCATAAACGATGACGGATCACTCAAATGGGTGAAGATCAACGGCAGAATTATCACCGACGAAAATGGAACCCCCGGCACCCTTATCGGGATCATACAGGATATCCACGAGCAGAAAGAATTTGAGCAGGAGCTCAAAAAACAGGTGGCCCATAGCACACAGGAGCTTCGCAGATCCAATGATGATCTTTTGCATTTCGCTGGTGTTGTGAGCCATGACCTGAAAGAGCCTATCCGAAAAATTAAAACTTTCAATAGTATATTAAAAAATCAGTACAAAGCCGATTTTAGTGAGAACGCTAAAAAATTCCTGCAAAAGGTAGACCAGTCCGCACAGAGGATGCAGAATATAGTGGAAGGGATTCTCGCCTACTCCACCCTGGATAAAAGGTCGCAGCCCATTGAAAAGATAAATCTCAATGAGATGATCGAAAGTATCAAAACAGATCTTGAACTCATCATAAGGGAAAAAGGCGCCATACTCATTACAAGTGAGCTTCCTGATCTAGAAGGGGCGCCGATCCTAATCCAGCAGCTTTTCTACAACCTGATCCATAATGCGCTGAAATTTTCAAAGGCAGATGAGCCACCCAGGGTTATCATATCCTTTAGTACGGTTACTAATGACGGTATTGCCACGGTACAAATTACAATTAAGGACAATGGCATTGGACTGGATCCTGTCTATGCCGAGAAGATCTTTAATGCCTTTGAAAGACTGCACTCCAAAGACCAATATGAAGGCAACGGGCTTGGCCTTGCCCTGTACCGAAAAATAGCCAAAAGACATGGCGGTAGCATTACTGGCACCGGAGAAAAAGATAACGGAGCTGAATTTACAGTCACCCTTCCTGTAAAACAGGCAGGTGATTATCTTTAGCAACTTTTAAGCGAATTATATAAACTGATAGTTTCTTATCGCAAATGTGTTACTGCAAATTTCAAAGTTCAATTTCGCAGATAAATCAATATATACTCCCTATCAAAAGTTTTTAAGTAGACATAAAATGGAAGATTATGTTTATGGACAGCCCGCCCTGTACTTAATTGTATGGGCCGGGTTTATCATTTTAATTTTCTAAAAAAAATTAAGAGATAAAAAATAAATTCAATTATAAGAAGAGCATCTTTACTATAAATTTTAAAATAAAATTCATAACTACTCAACGGCAAATAAAACTGGCGGCAAAACAGCTTAATGCGTAAATTAAAGTAATTTAAGTTCTACCGTAAAACCGCGGCGTATGGATTTATAGAAATTAGAAGTTGCATAATAAAAGCTTTGGGAGAGAATTGCGGCATATGGTATTTAAAAAAATAGAAGATTGAGTATTGATTAGAAATACACCAATAGGCCAGCAATATACATCACTGGAACGACAACACAGGGCTCGTTGGCAGCCCTTAGCCCCGATTGCTTCGCCAGTTCGCTTCGCTCGTGTGCAGTGAAATCCTTTTGTGCCGGGGTTCGGCATAAAAGATTAGAGCGTATAGCGGGAAAAGCTCCTGAAAAATAATTAATTGATAGTCTCCACTAAAAATCACCTGTAAATCATAATAAATTTTACCCTTTTAAAATTCTAATACACACTGAAATATTTCTTATATACTTTAAACAATTGAATACCTGCTAAAGCAATAAAAAAAAGCGGAATAAAAACAGGCAGTATGCCCTTTGAGAATTGATTTGGGTCTTGTAAAACAGACTGCAATATTATTATTACGCTAAGCATTCCTGCAAAAACACCCATTAAGGTTCCTGCGATATAATAATACTTTAGCTTCCCTTGAATGGTAATATATTTTTCATTGAGCAAATATAAATTCCAGCTGGTCCAAAAAGGCAATTGTAAAAAATTAAATCCATTTAGAATTACGCCAATTATAAATGGAGAATTGATCAAATAGCGCTCTAAATAATAATCAGACTCTGCCGGGTGATTGAAATTCAAATAAAAAACAAGCGCCAGAGTAAGCATGAACCCAACTGAAAACAAATCAATGATCTTGATGAGTTTTCTGTTTTTTATAAGGTCTCTGGCAAAAAGAAGCGTAAAATAAATCACAAAGGTTTCTATAAATATGACTCCAAACAAAAAGAAAACCAAATTATGAAGTCCTGATTTTGCATAGATTTCAAGTCCAACTAAGTTTAAATACCCCAGGGGAACTGATCCGAGAAAACTCACCAGAAATCCAACGGAGATATTTTTTACTTTTTTCATTTCTAGAAATTCATTATTTTATTGTTTTGTGCCAGATGCAGTCTGTACTCACGCATACCTGCTTTGTGATCTAAATAGGGAACGCCCATTTTATGGTTTTCAACACTTATTTCATACATATAGGTAATGTGTCTGGCCAGTTCTCTCCAGGCAAACCAGACTGAATGTTTTGGGTCATAAATATGTGTAGGTTCACTCGCCGCTCCGTTGAGTTCCACAATCTGAAAATTTTCTCCACATTCTAATTCTTCAAAAGTGTTGTACATGATATCAAAACGCCCGAAATAGAATTCAGAAATTTGATTGGCAATTTCATTCATCATTGCCGTTAATTTTGGCGTAATCAAATCGCTTCCGTCAAGAAATTTTGCTCCGCGGCAATGATTTCCAAACGGAACCAGATTTAATGTTTCTCCTTTTGGTAAAATGCGGTGCAATTGATCGCCATATTCTTCTTTTAAAACATCAAACTGCAATTCAAATCTGGGTGTTTGTTTGATTAATTCTTCAATGGTTGATTTTCCATCACCTTTAACGATCATGAATTCCTTAGAAACAATACCGGTAATTTTTCCATTTTTCTGACCTGGATGCCGCACATAAAAAACACCTACTTCATTTTTAAATGGAATTAAATCCTGCAATAAAAAGTCGAAATTTGCTTTTCTGGCATAGTCCTTCAGCTCCGATATTGTTTTAATTTTTTTCACGCCAGAACCACGAAGGCCAATATCGGGTTTTGCAATTAAAGGGAAGTAGATTTCCTTTTCCACTATCTTATCTACAATCTTTTTTAAATCCGTATTCTCTTTAATTAAAATGGTTTTAGGATAATATTTTTTGGGAAGCAGATCATAAATCTGTTTTTTGCTTTCCATCATAAAGCCGCCATTTTTAATTTTCGGATTTGAGGCGTTAAAGAAAAAAATAGATCTTGCTCTGATAGCATAATAGGCCCAAAGAAAATAGATAGGAACATACAAAACCTGAAATGGCCAATATTCCCAATTGGTTATTTTATGAAAAAATAGTTTCATCGGAATGTTTTTAAATTCGAATAAATGAGGCTGAAAAATCCTCAGTTCTAACTAAATCATAATATTTCATTACCCCCCTGTTTTGCTCTGTTACACTTTGGGTTACGCTCAGGGTTTTCATCGTATTTTCTCTATTGATAATTAAACCATTTTGAGTGTCTTCGCTGCGTGTATTTCGATGAAAATCGAGCATTTCCACAGGTGATATCTCATTTTTATCTTTTAAAAAATCAAAAAACCAGTCTGATCTTTCCTTTCTTATTTCCTGGGTATATAAAGTTACTGATGACCAAATATGGTTTAGAGTTTCATCCAGTTGCGTCATTCTTTTTACAGAACCATCCCAAATCAATTCGTACAATTGTTTTTGCTGATACAAAACCAGCGTAAAAGGCTCAATATTATCCAGATCGATTTGTTTGCAAAAGTCCTTTGGAGAATCATCCGAAATAATGTCCAAAACAATTAATCCGCGGCTTTTTCGATAAGGAAGTATTACATTGTGCTTTGTAATTCCGCCATTTAGCAAGACCAGAACAGTTCCTTTTTCATCCATGACAAACCAGGTTCCTCCCGCTTTTGAATCTTTTGGGTACATCATATTTTTTCCCTTATGCTTATAATTCCTGGGCACAATAGCGCCCGGACGAATTACTTTTTCATCCCTGTTTGAAGTGATCATTACAACTCCGTTATTATTTACAAAACTTACTGTACACATTGTTTTCTGTATGCTATGGTCGAGGGTGCTACGCCAAAATTTTCATCAATGATAATATTTTCGAATTGCAAAACGGCCACTTTTATCAGCGCCTGATGATGCACACAATGCTCTAGATTATAGAGCAATTCTCTATAATAATTACTTTGAATCCTCATGCTAAGACCATCAATAAACTGTTCGAGATAGATTATTTTGTTCTCACTTTTCAATTCTTCTTTAATTTCAATAATGCATTTTTTAGCAAAATCTGTTTCGGTTTGAATTTGCTTATTTCTCTGGCGGTTATCATAATTTAAAATTCCAGACTCATAACTTTGTTCCAGACATTGAAACACCTCCACAATATGTCTTGTATGCTCGCCAATAGTGGCATTACTTAAAGACTGGCAAGATTTTGAATAATCCTGATCTGACAATTGATCTAATAGATAAATTAGCTCATCTAAACTCTGGCGTATTGATTTTAGTAACATAATCTTTTAATTGAGAAGATTAGACAATTTGTTTTTGTTGAAATAAAGCAAACCCAGGCAGCATAATAATGTGATAATAGCCAGACTAAAAAGTAATCCGCCGTCATCTTTCACCACCAGTCCCAAAACAAAGACATGTGATAAAATAGCGCCGCTCATTACCCCAATTCCACCCAAAGCACCAATCCAGGTGGTTTTTGGAATCAGGATTAAAATTACCACTATCAATTCAGCTATGCCTGAAGCAATTCTTCCGTAAGGTTCTACTCCTAGAGCATTGAAAATATAGATACTTTCCTCTGCTGCGCTGAACTTAAAATATAAGGTTTGCAATAGAATTAGCGAGGCAACAATTCTCAGAACCCATATTAAAATTTCCTTTTTCATGGCCCTGTTATTTATAGATTTTTTTCCAATTGTCATCTGCCTGTGATTTTAATTTTCCCTCGTCTTTATTCCAGCTTTTCAAAGTATTATTAAAATAAGCATTGTAAAACAAATAGAGTTTTCCATCGATAATCTTAAACGTTTGGGGGTTTATTTCGACTTTTTCACCAGCGCTTCCCATCGCATACGCGCACCAGCCACCATATTGAGGTTCATATTTTGATGGATTTTTCAGAAAAGCATTTTTATTTTCACCTGACCAAAAATTATAAAGCACGCCCTGGTAAGAAGCTGAGATCTCTTTTTTCCCCTTTATTGCTTTTCCCTGATTAAAATATCCTACCGGATCATATCCCTGAATGGCAGTTTTGTTTTCTAAATTATACTGGCTAGCTCTCTTGGCATCATTTTGAGCAGAACAAATTCCAAAAACCAAAATCAATACAAGTACTACAAACCTTTTCATTTTCTTTATTTTAAATTTTTTAATACCGAAACAAGTACTTCGGTCGTTATACGATGCTTAAAATCTGGCGAGACATATTCAAAAAGGATATCACTCTGGGGATTCACAACAAAAACAGAAGGGACTGGTAAAAAACTAGTATTCATCCCATTAGAATGTACGTTAATTAGACTTTTGTAGTTTTCAGGAGCCTCAAAAGCAATTCCCATGGCTTTTATTAATTCTGCTTTTGAGTCAGAAAGCAAGGTGTATTTTACTTTGTCTTTTTCTGCTGTCATTTTCAAATTTTCAGCAGAATCAGGACTTACCGCAATAATTTGATATCCCAAATCCAGAACTTGCTTTTCGGCCTCAGCCAAAGCCTGCAGATGCAAATTACAATAAGGGCACCAGCCTCCGCGATAAAAAACAAGGACAGTTTTTTTCTTTTTTAGCAGGTCTGAGATATTTACATCTGTATTATCCGATGATTTTAAAGTAAGGTTTGGAATCTTCTCTCCTATTAACAAAGGAGCGATATCAGTGGCAGATTTGGCACTCATGTTCTGCGCGTTAGCAGCCCAGGTGAGGGTTACTAAAAAAATAAAAAGTAATTTTTTCATCGTGTATGTTTTTACATCTTTTTAATAATGTAAAATTAGCATACTATAAAAAAGCGAAATGTCGGCTAATTTACACTTAGCCCAAAATAATTATAATTTGGTAATATCTCGAATGATAATTTCTTTTCTGTTGTAGTTTAATAGCCCATTGGTTTCCATCTCATTGAGCAATTGAGTAGCGGTCTGTCTGGAAGTACAGATAATCTGGGCAATATCATTTTGGGTTAAATAGTTTTCTATTACAACTGAATTCCCGTCTCTAACGCCTTCCTGTTCTGCCCAGTCTTTCAGGAATTGATACAATCTGGTTTTGGCATCCTTAGAAATTAGATTGGCATAATTGTTTTTAATACGTTTCATTTTAAGTCCCACAAACTTGGTATATGAAAGTGCTAAAGTTGGATTACGAAGCAATAAATCTTCAAAATCAGACATTAAAAAACTGCAAATCGCAACATCCTCTGAAAGGACTTTTGCATATTCTTCGTTTTTATTATCTGTCTCTAAAGTCAGTTCACCAAACAAATCTCCTTTCTGGATAATGTCTTTTATAGTTTCGTTGCCATTATTATCCAGGCCAACAATCTTGATATTGCCCTTTTTAAGTAAATAAATCCTGGGCACATCTGAAGATGAAAAATAAATAATTTCCCCTTTGGAGGCTTTTTTAAAACCTGTGATTATGCAAAGTTGTTTAATTTGAGAAAAACTCAGAGTTCTAAACAATTTATGATCACGCAAATACCAGTATTTTAATTCTTCGTACATAAGAGATAAATTATTCGGTAAATGTAAACATTTTAGAAAATAATTCGCTTACTGGTCTAAATCACTCAGCATTTCATTTAAAATATTTAATGGTATCGCTAAATCGCAGATTCAAACCCTATAGCCACTTAATCAAAGTATTTTAATTTGAGTATTTTCCAAAAGCCAAACTATTAGAAATTAAAAGCCAAAGAATTCCATTTGACGACATTAAATTTCTAACAATATTAGTAAAGTATACTTTTAGATGATATTTAATACAGTTATAAAATGAAACCATTTACTTTTGATCAAATACCTATCATGATGAGTAAACTTCATGATAAACTAGAGCACT
Organism: Flavobacterium sp. FlaQc-48; assembly: GCF_044007335.1. NCBI lineage: Bacteria > Pseudomonadati > Bacteroidota > Flavobacteriia > Flavobacteriales > Flavobacteriaceae > Flavobacterium > Flavobacterium sp. FlaQc-48. The sequence goes on along the minus strand of NZ_JBIPCR010000002.1, from coordinate 236,570 downwards.
TGGAAAAGCTTATTTTGAAAATATCTATTACAGAAGAAAATAAAAACGAACTTTTAAATGTTGAACAAGCATCAAAACTTCTAAATCTATCTGTAGCCACAATCTATAGTAAAGTATGCAGGAAGGAAATACCAGTTAATAAGAAGGGGAAACGCATTTATTTTTACAGGCATGAGTTAATGAAATGGATTAAATCGGGTCGGGTAAAAACCTATACAGAAATGAAGAATGATATTGAAAAAAGGTCAAAATTCTAAATTTAACACTTAGATTTTTTGACCTTTTTTAGTTTTAAACATTCCCAAAGCACAATCAGCAACCATATTGGTAAATCATAATCTTGCAAAACCTTATATATTAAAAATTTGTATTATTTTTGTATTGAACAACTCCCATGAGTTTTGTTATCTCAATAAGGATACTTTGTTTTATTTTGTGATATATTGCTTTAAAATGTACCATAATTGTACCACTAAAGTTGAGAACCCTATTAAAATAAGGAATGTTAATTTCTGCATCGGAAAATAGCAGGACAAAACAACTACAAATAAACGAGCTAAAGCAATAATATATAATGTTGTAACTCGTTTTTTTTAAATTCTTTTTTCTTTTGAATATTATGTGATGTCTTAATTAAATTTGTACCCTGGGATTTTATGGCGGAACGATTACTGCCAGCGGGGAAAAAGATAACGGGGCAGAATTCACTGTTATTTTACCCCTGAAAAATTCTGCTGAAACTCTTTAGTTTTTTTGCAGGCGAACTTATCTATAATGCCTCCATTTAAGATTGTTAACCGTGCACTTCCAATTCAAAAACAGGCATCAGGTTCTGGTTTAAATTATTTAAATTCCATTGCCAAAATTTAAATCACGGGTGATTGCTGTTTTTAAAATTACTTAACAGGGCCACAATGAATGTAAGAAAAAGAAAAATTACGTTCATAACTACTAAGCAAAATCAGATGCTTCTTCAAATTGAAAAGTGCCGATTAAAATATTTAAAAGACAAAGCGTCTTTAATCTTAAACTTAAAGCAAACTGGTTATTTTATTTTAATAACTACTTTTCCTTTGGCCCTGCCGCTTTCTACATAAGACAAAGCATCATTGGTTTTTTCGAAAGAAAAAACTTTATCCACCACAGGTTTGATTATTCCAGACTCAATAAGTTTGGTAATTTCGTTTAACTGCTTGCCGTCAGCTCTCATAAATAGAAAAGAATAGTCAACATTTCTATCTTTTGCTTTTTTGCGAATGCCGGAACTCAACAATGATAAAATGATTTTTATAAACCAGGGCGCTTTAATTTCATTAGCAAAATCAGGTGTTGGCGGTCCGGAAATAGAAATTAGTTTGCCGCCTGATTTTAGTATTCGTAATGATTTTTCGAGCGTCTTTTTATCCTGACTGTTCAGTACAACATCGTAATTACTCAGCATCTTTTCGAAATCGCTGTTTTTATAATCGATAATAAAATCAGCACGAAGTTTATTTAGCAAATCGAAACTTTTTGCACTTGCAGTAGTCGCCACCACAGCACCTAAATGTTTGGCCAGCTGAATGGCAATTGTGCCAACACCTCCGGATCCTGCCTGAATAAAAACTTTTTGTCCTCCCTTGATTTTTGCTCTTTCGACCAAAACCTGCCAGGCTGTTAAAGCTACCAGCGGTATAGATGCTGCTTCTTCCATAGAAAGATTTTTAGGCTTGAGTGCCGCATCTTTTTCGTTTATCGCAATAAACTGGGCAAATGTGCCTATATGATGATCTGAGGCTCTGGCATAAATCTCATCGCCAACTTTAAAGTTTTTTACATTTTTCCCAGCCTTTGTAATAACTCCGGCCAAATCATGCCCTAGAATTAGCGGAAGCTTGTAAGGCAAAATAAGTTTAAATTCTCCCGTTTTTATTTTAGAGTCTAAAAGATTGACTCCGGCAGCATGAACTTCGACCAGAATATCGTTGTCATTTACTTCCGGAAAAGGCACTTCGGTAAGCTGCAAGCGCTCGGTTTTACTGTATTTACTAATTATAAAGGCTTTCATTTTATATCTTTTTAAAGTTTCGGTTATTATCTAAGACCTGCATATATTTTTTTAGGATTAACCAAATTGAAAGCTAATTTTGGAAAAAACCTGCTCACGATATATAACAATTTGGTATCGCCTGCCCTAATGGTAAATTGATCTTTTTTGATTCCGGAAACAAGCGCTTTTACCAACTCTTCCGGCGTCATTTTCTTGTCTTTTCTTTGAGCGGTCATTTCTGTCGCCACAACCGGCGGAAGCAGCTCAAACACTTTGACATTACTTTCTAAAATCTCTAAATTTTTTCTAAGTGTCCGGGTGTAAAAACCCAAAGCGGTTTTGGTGGCGGCATAAGTAGGTTCTTCAAGCGCAGGTACCAGACTCAAAATAGAAGTTGTATTGATAATAGCGGCTTCTTTTCTTGATTTTAGCATGTCTATAAAAACGTTGTTCAGCCTGATAACACCAAAATAATTGATGTTCATTTCATACATCGCATTCTTTAAAATCTGATCATTTGCGATTCCCAGATTAAGTGCGGGGCTTCCAACACCAGCATTATTGTAAAGAATATCGATTCCGCCCAAAGCAGTGACTTTTTCAAAAAGAGCTATTGCATCGTCCTGATTTTCAACATCACTTTTGATACTAATTACTGAGGGAAGCATTTTTTTTGCCGCCTCTAATTTTGCCTGATTTCTGCCTGTGATGATCACCTCTGCTCCTTCAGCTAAAAATTGCCTTGCCGATTCCAGACCAATACCGGAAGCTCCTCCGGTAATCAATATCGTTTTACCTTTTATGTTCATTATCGCTTATTTAAAGAATTGTTTTGTGTCGCCAACAGGAACATCAAACTGATTTTTTTCCAGAGCCAAAAATAATTCATCTGCAACTTCTTCTGGTGGAATACCATTTGCACCGCCTATTTCTGCTGAAAATTCGGTATTGACCAAGGGCGGGTAAACTTCATAAATCTGAAGGTTTTTCTCTTCTTCGTAGGTATAACGCAGCGCAACGGTGTAGCTGTGCAAAGCTGCTTTGGTAGCTCCATAAGTTGGTACTAGTTTATGGCTTCCAAAAACTGCGATCGATGATACATTTACAACAGCTGCTTCTGTTTTTTGCAATAAATGAGGCAGTAAAAGTTCTGTAAAATGAATAACACTTAAGTAATTCGTATTCATTTCGATAGCCGCTTTCTCGTGTGCGTTCAAAGTCTCACTTAAAAGATAACTAAAGGCCGCTCCCGCGTTGTTGATAATCACGTTTACTTTCGGATGATGTTCTTTTAATTCTTTTGCAATACGAATCCTGTCTGCCTCCACAGACAAATCGCCTTGTATTGCAATGGCTTGATCCAATTGTTTTAAAGCACTTTGCAGACGTTCTTCACTTCGTCCGTTAATAATGATTGTATTTCCTGCTGCATTTAGTTTTTTGGCCATTGCCAATCCTATTCCGGCACTTCCACCACTTATGAATATTGTATTTCCTGTTGTTTTCATTCTATATTTATTTAAATTAAATTTATTTTTTAGGTATTCTTGTATTTGATAAAAACATTTTATTTTTTAAAATTTAGACTTTTTAGTTTATTTTAAAATATACTTTTTAGTCTATTTTGTTTCAAAAAAAAGTTAGATGAGATATTGTTCTAATTCGGACTTCAGACTTTTTACCAGTCCCTGCATTGGTTTTGCATTCTCCATAACACGGCACATTACAATTCCTCCTTCTACCGAAGCGACCAGTTTAAACGCAAAAACTACCGGATCAAGAGTATTCGAAAACTCACCAGTATTGATTCCTTCCTGAAGCAAAGCGGTTAATTCCTGCTGTCCGTTTCGAATTACTTTGGCTACTTTTTCTTTTATAAAAGGATAATTATCATCTGCTTCAACGGCTGTATTGAATATTGGGCATCCTCCGGAAATATAAGTATCAATAGGGTTTTTATAAAAATCAAGGAACGCAAATATTTTTCCTTTGATCGTTTTTCCGCCATAAACTGCAGTTCTTATTTTGTCACCAACCATCTTAAGCGATAAATCAATCACCTGTGCAGACAAATCTTCTTTATTTTCAAAATGACCGTAAAGACAGCCTTTTGTAAGTTTGGTCGCCTCGAGAACATCATCAATATGTACTCCCGAAATACCTTTTTCATTATAAAGCGGTACTGCAGTTTCTAATATGAATTGTTTTGTTCTTTCGGCCTTTGTCAGCATTTTGAAATAAATTAGACAACAAATATACTAAAAAGTATATTTTACAAACAAATAAAACGCTAAAATTTAACGTTTTATTTGTTTGAAAAGTTTACTATGGGATTCAGGCGGTGTGACATGAGTTGAGCACTGGAGTAACTATGCACTACATGTAATGAAACAGGTATCAGGGAAACTTATTTGTTGCCGCTGCCTACATAATGGATGGTAAAATGAAGTAAAAGGGCCCTGGAAATACGCATTATTGGAATCTGCAGGCCAAAACAAACGATGATAAAGAATCCCAGCATCATTTCTAAAGAAAGCGAATAAGTCTCTTTCAAAAGAAATCCAAAAAAAATCATGGGCACAAAAACAATGAGTACTATGGGATAACTAATCCATAGTGCAGCGGAATAAAATCCGGGTTCAATCCGGAAATCCTGATTGCAGTGCTCACATCTCTCGGGCATTTTTAAAATGGATTTAAAAACAAAAAGTCCTGGCCTGGTAAATAAATTACCTTTATAACATCGCGGGCATTTTAATGCAAAAATGTTGTATAATTTTGTTGTCTCTTTCATTGATCAGGTAAGTTATTATAATTTAATCCAGACAACCCAATTAAGAACTGTCCGGATTAAGCAGCTAATGAAACATACTACATATTATCGACAACTGCCTGGCCGAATTCAGAACATTTGACCAGAGTTGCCCCTTGCATCAAACGCTCAAAATCATACGTAACGGTTTTATTACCGATAGCTCCTTTTAGTCCCTTTACAATAAGATCGGCCGCATCCTGCCAGCCCATATATTCAAGCATCATGACCCCTGAAAGGATTTCAGAAGACGGATTTACCTTGTCAAGATCCTTATACTTAGGCGCCGTACCGTGCGTGGCTTCAAAAATAGAAACCCCTGTGGCGTAATTAATATTAGCTCCGGGCGCTATCCCTATTCCTCCTACTATAGCCGCCAGGGCATCTGAAATGTAATCCCCGTTAAGATTTAGCGTAGCAATCACATCATACTGATCCGGCCTTAAGATAATCTGCTGTAAAAACGCATCGGCTATTACATCTTTTATAATCACCTTATGTCCGTATTTTTCTATCACCAGCCACGGGCCTCCCTCATACTCTTTGGCTCCAAACTCCTCTTTGGCCAGCTGATAACCCCATTCTTTAAACTGCCCCTCGGTAAATTTCATGATATTTCCTTTGTGCACAATAGTCACAGAATCCTTCCTGAAATCAATCGCATGTTTCAAAGCCGCTCGTATCAAACGTTCACTTCCTTCTTTGGAAACCGGTTTAATACCAATGGATACGGTATTGGGAAACCTAATGTTCTTAACCCCCATCTCATCAATTAGAAAATCTTTCACCTTTTTGAGTTCCGGCGTTCCTGCCATCCATTCGATACCGGCGTAAATATCTTCGGTATTTTCCCTGAAAATAATCATATCTACTTTCTCAGGCGCTTTAACCGGAGAAGGTACCCCTTTAAACCATTTTACCGGTCGTACACAGGCATATAAATCCAGTTTTTGTCTCAGGGCAACATTTAGTGATCGCATCCCGCCACCAACCGGAGTAGTTAAAGGCCCTTTAATAGCAACCAGAAATTCCTCAATATCTTTAATAGTCTGGTCCGGAAGCCAGTTTCCTGTTTTTTCAAAAGCTTTTTCACCTGCATATATTTCCTTCCACTGGATTTTTCTGCTGCTCCCGTACGCTTTTTGAACTGAAGCGTCAAAAACTAATCTTGAAGCTTTCCAAATATCCGCCCCTATGCCGTCTCCCTCAATAAAAGGAATTATAGGATGGGAAGGCACGACGAGTCTGCCGTTTTGAATACTTATTTTATTCTCATTCATCATACTGTAAATTTTTGAAAAAAAGTTCCACGCAGACTTTCTTTGGTTCAACTTTATTTTCGTTATTTAACCTTCGCTATTGACTTACTTAATTAAACGTAAGAAGTACAGCTAACTTTTACAAATATATAACATTTGTTATGTATTTAATTAATAAATGTTATATTTGTTTTATGAAAGATTTCTTTTCCCAATTTGATTTCCAGAGTAATCTGCTCTTTGAAGACCTAACGGAGTCAGAAAATCAGGCTGTTCAAAACGTTATGGAACCTCTTGTTATAAAAAAGGGCAGTATGCTTTTTTATGAAGGGGGCATCCCTACTGGTATTTATCAGATAAAGCAAGGCAAAGCCAAAAAATTCAAACGCGGTTTTAGCGGTGACGAACAAATATTTTACATTTATACCCAAGAAGATGTACTGGGGTATCATGCCCTGCTTGGACAGGAACGATATCAGGACTCGTGCGAGGCTCTCGAAGATTTAAAAGTAAATTTTATAGCTAAGGAAGATTTCCTTAGACTGCTCAGGGAAATTCCGGCCTTACAGCAAAAACTCATTAAAAACATCGGTCACGAATTTGGTGTACTGGCCAATATCATTGCTGTACTGGCACAAAAGAACCAGAATGCACGTCTGGCGCTGTTTTTACTCCTTTTGGAAAACAGGTTCAATCGAAACTCCCCAACAGTAAAAGGCATAGACCTGACACGTGATGATTTGGCGAACCTTATCGGGACATCACAGGAAAGCCTTGGCAGAAGCCTGAAACAATTCAAGGAACAAGGCTGCATTGAAACTGACAAAAGAAATATTTATATAAAAGACAGCCTACAGCTCGAGCAGCTCCTGCAGGTGAAAACAGACTGATTTTTACCTGCATAAAAATAGAACGGCAGCGTGTTTTAAAAAATGACGAAGATTACCTTTTGGGGTGATGTTCGTCATTTTTGTTTTTTTTACTTCCTCTTAACTTGCTCTCTGATACCTAACAACCAATACATGGAGATGCAAGTACAGAAAAAAAAAGTAGCTCTGATCGTGGCCCATCCTGATGATGAAACCCTATGGGCTGGAGGAATGCTGCTCAGTAATCCCCATTGGGAATGCTTTATAGTATGCCTTTGCAGAAAATACGACCCTGACAGGGCTCCTAAATTTTATAAAGCGCTGGAAGTACTGCAATGCACAGGTACCATGGGCAATCTGGACGATGGACCTGATCAGTTACCGCAGGATAAATCAGAAATCGACCGCCTAATACTGCAATTATTACCTGCAGATCACTATGATTTCATCCTTACCCACAATCCGCTGGGCGAATATACAAGGCATCTAAGACATGAAGAAGCAGGCTGCTCTGTAATAGGACTCTGGGATGAAGGAAAAATTTCATGTGGTGAGCTTTTGGTGTTTGCCTACGAAGACCACAATAAGCAGTATTATTCCAAGGCCATGCCTAATACTGATATTCAATTAACACTTCCATCTGATATCTGGCAGAAGAAATATGAAATTATAACCCGAATATACGGCTTTACCCCCGATAGCTGGGAAGCTCAAACGACTCCAAAAACAGAAGCATTCTGGAGATTTTCCAGCAAAAAAGACGCCCATAACTGGCTTAAAGAAACAAAATTATGAAAGTACTTGTACTATACGATTATCCGCCCACACCCGGTGGTCTTGCTACCCAGGGGGACCTGCTCTATAAAGGCCTTCTGGCCAATGGCGTGGAGGCCCATGCGGTTCATGTTGAATCAGCACTTGAAAAACAATGGTATTACGACTGGTTTAAACCGGATGTTGTCGTAGGCACCGGCTACTGGGGGCATACGCCACAGCTGGTGCTGCACCCTCAAAAATTCGGTATCACGGCTGTACCCTGGCTCGTGGCCGACGGCTATATTGCCAATTACCAAAATGTACTGAACGGGTTGCCGCTCATACTGGTCACCTCTAACTGGGTAAAGGAAATGTATGTAAGGGATGGCATAAGCGGGGATAATATTGAAGTTCTTCCCGTGGGCTGTGATACCGAAGCCTTTACGCCTTATGATGAAAATGATCCAAAAGTACTTGCAGCCCGCAAAGCTCTTGCAATAGCACCCGAGGAGCAGCTCCTGCTGACCATTGGCGGGGATGCAGCCTCCAAAGGCGCCCGCGAGGTCATGGAAGCCCTGGCTATTGCGGGGAAAGAACTGCCACCCTGGAAATATGTCTGCAAGGTGTGGCCACAGCCCAGAACTGCCCTTCAGAGCAATCTGGATCAAAAGCTTGCCGAACAACTCGGAATTAGCAATAACGTGATATTCCAAACCAGTATCATATCCAGAAATTTTATTCCGTATCTGTTAAATGCCTGTGATATCTATGCCGCCCCATCAAGGCTCGAAGGATTTGGTATGCCCCAAGTGGAAGCAGGTGCCTGCGGTAAACCCGTAATCGGGATTAAGGCAATGGGAATGCTTGATACCCTTATAGACAACAAGACTGCCTGCCTGGCGGGTATCGGACAAAAAATAGTAGTCAATGAAGTAACACTGGGTTCTGAATCAGGCTTTGAGGAAAACAGGCGAATTGTATTTGATGAGCCCAGAACAGTAGATTACCGCGCCAATGTAGCGGATATCAAAGATGCCCTTGTCAGATTAATGAACAATAAAGACCTGCGCGGACAGATGGGAACAGCAGGGCGAAAACGGGCAGTTGAAAACTTCGACTACAGGATTGTGGCAGCGAAATTTATAAAAATCATCAATGAAAGACTCCAAATTTATTAAATCCCACAGCTCATGGACAAAAGAAACTGGACAGAAATAGAACAAGCAAAGAGTGCAGCCCTTCAGGTACTGCTGCACAATGTAAAAGGTCCCTTTGACGGGCTTCCCAGAACTGCGGCATGGGGGTATCCCGAGCCTTATACGCGCGATTTAATGATTAGTATCCTTGGTGTTGCCGTATCCGAAAATGAAGAGTTAATAAGTGCGATGCAGAAAACACTTCAGGTGCTTTCTGAAAATCAGTCTCTAAGGGGAAACATCCCTTCACTAGTCCACGATCCTGACAATAGAGGAGCAAGTGATACCACGCCTCTATTTTTACTGGCAGTGGGCATTTTCCGAAAATTAACCGGGGAAAAGGATTTTCTGGAAGAGGCAGTCCAAAAGGCATTAACCTGGATGGAATACCAAAGTCCTTCTGATGATTATCTTGTGGCTCAACAGCCTACGAGTGACTGGCGCGACGAGCAATGGGTATTGGGCTTTGGCCTGTATGTTAATACCCTAACCTACAGCTACCTCATGATACTGGGGCATACGGAAAGGGCAATCGGGCTGCAAAACGCAATGGAACATTTTACCATTACCACCCCTACAAATCCTACTCATCTGCATGAGGGGATGCTGATAAAACAAAAGCCCTATTACGCCTTATGGTCTTATAAAATATACAACAGTGAACGATTTGACCTCTTGGGCAACAGTCTGGCTATTCTCTCAGGACTTGCTTCTGAGCAGAGGGCAGATGAGATTGTGAAATGGATAGAAAATCAATGTGATATTATGATACAGAATAAAGATCTGGCCTTAAAACTGGCCCCGAATTTCTTCCCTTATATCCTGCCTCAAGATCCCGACTGGATCCCCAGATATGAGCAGTATAATCTTCCCGGGGATTACCACAATGGAGGTATATGGCCTTTCATTTCAGCCCTTCACATAGCGGCTCTGGTTCGGGCCGGAAAACGGGAACTGGCAAGAGAAAAATTATTCCTGCTTACTGACCTTATTAAAAAATCAAGAAACAAAGACCTCGATTATGGTTTTAATGAATGGTACAAAGCCCAGGACGGCGAGCCTATGGGGCAGGACTGGCAGAGCTGGTCAGCTTCTCTTTACCTCTATGCCGTGGCCTGCGTAGAGGCCAATACGACCCCTTATTTTGGGGTGTCAAATCACTGAAATTGAAAAAAGCATTTCATCGAAAGAAAATCTTCCTGATTAAATCCAATAGCCTATTTTTTTCGATTAGCAGGTACAGCCTTAAAAAAGTGTTTCAGATCACTTTCAAATGTGCTGAACATCATTTGCTGGCTCCTTACCTAAATACATCTTTGCAATAAGAAAATTTCTCAAAAAAAATTAATCCCGATACTTATAAACAACCAGATCAGGCAATTTCAAAAAAAATAACCACAGTGGATCAAAAAGAAAATTTGAGGTTAAAAAATGAACTGAACCAGAACCACGAGAAGCTCAAAACAATGAGAGAAAAGCTGCGGGAACGTAACACGGAATTCGAAAATGGCATGCTCAGATTTGATGATTCTATTGTATCCAAAAATGAATCTTTTCAACGAGAATTCAACTACGATATGGATGAACTTGGCAAAGCGGTCAAAGACCTTTTTAAAAATAATGCAAAATAATCTAAAACAAATATCATGTCAATACAAACAATTGATCCCAATACCAACAGGCTTATCAAAAGCTTTGAAGAAATGACCGATGCTGCTCTGGAAACAGCCGTTGCCACAGCAGCTGAAACTTTCCAGAACTGGAGAAAAACATCCTTTCCCCAACGAATTGATTTGATGCATAAAGTGGCATCGCTTATGCGTAAAAATAAGCAGGAACTCGCCAGGATCATTACGCTGGAAATGGGAAAACTGATCTCGCAGGCAGAAGCCGAGATTGACCTTAGCGCCAATATTATCGATTACTATGCTGACAATGGAGAACAATTCCTGTCTGACAAACACCTGAATCCTGAATATGGCAAAGCTTTTATACGTTACATGCCTCTGGGTGTCTTATTTGGCGTAGAACCATGGAACTTTCCGTTTTATCAGGTAGCCCGTTTTGCAGGTCCTAATATCATCGCAGGAAATACAGTACTTGTCAAACATGCCTCGATTGTTCCTCAATGTGCTATTGCTATAGAAAAACTTTTTAATGAAGCCGGTGCTCCAAAAGGATTGTACACCAATCTTTTGATCTCCGGAAAAAGGGCTTCAGCGCTTGTTTCAGATCAGAGAATCAAAGGAGTTTCCTTAACGGGAAGCGAAGCCGCCGGTTCAAGTCTGGCAGCAGAAGCGGGACGAAACCTTAAAAAATCGGTTCTGGAACTTGGCGGAAACGATGCTTTTATTGTACTGGAAGATGCCGATATTGAAAAAACAGTCGATTGGGCCATCGTAGGAAGAATCAATAATAACGGACAATGCTGCGTTGCCTCAAAAAGATTTATAGTCGTTGAGGCTGTAGCCGATGAATTCCTTGCCAAATTCACTAAAAAAATGGCCAGCCTGAAAGTAGGTGATCCGATGGACAGAACAACAGAGTTAGGTCCATTGTGCAATGAAGAAGCTGCGGTACTATTGGCTGATCAGGTCATGAGATCTGTAGATGCAGGAGCAAAAATTGTACTGGGAGGCAGCCGCCTGAAACGTGAAGGAGCTTTTATGGAACCCACTATACTAACAGACCTAAAACCGGGAATGGCCGCTTATCATGAAGAACTCTTTGGTCCTGTCGCCTCGTTTTACAGGGTAAAAGATGAACAGGCCGCCATTGACCTTGCCAATGACAGCCCTTTTGGACTGGGAGGTTCTGTATTTACAAGTGACATAGAACGCGGTAAACATGTGGCAGACCAGATTGATACCGGAATGGTATTTATCAATCACCCAACCTGGACACAAGCCGATTTGCCTTTTGGCGGAACCAAAAGATCAGGCTACGGAAGGGAATTATCTGAACTGGGAATTAATGAATTTGTGAATAAAAAACTGATCCGTGTAAGTGAACTCTCTGATCCTTTTTGAATTGAATATTACTTATACGAAAAACACATTGTGAATTTTTAAAATATACCCTATGAAAACGAATGAAGAATTACAAAAAGACGTACAGGAAGCCATTAAATGGGAACCGCTTTTGCATGCCGCAGAAATTGGCGTTATTGTGAAAGACGGCGTTGTGACCCTTACGGGAACTGTAGACAATTATTATAAAAAGACGGAAGCTGAAAATGCTGCCAAAAAAGTAGGCGGTGTCAAGGCGGTAGTCGAAAAAATTGAGATACAGGACGCGCGGCACTTTATAAAAAATGATACTGATATCGCTTCAGATCTGGTAAAATCCTTTTCAGAAAACCTATTCCTTCCTCATAATAACCTGACAGTTAAAGTTGAGGATAGCTGGGTTACACTAGAGGGTCAGCTGGGATGGAATTATCAAAAAGAGCTGGCCAGAAAATCTGCTACCGAACTCAGGGGAGTTAAAGGTGTTATAAACAATATAACCGTTCAGTCAGAATCCAACAGTGCCATTGAGAAAAAACACGTTGAGAATGCCTTAGCGCGCCATTGGGCCATAAATGCCAAGGATATTACCGTATCGGTATCAGGAACAACGGTAACTCTTTCCGGCGATGTTACCTCTTTGTACCAAAAAGAAGAAGCGGCCAGAATTACCTGGAATGCCCCCGGAGTGGCCTTTGTAAAAAATGAATTGATAGTCGATTACGACTATTCTTTTACAGCATAACAATACAGGCCACTACCTGAAATATTACAAATACAAAAAAGCTTCTCTGGATAACTTAAAATTCAGGGAAGTTTTTTTTTGGACTTTTCTAAATGTAATAACGGTCACTTCCTGCAATGATGTTCATCATTTCTAAACGCACCATCTCATTGCATCTTTGTCTCAGGATATTACAATTATCCAAACGAAAGCTAAGTAAAAGTCCTGTCTGTAAAGTTCAGAATAAACTGCAGCAAAGTAAAACATATTCAATTTTATAGCGGTCAAGAGAAGAAAATTCACCTGTAAGGAAGATGCGGGTCCTAACCCGATAAAATTGTTTTTTAAACTATAATCTAAATCAAATCATCAATGATAGCCATCGTAAAAGAGCAGCTAACACAGGCAGGAAATTTTTCATTGTTTATCGGCCGTTTTTTTAGAGAAATTTTCGTCCCTCCTTTTCAAATCAATGAGTTCCTGCGCCAATGTTACACCATCGGATGTAAATCACTTCCGCTTGTAAGCATCACGGGTTTTATCATGGGTTTGGTACTGACTATTCAGTCCAGGCCGACCATGACAAAATTTGGGGCAGAATCCTGGCTGCCCAGCATGGTTTCACTTTCTCTTATCAGGGAAATAGCGCCTGTGGTTACGGCACTTATCTGCGCCGGAAAAATTGCGTCTGGAATTGGCGCCGAACTGGGCTCGATGAAAGTATCCTCCCAAATTGATGCCATGGAAGTTTCTGCCGTCAATCCTTATAAATATCTGGTAGTTACCCGAATATTAGCCACAACATTAATGGTGCCGCTGCTGGTTATTTTTGCTGATCTGGTTGGTATTTTTGGAGGTTACATCGGGTATAACATACACAATACCATTACAATGAGAAGGTACTTTTCAGAAGTCATTGAACATCTGGATTATCTGGATCTTATGCCCGCTACGATAAAAACGTTCTTCTTTGGATTTTTTATCGGAGTCATTGGCTGCTACAAAGGTTTTAATGCTTCAAGTGGTACGGCAAGCGTGGGACTTGCGGCAAATTCAGCAGTCGTAACAGCGTCACTTTCTATTTTTATTGTGGATATGCTGGCAGTTCAAATCACCGATTTATTTTTTTAAACCATGAAAGAACAACCCATTATAAAAGTCAAAAACCTGTACAAAGCCTTTGGGAAAAACAAAGTACTCAAAGGGATTAATTTTGAGGTAAACAAAGGCGAAGATCTCGTAATCTTAGGACGTTCCGGTTCAGGAAAATCAGTAGCCATAAAATGTCTTGTGGGTCTTCTCGATCTCGACAAAGGAAAAATGGAAATCCTGGGCACAGACATGACCAAACTTACGTATAAGGAACTTAATGAAATCAGGCTCAAAATAGGTTTTATGTTTCAGGATGGAGCCTTATACGATTCGATGTCGGTTCGTGAAAACCTGACTTTTACCCTCAAACACCATACGCGCCATTTGACAGAAGAAGATATTCAGCAGCAGATTCTTGAAGCCCTGGATAGCGTAGGACTACAAGAAGCTATTGACAAAATGCCTTCTGAATTATCAGGCGGAATGGTCAAACGCATTAGTCTGGCACGAACGATAATCATCAAACCCGAAATTATATTTTATGATGAACCCACCGCGGGACTCGACACCATTACGGCACAGGAAATCAGCGAATTGATCTTATCGGTACAGAAAAAATACAAAACAACTTCCATCATTATTACGCATGATATGATCTGCGCTAAAATGACCGGAAATCGCATCATTATTATCAAAGAGGGTCTAATCTATGCGCAGGGTACGTATGAGGAACTCGAAAACAGTACCGACCAATGGGTAAGATCATTCTTTTTTGGAACCAATTAATATCCCCACAAGCTCTTGCTTATTTATCTAAATAATACCATCATGAAGAAAAAATCAGACTATATCTGGAAATTGGGATTGTTTGTCATTGCCGCACTGACGATTTTTCTCGTTGCGGTTTATTTCATTGGCAAAAGCCAAAACCTTTTTGGTGACACTTTCCATTTAAAAGCAAAATTTAAAAACGTCAGCGGACTCAAAAACGGCAATAATGTGCTATTGTCCGGAATTACTATTGGCACTATAAAAGACATCTCCTTTATTTCCGATTCTACCGTAGTGGTCGACATGATCATCAGGGAAGAAGTACATCAATACATTAAAACCGATGCCTGGGCCAGTATTGGCTCCGATGGGCTGATGGGCGATAAAGTGCTGACGATTTCTCCTAAAAACAGTCTGGCGCAGGTGGTAAAAGACGGCGATATGATTGCGTCTAATGAAGCTGTCGGGATGGAAGATCTAATTGCCGGACTCAAAAAAAGTGTCGACAATGCCCAGATCATTACCAAACAACTTTCTGAATTCAGCTATAAAATCAATAACGGAAAAGGTGCACTCTCTAAAGTATTAACCGATGAGAATTTTGCAAACAGTATTGATGTTACGATGAAAAATCTAAAGGTCAGTTCCAATGAATTTGCTGTTTTTACCAAAAAAATAAACGACAAGGACGGCACATTATCAAAACTCATGACAGATCCTTATTATGCCAACAGTATTAAAAAAACACTCTCCGGTTTTGAGAAAAGTGTCACTGATTTAAATGTTTTTACCTCAAAACTAAATACCGGAAAAGGCATTTTGCCAAAACTGATCAGTGATGAGAAATTAGCCGGTTCCTTAGATTCAACCTTAACAAATTTACAAACAGGTTCAAAAAACTTAATTGAAATTGAACAGGCTGCCAAACAGAATTTCCTGCTAAGAGGTTATTTCAAAAAAAAGAAAAAAGAAGAGGCAAAAAAAGAACTGGAACTGCAAAAAGCATCCAATACTAATTAATACAGTAAATCTCAGGCAAAGTATGATTTTGATCTTCTCAATAAGTAATAACCGTCACTTATTGGTACGTTGTCTGTCATTTTGGTTTACCTCTAATAACTTCAACTTTGCCTTGAAAATCACCAACTCCAAAAACGAACATGAAAACCACTACTTCAAAAAGAGCTCATATAAGAAACCTTACCAACAAACTCTCCAGTATTCTTTGTGATGAATATATCCTTTTAACCAAAACTAAAAGTGTAGATGCGAACCTTCAGTATGTTGATTTTCAGGACAAGTATCTTTTTTTCAGTGCTCAATCCAGCGAAATTGATATTATAATCCAGCATATTGAAAAACGTGTTCATGCTTCAGGTCATTATGCAGATGCCATGCTGAAGGCTTTTTTAAAGGTAACGCGATTCAATAAAAAAAGAAAAAAAATAAATGACCGTACGGGTTATCTCAATGAATTACTTGGTGATCATGAAAACCTGATTGCCATACTAAAAAACAATACATCGCTGCTTGAAACGACTTCTAAAGACAGTAAAACAGATGATTTTGTTACCACACTAACCGAGAGCCATGAGAAAATGGCCTGGTTCCTTCGCTCCTACTTAAAATAATGTCTTTAATAAATTAAAAATAATCATGAAAACTAAAATAAAATTCGCTGTACTATTCCTGACGATAATCTTTTCAGGGCTGAACCAGACGGTTCTGGCACAATCCCATTTCAAAATTGGAAAATCTATAGTGAATGAAATGAAGATATCCGGAACCTCTACCTTTCATGACTGGACGATGAAAACAGGTACTTTTTCGGGAAAAGAAACATTTAATATCAGTGCTGAAAATCAAATTACAAAACTCAGCGCCATTGAGTTTAACCTCCCTGTGCTCACTCTTAAAAGCGGTCAGAAAAAATTAGACAAAAATGCGTACAAAGCCCTGAAAACGGATGAGTTTAAAGAGATCACATACAAACAGGTTTCTGCTGAAGTAATGAGCTTAAACAATTCCAAATTCCATATCAAAACGGCCGGAAAACTGACCATTGCGGGCGTCACCAAAGATGTTGTTATCGATTTATACTGTTTTGTAAATAAAGACGGAAGTATCAGCTGTGATGGCAATTACCCCATAAACATGAGCGACTACAAGGTCACGGCACCTGTTTTTATGGGCGGAGTCATGAAAACAGGTGATTCGATCAAACTTGAATTCTCTTTCCTTTTTGAAAAATCTTAATTCAAATGAAAAATACAATATCGCTATTACTGTGCCTTTGGATAACATTGGCGCAAGCACAAAAGAAACCTATGCAGTATTTTAGGTACAATGATCAAAGAGGCCTGAATATTTTTGAAACTACCAAGAAAGATACTGCATCTTTTGACGGTTTTAAAGTAAAAATGGGTGGTAATTTTACACTGGATTTCCAGGGATTAAACCATCAAAATACAGCGACTCCGGTACTGGTTAACGGCATAAACAGCAATGAGCTTATTGGTATTACAAATGGTTTCAATCTGGCTATGGCCAACCTGAACCTAGACACGCAGCTCGATGATGGAATCCGAATGAACCTTACTATTTACTTGTCTTCAAGACATCATGAGGAAACCTGGGTAAAAGGAGGCTACATACAGTTTGATAAACTGTTATTTTTAAAGAGCAATTTTGTCGATCAGGCCATGAAATATGTAACCCTGAAAGTTGGTGCCTATGATGTTGATTATGGCGACCAGCACTTTAGACGAAGTGACGGAGGAAACGCCATCTACAACCCTTTTATTGAAAATTACATTCTGGATGAATTTGCTACTGAAATTGGTGGTGAAGTATATTTTCATCATGATTCAGGCTGGATGGGTTTAGCAGGAATAACCAATGGCGCACTAAACCCAACGGTAGTTATTTCTACCAAAATAGATGCGGCAACAGGAGAATTAAACAAACCTACACCTGCATTGCACGCAAAAATTGGCTATGATAAACAAATAAACCAAGATCTGAGATTCAGGCTGACAGGTTCTTTTTATAATGTAAAAAGAGCTGCAAACAATACCCTTTTTGCAGGAGACCGAACGGGTTCACATTATTTTTATGTAATGGAAAATACAACGGCAACGGCCGTTGATAATTTCAGGTCCGGGCGTTACAATCCCGAATTCAGCCAGCAGGTGACGGCTTTTATGATTAATCCTTTTGTGAAGTTTAAAGGTTTTGAACTCTTTGGAACTTATGAAGTAGCCAAAGGCCGAAAAATCACTGAGGCCGATACACATCAGGTTATTCAATCTGCTATTGATCTTATTTACAGATTCCCGGCCGGGAAAGAAAATTTCTGGATTGCAGCCAGATACAATACCCTAAAGGATAGCCCGCTAAACCAAAATGACCAGACCATTAATCGTGTGGTAGGTTCTGCAGGATGGTTCCTGACCAAAAATATCCTGATGAAAGCCGAATATGTAAATCAGAAATATAAAAATTTTCAGGATACTGATATCAGACACGGCGGTCAATTCGACGGTTTTATGTTAGAAGCGACTGTGGGATTTTAAATAATAACCCAAAAACATACTTCGTAAAAAAGTGTCTAACATCAATAATGAAAATGAGTAACGTCATTTTGTGTAACAAAAGTTCTGCTCAATTTTGTACCCATATAACACGTCCGGTTTATTCCAATAAATCAGATATCAAACCTAACATCTATAAAATTTAAAATTATGAAAGCAAATTCAAAAAAAATGGTAGCTGAAATAACTACCGCAATTACCACTGCCATAACAGCAAAATCAAACAGTAAAAAGATTCTGAAAACAATTGATAATACAGCCAAAAGGATAGCTAAAAAAATCAATAAAAGAATCCTGAAAACTACTGAAAACACTAACGGAAAGAAATTAAAAAAAGCTCTAAAAACAAAAAAAAGCGACAATGGAATCCTGCCTGAGGTGAAAAAAAGAAAATTACTCACAGAGATGGCAGCTGACGAAATTAAAGCCAATTAAAATATCCTGCATTAAAGAAAGGTGAACATAACAGTATCTATTGTTATGTTCATTTTAATTAAAACTTATTCCTTACAAATTCCAGTGTCAAGAATCCCAGGCTAATAACTCCCCAATGAAATATAAATATATCTTGATTTTCTTAATGTGTAATCTTTGGATGATGTCCCAGGCAAATTCTATGGATCATGTTCAAAAACAGCTTCAGGAAAATGCTGCTGTGCAAATTGACACCACAAAAATTGCTGCTTTTTTTGAGAACTATCCTAAATTCAGCCCGTATCAGGCTCAGGTAAAACAGCTCTACAAAAAACATGGCGATTATATCTGGTACGACCAGAAAGGACTTATTGAATTTGCCTATGTACTGCACAAACAGGTAGGACAAATGAGAGAAGAAGGGCTTCCTGTTCCAATTCCGTATGAAATGGAATTTGCAAAAATATTTGAGCAAAATTCCAATAAAAACCCGAATTTAGAATCTGAGCTGCTGATCAGCTGCATGTATTTTTTCTATACAACCAAAGTTTTCAGCGGATTTACCATAGGAAAAAGCGAAGAAACAGGCTGGTACCTTCCGAGAGAAAATGCTTCAAATGCCGCATACCTCGATACTCTTGTGCAGGGAATTGGATCTAAAAAGGAATTCAAACACGACTATTTCAGTCAATATTACACTCTTAAACAGGCTTTAAAAAAATATCTTGAAATTGAAAAAAACGGTGGCTGGAAAATGGTTAAACTTGAAAAAGAAATTAAATTCCTTCATCAGCGTGATTCTTCTACTACGATACAAGAGGTCAGAAACAGGCTGTTTTTAGAAGGTTTTATCAGTCAGGATAACGCGTCTCTTCTTTTTGACCAAACCATAACTGACGGTATTTTGGCTTACGGAACCAGTCAAAATCATGATTTTGAAAACAAGATCACGCCCAGACTTATTGAAATGCTGAACGTTCCCGTAGAGAGCCGGATTAAAACCATTTCGGTCAATATGGAAAGATGCCGTTGGATCAGCCCTAAAATAAATACAGCACAGGAATATATCGCCGTGAATATACCTTCATTCAGATTGCTGTATTACCGTGATGGAAAGCCTTTTCTTGTTTCTAAAGTGGTAGTGGGAAAAGAATTTCATAAAACCATTGTTTTTAGTGGCAATATGAGTTATTTGGCCTTTAGCCCCTATTGGAATGTTCCCACAAGTATCCTTAAAAAAGAAATACTGCCCAATATAAAAAAGAATCCAAATTACCTTCAAAATCAGCATATGGAATGGCATGACGGACAAGTAAGACAAAAACCCGGAGGCAGTAACGCTTTAGGATATGTAAAATTTATGTTTCCCAATTCCCATAACATTTACCTTCATGATTCGCCATCCAAATCGTTTTTCAATAAAGACAAAAGAGCTCTTAGTCATGGCTGCGTACGGGTCGAGAAAGCCCGGGAACTTGCCATCGCTATTATGGAAAAAGAAGCCAACTGGAGTACCCAAAAAGTAGATGAAGCTATGCATTTGGGAAAAGAAAACACCTATGTACTTCAGGATAAAATTCCGGTTTACATTGCCTACTTTACCGCCTGGGCTGACGGCAGTGGAAATATTGCTTTTTACGATGACCTTTATAATCGGGACAATGCTTTGGCTAAAGTACTTTTCGAGAATTAATTTTTCATTTTACTTATTTTTATATAATCCAGAATTTTCAGCTGGCTGCCTTTTTTTTCTATTAATCCTTCATTTCTAAATTCGGTTAAGGTCCTGCTCACGGTTTCGGAAGCAGTTCCTGACATTGCTGCCAGATCATCCCTTGTTACATTGATACTATCCCTTTTTGCGGCTTCTTCCTGACGAAAGAGTCTCAGCAGGGATTCTGCAATACGCTTTCTGACTGACTGATAGGCCAGTTGCAGCAAATGCGTGTCTTTGCTCCTAATCTCATTCGACAAAATTTTAATGAATTTCTCCGCTACATCGGGATATAATTTTAGCAATTCTTCGAGTTGTTCTTTTGGAAAAAAACAAACCTGACTGTCTTCCAGTGCTGTTGCAGTATCGGTGTAGGTATCATCAGAGAGAATTGTATTGACCCCTAAAAAATCATTGGCATGATACATACCGGTCATCAGTTCTCGCCCGTCTTCAGACATTTTCACGGTTTTGATTTTACCTGAAATTACCAGATAAAGACCTATAGCACGATCGCCTTCATAGTGAATGATCTGGTTTTTCTTAAAGGGCCTGTGAATATGCTCATCGATCATTTTTTTTAGTTCAGAAAGCCCTTCCCTGTCCCCAACTAAACTCTCAAGATGTCCCAGGGACTGACTATAAAAATCCCTTTCTGAATTCTTTTTGTTCAGCCTGCTTTCAATGGCCTGTAAAAGCTCCATATCATCAAAAGGTTTGGTCAGGTAATCATCTGCCCCCATTTCCATGGCTTTTCGCAAATCAATTCTTTCTGATTTAGCAGTTATAAAAATAAAAGGAATAGTACTTGTTTTCGGGTTTTTATTCAGCATATACAATACACCGTAACCGTCGAGCTCCGGCATCATAATATCGCATAAAATAATATCGGGCAGGTTGACAACAGCAGATTCAACCCCCACTTTACCATTATTGGCCTGATAAACGGTGTAACCGGCCAAAGCAAGGATTTCAGCAATGTTTTCCCTAATCTCATTATGGTCTTCAATAATCAGTACTTTGCTCATGATATGGGAAATGTTAGGGTGAATAAGGTTCCTTCTTTTTCATTACTTTTAAAATCTGCTGTTCCTTTCATAAGTGAAACGTAACGGCTCACTATATTTAGGCCAAGGCCTGTCCCGGGTATACTTCCGGTGTTGTGCGCCCTGAAAAAAGCCTGAAATAAATGTTTTTGTTCCTCTAAAGGAATACCGATTCCGTCATCGTGAACTGAAATAATATAATCTAAATCATTAATTTCTGTTGTAAAATCAATACAGCAGCTGTCTCCGGAATACTTTATGGCATTTCCAATTAAATTAATGGCACAATTCTTTAACAAATTAGCATCGAGGTATATCATGGTTTGATCTCCGAGATGTTTACAAATGATATTTTGGCTGGGTTTGGCCAAGAGCTGCATTTCTTCGGTTATTTCCTCACCAAATTTAACCAGGTCAAAACAAGTGAAATCAGGTTTCATCTTGCCTATTTCCAATTTTTCAACATACAGGAAATCATTGAGTATCGCCGTTAAACTCTTTACCGAATTTTTGATCTTGGCAATATGTTTTCCGATAGGCTCACTTTCAAAAGGTATAGCGTATTTTTCTATTAGTGAAGCGGATAACTGCACGGTACTTAGCGGTGTGCGAAACTCATGGGAAGCCATCGATAAAAACCGGTTTTTTAATTTACTGAGTTCTTTTTCTTTCTCCAGGGAAATACTCACTTTTTCTTTTGCTTTTTCCAAAGCAAAAATTGTATCGTTGAGCGATTTTGTCCTCTCCTCGACCAGTTCTTCCAGATGCGATGCATAATCCTTATACCGTTCCTCATCTACTTTCTGCTGGGACAGGTCGTGAATGAAACCGGCATAAATAGTCCTGCCTGAATATTTTACCTCACTAACCCCAAGTTTCATCGGAAACAGATCACCGCCTTTACGCATTCCTGTGAGTTCACGCCCCACACCAATTATGCTGGCTTTTCTTGTTGTTTTGTACTTGCTCAAATAGTTATTGTGCCTTTCCCTGTCAGGTGAAGGCATGAGCATTGAAATGTTTTTACCTATAACTTCCTCTTGCTGATAACCAAAAAGTACACAGCCGGCCGGATTAATAGTTTCGATAGTACCAATATCATCTATGGTAATAATGCCATCCAAAGCATTTTGTACAAGAGCGTATAACAGTGCGGCATTGTCCATCATCAAATCGATCAAATTATGATGATCCTTATAAAGGTCGGCTATTTAAAAATGGGAAGTTACATTCTGTCTGAATTTCACACTATAATTAACACATTATCATTCATTTAACAGCAATCAGAACTTATCACGATAATTTTGACAACTCGACGTACTATTAAGGAATCTAATACTCTGGTGCTAAAAATGCTTCATATAGATTAACATTTTGAGTAAGTAAAATTTACTCTTTTTAATAACAGTTCATTTTTTATTCTAAAAGTGCCCAACATCATTTTTATTGCTGATGCCTGTCATTTTAGATTCTTTCCTGTTACCTCAACTTTGTACAGCAACGAAGAAGTATAATGAGGTCTTCTCAAAAAACATCTGATAAATTTTATAAAACAGCTCATTCAATACCATCAACATGAAAAACACAAATACATTAGTCGCTTTTTATGCCACGCATCAAAAAGCTGAAATAGCTATTAAAAAACTCGAGAAAAGCGGTTACGATATGACCAGGCTATCCATCATTGGAACTGACTACCATAGTGATGAAACTGTAACAGGTTACTACACTGTGGGAGACCGCATGAAAAAATGGGGAAGCTTTGGAGCCTTTTGGGGAGGCTTCTGGGGTTTACTATTTGGATCCGCTTTCTTTTTTATTCCGGGACTTGGTCCGCTGCTGGTTGCAGGGCCTCTTGTTTCTGCTATTATTGGAGCATTAGAAGGTGCTGCTTTACTGGGAGGCAGCAGTGTTATTGCAGCTGCATTAGTTAGTTTGGGCATTCCAAATGATGAAGTGCTAAAATACGAAACCCAAATTAAGGCAGGCAAATTTATGCTCCTGGCACATGGCAGCAAAACCCAAACTGAAAATGCCCGAAAAGTGTTGGGAATCCACATCCCTAAAGAAAACGGTATTAAAGAAAAAAACTCCGTTTCCCCTGAGGAAAGTGAAGCCTCAACAATACAATAAGTAAAAAACATTAAAACTTACACCTTAAAAAAAATGAAAACAATACATCAATTAGGCATTTACTTAGATCATGCCTCCGCCAATTTAATCGATTTTACCGATACTGATAAAGAGAATCAGACTATAATCTCTGAATTTGATATTCAGGACAAACATGAAACCCTGCAAAGGAGCGAAAGTGAAATGCATCATAAAGAACAGGATAAACAAAGAGCATACTTTAAAAAAATTGCGACTCTTGCCATTGGTTATAATGAACTCATCTTGTTTGGCCCCACTACGGCAAAAACTGAATTACTGCACTTTTTACAAAAAGACAACAGTTTTGGAAAAATCAAAATAGATACTGAAAATACCGCTAAAATGAATCTTCAGGAACAAGAGTTTTTTGTTTGGGGACATTTCAAAAAGTCTGACTTTAAAAATAGTTGAGATGGAAAATATACTTTTCAAAATAAACTACTATGCTGTGCAAAATGGAATCGTAGTCAAAGCTATTGCCTTATATCAGAGCATTCAGTATTATCTGGGAATTGTTTTTCGAGTCTGATAAACCCCTTAGCATTTGTCTCAACGCATTTTTCAAGGGATAATAACCCTCAAAATAAATTATAAATTTTTAAATACATACATTATGAAAACCAACGAAGAACTACAAAAAGACGTTCAAAATGCCATTAAATGGGAACCACTTTTACATGCTGCAGAAATTGGAGTAACCGTAAACGATGGTGTAGTTACCCTTACGGGCATTGTAGACGGATATTTTAAGAAAAAGGAAGCTGAAAATGCGGCCAAAAATGTATCCGGGGTAAAAGCGGTTGTTGAGGAAATAGAAATTAAATACTCTAATACGTTTACCAAAACAGACAATGATATTGCCCATGAAGTGTTAAAAGCCTTAAAAGACAATTGGTCCGTATCAGAAGATCATGTTAAGGTAAAAGTAGAAGATGGATGGGTAACTCTTGAAGGTGAACTGACCTGGAATTTTCAAAGACAAGACGCAAAAACGGCTATCAGCTTTCTCCCTGGTGTAAAAGGGGTGACCAATGAGATTAAAATCAAATCAGACATCAAGGATGCTATCGAGAAAAAGGATGTCGAGAAAGCACTTTCACGAAGCTGGTCACTGAACGCTAAAGATATCACGGTAACTGTAAATGGAACCAATGTAAAATTAACAGGTTTTGTTGATTCTATCTATCAAAAAGATCAAGCCGAGAAAATCGTCTGGAAAACTCCTGGCATTTGGTCTATCGACAATGATCTGGTGGTGGAATATGATTATGCAATGTTGTAAAATACAGAAGAAGCAGAGGATCATATCTTCTGCTTTTTTATTTAAAACCGTTTGTTATCGCTGATAAAATAACGATAGCTAAAATGAGATTATAAACTATAAATTGTGTACACCGGAAAGATGCAGGTCTGCCTTAAAGGTGTAAACCCTTGGTATTCCAGTTGCAATATTTACTTTGACAATGTCAAGGGGATTGATGTTTTCAAGGTACATCATCAGGGATCTTAAACTGTTTCCATGAGCTACAAGCAACACATTTTGTCCCATTTTTAATTTAGGTTCTATTTCTGCTTTATAATAAGGAACTACCCGGTTGTAGGTATCAAGAAGGCTTTCTCCTCCGGGAGGACATATATCGTAACTTCTTCTCCAGATATCCACCTGGGCCAAACCATACTTTTGAGCTGTTTCATCTTTGTTGAGCCCTTGCAAAGTGCCGTACATGCGCTCATTAAAAGCTTTATTTTTCACAATAGGAATCGTTACCTTCATTTCATCCAGGATAATCTGCAGGCTCTCCTGGGCTCTTGTAAGCATGGAAGTGTATCCAATATCAAAAACATAACCTATTAATTTTTGCCCTGCCAGTTTTGCCTGTTCTTTTCCAAGATCTGTTAGTGGAATATCCAAAATTCCTGTAAAACGATTCTCTAAATTATAAAGTGATTGTCCATGTCTGACAAAGATTAATAGTGCCATTTTTTTTCTTTAAAACCAGTATCAAAGCTAACGTAATAATAGCTAAAAAAAGTGTTTCAGATCACTTATTGCAATGTTGATGATCATTTCTCTATTAGCTGTTTTAGGTCAAATTTGCTGGACAGATTTAAAATTCAATCTTCTAAAAATTATAATCATGAAAACATTATTCGCACTTATCGCACTGGCCGCTTTAACAGCCACTATTCTTATGGATACTGTAGGCCGAAGAGTCAAACCAACTAAAACCAAGCTATAACCCTAACCCTAATATCATTACAACTTTTTTTTACGAAAGTTATCTTGTATCAGATGATGCTTTTTTGCTTGTGTAATCGATCTGTCAGTATAGTTGATCATGTCAGAAATAAGAATCAGTTATCTTAAAAAAAATATAAATTATGGAAAAAGTAAACATGGATAGTCTCGTCACTGTACTGGCTGAAATAGAAAACCTGGGATTTACATCCCAATTTGAAGTGAAAGGAAAAAGTCTGGTTTCACTCAAGACAGATCATCACTTTATGCCCAATCAGATAAAAATCGTCCATTTTTATCGTTTTGAAGGCGAATCAAATCCTGAGGACAGCTCGATCATGTATGCCATTGAAACCAATACTGATGAAAAAGGTACTCTTGTGGATGGTTACGGAACTGCAGCAGATCCTGCAACAGCAGATTTTATGCGCAAAGTAAATGACATTCATAAATAACAAATCCTATACTAAAGATGAAAAAACTGAATCCCTCCATTGCTGTCATTTTTGTAATCTCGATAAGTATTATTTTACTCAACAGATATACCCATTTTCATATCAATGATTATCGGGTACATTTCTTTTTTTTGTTTTTTGCAGCTTCATCACTGGTAATTGTTATTGGACAATTCTTTAAAAAATTAAAAACCAACTGGTCCATTGTTACGGTATTTGTACTAATTGGAATCCTATGCGGACTGAAAGCTTTTTTTACCTGGGGCGGAGACTGGAAAACACAAATAGTGCTTTACAAAAATATAGAGAATCCGGCTAAAACAATTAATTATCAGCTTCGCGGAGACCGATTTGCATTTGGCTACAAAAAACGTGTTGTGGGCATTTACCGTTTAGCACCTTTTATGGAGTGGACAACAGATATTGATACGCTTCATTTGGATAAAACAAAATGGAAAAAACTAGATCTGAAGCTTAATGAAATGAAACTAAAATAGGAAAATCATCATCTAAAATTGCTGAAATAATTTCAGAAAAACCTTCAAACAACGATTTCAGTTAAAGAACAAACACCATGAAAAAATTACTTGTTACCACAGACTTCTCGAGTATCTCAAGGGCAGCAATACGATTTGCGATTCAATTTACTGCCCAGACTCCCTGTGAACTCATATTCTACAGCGTAAACACCAAAACCTTTGAGGATAGTATCGACAATTATTATAAAAAAACCACGCAGGATTATAAACTTAAAAAATTCATATTATCGATTTACAAAACGACCAAAAAAGAGCCTGCTAAGGTGGAATTTGTAACAGAGAACCATACTCATGTAGACCAGGCCATTATAGCTTATGCACAAAAATGCCATGTCGATTTTATTTGTATCAATACATCCGGTCCCGGAATATTTAATCAATTGACAGGAACTACTGCCACAAAATTGATTACTACTTCCCCTATTCCCCTTTTGGTTATTCCCTACAACTATCGCAGGAAGCCAATACAGCTTTTATTGTATGCCTCAGATCTTGCTAAACCAGGTGTGGAACTGCCTTTTGTTAAAAAATTTGCAGCCCTGTTTGCTGCGGATGTTGCAGTGTATCATTACGACGAATTATTAGATCAGGGAAATTTCAAGGAAGATTTCAATACAATAGCCCAAAACTACCAATCAGACAAAGTCTCTTTTAATTTTAAAAAATTAAATATCGAATATTCCTTACTGAATCATTTAGAAGTTGATATCAGAACAATAAGACCGTCAATCGTTGTCATGTTTACCAAACAAAACCGTGACTGGTTTGAACGTCACTTTCTTTCGAGTAAAACCAAGGAATTTGGCTTTGACACCCATACTCCTATACTTGTTTTTAGAAAGTAAAAAATACAATTGAACAATGACTGCAAACAAATTCAATACAGCTGGCTTAACCAATGCGCAAGTACTTGCGGCCAGGAAAAAATACGGCCAAAACGTATCTTCGTATAAAAAAACAAACCGTTATACTGCTGCGATGATCCAAATGATCAAGGAACCCATGATGATTCTGTTATTGGTTGCATCGAGTATTTATTTTATCAGCGGAAAAACTGCCGATGGTTTCTTTTTAGCTTCAGCGATTGTTTTAATTGCGGCTATTTCATCTTATCAGAATGCCCGAAGCCGAAATGCTTTGGATCAATTGAAAAACTTTACCAAACCCAAATGCAAGGTCATAAGAAATGGCGATTCTGTAGAAATAAAAACAGAAGAGATCGTTATTGGAGACAGCCTTCTGGTCGAAGAAGGTGTATTGATAGCTGCTGATGGAATCATCGTGCATTCCAATGATTTTTCGGTAAACGAATCAATTCTTACCGGAGAATCCATGGCAGTCAGCAAAGACAAAGAAGCGAAAGACAATAGCATTTATCAAGGTACCACGGTTGTTGGCGGACTCGCCATTGCAGCGGTCACTGCCATTGGAAGTGAGACCAAACTGGGTAAAATAGGCAAAAGCCTTGAGGGAATAAAAGAAGAAAAAACACCTCTGGAGATTCAGATTGGTAATTTCGTAAAAAAAATGGCTATTGCCGGAGCGGTAGTTTTTTTGATTGTTTGGGGAATCAACTACTTTCATTCCTTTAAGATATTCGACAGTCTGCTAAAAGCCCTAACACTTGCCATGAGCATCCTGCCTGAAGAAATCCCGATTGCTTTTACCACCTTTATGGCCATTGGCGCCTGGCGGATGATGAAAGAAGGGATTATTGTCAAACAAATGAAAACCGTCGAAACATTAGGCAGTGCTACCGTGATTTGTATTGATAAAACAGGAACTATTACTGAAAACAAAATGAGTCTGGCTAAGATTTTTTCGTTACAATCAGAGAAAATTACAGATTTAGAGGGTTCGTTATCTGAGGATGAAAAAAAGTTAATTACCCTATCGATATGGGCAAGCGAACCCATTGCCTTTGACCCGATGGAAATTGCTCTTCATGAAGCTTATGCAAAAATCATCGAAAAAGATCAGAGACCTGATTTCAAACTGGTACATGAGTATCCTTTGTCGGGAAAGCCCCCTATGATGACGCACGTTTTTGAAAATAAATCAGGTAAAAAGATCATTGCCGCTAAAGGAGGCGCAGAAGCATTAATGGAAATATCGGTACTTACTGCCGATCAGAAAAAAATAATTCTAAAAGCAATTCAGGAATTATCACAGGAGGGTTACCGTGTCCTGGCAGTTGGAGAAACTCACGATACCTCTGAAAATTACCCTAAAACGCAACAGGAATATAAATTTGAATTCATTGGATTGTTGGCCTTTTATGATCCTCCAAAAAAGAATATCAAACTCGTTTTACAGCATTTTTATAAAGCCGGAATTAATGTAAAAATTATAACGGGTGACAATGCACTGACTACTTCATCCATCGCTAAACAGATTGGCTTTAAGGGATACGAAAAAAGCATCTCGGGAGATGAGTTGATGAAACTTAACAAAAAAGAACTCAAAAAATGCGTTAAGGATACAACTATATTTACCCGAATGTTTCCTGAAGCGAAACTGAAAATTATCAATGCCCTGAAATCAAATAAGGAAATTGTTGCCATGACCGGTGATGGTGTAAATGATGGGCCAGCGTTAAAAGCCGCTCATATAGGAATTGCAATGGGTAAAAAAGGAACTGAAATTGCCAAACAGGCAGCTTCACTTATTCTGGTCAATGATGATCTATCAAAAATGGTGCATGCTATTGCCATGGGAAGAAAGATTTATGCTAACATCAAAAAATCAATCCAGTTTATTATTTCGATCCATATTCCCATCATATTTACAGTTTTTATTCCATTGGCGCTGGGCTGGCGATATCCAAATATATTCTCCCCTATTCATATCATCTTTTTAGAATTGGTGATGGGGCCTACCTGCTCTATTGTATATGAAAATGAACCAATGGAAAAAAACACCATGGCACAGCAGCCAAGACCTTTTACTTCGACATTTTTCAACTGGAAGGAACTCTCTACCAGTATTATTCAGGGATTGGTAATCACTATTGGTACATTATTTACTTATCAATACGCTATTTATAACGGTTATGACGAGCAGCATACCCGAACTATGGTTTTTATTGTACTGGTAACAGCCAATATCTTTTTGACATTAATGAACCGCTCTTTTTATTATTCCATTTTTACCACTTTGCGCTACAAAAATAATTTAGTTCCTTTAATTATAAGTATTACTATTTTCATTACCGGAATGCTGCTTTACATCAAACCATTTGCAGTATTCTTTGCATTTGAACGTCTTGATCTCCTTTCGCTGTCTATGGCAATTGGAGTAGGTTTTCTGTCTGTTATCTGGTACGAATTGGTAAAATTATGGAAACGAAATTTTAAGGAATTCAAAGCCTGAGTTACCTGCCTTTAAATTGTATCAGATGCCTGTACTTCCTTTCCAGTAAAACAGCATTAAAACGAATCCTGTCATATAAAAGTCCTAAAAGCAAAGCGACAACTCCAATAAGTAAAACATGTAATCCCATATTCGAATAAAAAATACCGCCAATAATGCCACCAAAAAAGAAAAAGCTAATAATGGTCATTCGCAATTTTATAGATACAAAGAGTTTTTTCCGAAAGAGTTCCTCCTGATAAAAAAACAGTTGGGATAATTCGATTCCAAGGTCTGTAAAAAGCCCTGTTAGGTGTGTTGTTCTTACTGTGGCATTAGAAATTTTTGTTACCAATGAATTTTGCAGCCCCATGGCAAAGAGTAACGTATAGGCTATAAAATCAGGATTATGTACAATTAAATGCTGCCCAAAAACTGCAATGCCAAATAAAATAGCACTTTCAATTGCTGTTGGAATTACATAACTGTATTTTTCATTTCTTCGCAAAAGAAACTCTACAAGCAGACTGGAGAAAAAAGACCCCAGGAAAAAGAAGAATATATATAAAAAGTATATAAAACCCTGTTTGAAATTGAGTTTAAAAACCTCATCTACAAAAAAGGCAAAATGTCCTGTAACATTGGTAGTCAGTTTTTGAACTGCCAGAAAACCAGCTACATTGACCAGTCCCGCAACAAACGATAATAAAGAGGCTATTTTTAGATTGTGCCTTAAGTTTCTTTTATTTCCGTGATGTTTGAACATTGTTTTGTGGTATTCTATAATTATTGAATTATAATATCCTTTTAGAAATATTTTGATTGTATTTAATTGCTGTGACTTTAAACTTTGCATAACTGAAATCTCCCGCTTTTAATTTCCAAATTACTTCAGCTGAAACAGGAATTTTCACTCCATTAATTTCTTTATAATTTTCCATTTTGCAAAGCCATGGTTCCCTTTTATTGGTCATGAAGCGTTGGGTTTCCATTGTAACAATTTCACCCACAGTATTAAATGTAACGATACAATCAAATGAGATCTCTTTGTATAGAAATGATAATTTTGCCGAATTTTCATCTATTGCGATCCATGTTATATTTTCTGAAGGTAGCAAATTTGTTGGAAACCAAACGCTTTCAGCCAGCCAACGCTGCATTTCGCCTTCGTTAATTTCTGTGCCTTTGCCATCAACCACTGTAAAAATATTAAATAATGAAACTTTTAAATTTCCGTTGTCAGCAATAAAACTATCTCTTGCTGTAAAGAACAGGGTTGTGCCTTTCCATATAAATTGTGGTTTTTGCGCAGAAAAGTATTGCTCGCCTTTAATATTGATAAATGCTTTTTTTAGATTAGTTTTGAACAGGCCATTGTGCTTTAATCTCACTAAACTTATATAAGACATTCCGTCTTTCAGTACATAGTTAAAATAGCGCTGCACTGGTTCGGGCAAGCCATTTAATTGACTTATAGTATAAGTTTTATCAGATATATTCAATGCATTTGAATACAATACCTTAACCTGATTTTTGAATTTTAAAAACATGGTTATTTTTCCCAGAAGTACAACCAAAAGTAATACTCCAATAATCATTAGTAAAAGTATCATTGTTTGTTATTTTTATTAGGTTGGAAGGTAAAGGGTTTTACATAATTATTTCTTGTCTGCGGCAATAACGAAACAATAAGCATCGGAATGGTGTATAGCATATAAAACATTTGCAGCCAACCAACTCCCTGTATGAAATAGGTTTCTACCTGTATCCAAATAATGAGCGCAAAAGCGATATAAATACTATAAGTCCAAGCCCAATACATGTCTTTAAAAAGATTTAAATGTTCTGCAAACGGTATGAAAGGTCGCTTGACTAAAGCCATTACAATCAGAAGTGGTAAAAAGCCCAAAACGAAAAATAGAATAATACCTGGAATCAGAAAATCAGGAAATGGTGAGTTTTCTAAAATAGATAACGGCAATCCTCCAAGAAGTTTTCCCGATGGTGAAATAATTAATGCACCTCCGCCAATCATAGCGGTAAGTCCCAAAAATGAGAGAAGTACACGATGTGTTTTTTGAGCTGTTTCTTTCATCACCCTATTTGGTTTAACCGTCTATTATAATTACTCCTATTATCAGCCAAAAGTCTTTAAATTGGCAATATGATATGAAATTCTGCCCCAACATTTTCTTCGGCTTTAGAGAAAATAATTCCCTTATGATTTTCTACAATTTTTTTTCCAATTGATAATCCAATACCTGTACCGATATAGATTCCATTATTGTGAAGCCTTTGAAAAATAGTGAAAATTTTATTTTCATACTCCTGATTAAATCCTATGCCATTGTCTTTAATTATGATCTCACAATATGCTAAACCCGGGTCCAGATCAGGATATGTTTTAACTTGTTTTAAAGTCAGTTTTTTGGAACTTATCTCTATTTTAGAAATTAAATTATCCTTTTTATAAAACTTAATAGCGTTACTGATTAAATTATAAAATAACTGATTCATTTGCAACGGAATTGCATTGATAATGGGTAAATGACCTGTTTTTATTTTAAAATTGCGTTCCTGAATCAACAGTTCAAAATCAATTAAAATATTGCCGATAACGGTATTCAAATCCGTCGCCATAAATTGCCTGTCAGGATTATCAAGGTAGGAATAGGACAGTAAATCTTTAATAAGCGTATTCATCCTTATAGATGATTGACTTATTTTTTCGAGCAGCATAAGAGCCGGATCAGAAATTTTTTCCTCCATTTGCAAAAGCCTGCTGATAAACATCAGGATTTTACGCAGCGGCTCCTGCAAATCGTGGCTGGCCACATAAGCGTATTCCTGTAATTGATCATTGGCAGTGTGCAGATTTTTGACAGAGGTTTCTAATTCTTTGTTGGATGTAAGCAGGTCTACTGTACGCTGCTGAACTTTAACCTCTAAATCATCAGACATTGCCTGTAATTTCTTTTCAATGTTCCTGCGTTCGGTAATATCTTCAATCGCCAGCAGAATTAGTTGTCTTTTACTACTCTCGTAAGTGACCTGTCTGGCATTTAGAAGCAGGATACTTTCACCGTAAGGCAAAAGATTTACTGATATCTCATAATCGTCAAGCTGCGTTTTTTGCTGAAGTACTTTTTCAAGCATGGCGCGCATTTGAATATCCCCAAAAAGATGATTTTGAATTTCATATATAAGCCGGTCTGCCGCTTCTTCTTTGGTAATATTATATTTTTTGGAAAATGCCCTGTTAATGTTTTTTATTCTGAGCTTGTTATCCAAAACCACTATAGGTTCACGAAGCGTGGCTACTATTGCCTCTGTATAATTTTTTGCAATATTAATTTCCAGCTGTTTGTTCAAAAGTTCCTGATTAATCTGCGATAGTTCTTCATTGCTGGATTGTAATTCTTCTTTAGAAGTTTCCAATTCTTCATTCAGACTTTGCAATTCCTCGCTTCCGCTTAATAATTCCTCATTGGCGCTCTGGAGCTCTTCATTAGAAGCTTCCTGTTCTTCACTAATCGCATTTACGTCATTGTGTATTTTTTCCAATTCTTTTTCAAGCTGTGCAATCCTTTTTAAATTGACATCATTGCGGATTTCTTCAGCCGTCATATTATTTGAGGATACTTCGGGCCGCATCATGCTGGTTTTATAAAACAAGATTAGAAAGTAAGGCTCAGAAGTATCAGGCAATGGCTGTACTTCTATTGTAACTTCACTTATAACTTCTTTCTTTTTAACCTGTATTCCTTCTTTTATGACAAGTGATCCTGTTTCTTTAGATTTATGCAAGGCATTACGAAGTTCAAAAGCCAGTCCTTCGTGAACCATTTTGAGCAAACTAAAAGTGGGCTTGCCCTGTGAAAATTTAATAAAATCAGTAATATTTCCCATAATATGTAAAATATCCACCTGTTCATTCACTATGATACTCGCTGGTCTGTAATTCGAAAGCAAAATTGATTCTGCACTTTTTATAAAATCCTCTTTTATGATTTCTTTTTTAGGAAGTTCTGATTTAAAACTTTTCAATTTTTCAGTCCCTCCCGATCCCCAGCGAGAATTTGGCGATCTTCCTGAAACCTCTTTTCTGGTGTATATTTTTCCGGCTTTATCAAAAGGCTGAAAAAGTTCACCAGCCGGAATGGCAGTTTCAGATTTTCCTAAAAGTAAAAAACCGTTTTCTTTTAAGGCATAATGAAAAGTACTCAGAGATTTTTTCTGTAAAAATGCATCCATATAAATAAAAACATTCCTGCAGGTAATCAAGTCCATTCTGGCAAATGGAGGATCTGTGAGGAAATTATGAACGGCAAAAACACATAAATCCCTTATTTGCCTTTTAATAGTGTAACCATTGGTATTGGATGTAAAATATTTGGAAAGCGTAGCTTCAGAAACATTACGCATTTGAGATTTTCTGTAAAATCCGGCCCTTGCCTTTGCAATAGCTACTTCTGAAATATCCGAGGCAAAAATCTGGATTTCTTTTCCCTGAAGATTTTCACCCAAAAATTCATGAAGGGCAATAGCCAGAGTGTACGCCTCTTCACCGGTAGAACATCCTGCAATCCAGATTCGTATTGCATTGCCTTCCGGCACCCTGCCTACTAATAGAGGGAAAACTTTTTCTTTTATCACCTGAAAAATTTTAACATCCCTGAAAAATTCCGTTACCGGGATCAGCAGATCGTTAAATAAATCTTCAGAGGCCAATTTATCACCTCTCAAAACTTTAAGGTAATCCCTAAGATTGATGATTTTATTTAATGCCATTCTTCTGGCAATACGTCGGCGTATGGTCGTTTGTTTGTAATAGGCAAAATCTACCCCGCTGTGATGATGCAGAATTTTAATTATTTCATGAAATACGGCCTCATCGTTAAGTTCATTATCTTCGCCAGAAATCGCTTTTGCTTTACAAAGCTCAATTAATTTAGCTACCATTTTTACTGGTGATAAAACGTAATCGACCACTCCGGCATTAATTGCATTTTGCGGCATTTCATTATAAGAAGCATCCATATCCTGGGCAAAAGTTATGCCTCCGTGTTCTTTGATCGATCCCAGGCCAATTGTCCCGTCAGATCCGTTTCCCGAGAGCAATACGCCGCAAGCCAGATTCAGATGAACCTCGGCCAATGAATTAAAAAATATATCTATTGCCTGATTTTTTGTGTCCTTAATACGCGGACTCAGTTTGAGTACGCCGTCAAAAGAAGTCAATATTTTATTTTCCGGAATAACATAAATAATATTAGGAGCCAAATGAACATCATCTGTAATTTCAATAATTGGTATTCTGGACACACGAGAAAGCAGTTCTGTAAGTATACTGTCATGCAGTGGATGTAAATGCTGTACAATGACATAGGCCATCTGAGAGTCATCAGGAATAGCATCAATAAACTGTGTAAAAGCCTCAAGTCCTCCTGCCGAAGCTCCAATACCGACAATAGGAAAATCCTGGCGTGTAGCCTTAGGCAGAATATTTTTTTTATGGTACATGACTTGTAGTTTTATTTTGTTGTAAAGAGCTTGCTCTCAAAGAACAGGAATCTGAGTATAGAATTCTTTTCAATCCTAAAGCGCGATGATAAAGGATTCGAATTTCGAATGTTTTAACCTTTCTTTCCAATCCAATTGGATAACCTTTTTTACCAATTTCTTCAAATCATTAAAATCAGTAGGTTTAACCACATAGGCATTGGCACCCAATTTAAAAGTATTTTTTACACCCTCTTCGGTTGCCGAAGTAGAATAAATGGCTATTACCGGAATATTCTTAAATAAAATGTCTTCCCTAATTTGCTGCAATGTTTCAAAACCTGACATTACCGGCATATTAAGATCTAAAAAAATGATATCAGGAATAAAAAGAGTGCTGTCGTAAAGACGTTTTAAAAGTTCTACTCCATTTTGACAAAATTCAACCGGAAAATTAAGGTGAATATCCTGAACTGCTTCAGCAAAAAAATCCCTGTCATCCTGATCATCATCAGTGAGCAAAATACGTATATTCTCCTTATTATTCATTAGTTATCTCTCATTTACTTCAAATGTACGCTTTAATAAACGTTAAGTAATTTATTATTGTTTCAACAATAAATTAAAACCAGACAGCAAGTACCACAATTGTATTGCTTTATCCATCCCTTTAATAATATTAACCTATACTAATCAAACTCTACGTAAATTTCATTGTCGACTTGCCAGACTCCCGCTGTATTCCACGCTATCCTTTCTGCCTCTTCCTTCTGAAAAAGGGAACTAACTATACCACTAAGAAATATTGTTTTGCCATCAACCCTGACTTTAATATTCCCTATATCAAGTATCCAGCTGCGCTTAAGGGCTTTCTCTACGATCTTTTTCTCTAACTCATTTTCTATTTCAGCTTCAATCATTATTTTGTCAACAACTCCTCTTACACCTTCCAAATATCGAATAGCATCATCTGCAGTTTTCCTTTGGAAATTCCAATGCAAAATACCCTCAAGGGTTACCCATCCGTCTTCGACTGTAACTTTTAATCTGTGGTTAGGTATAACCCACTTTCCGTCTAATGCTTTGATAACCGCCCTGGCAATCTCTTTATCATTTCTAATTGTTGAAACGGAAAGGTCTACCCTGACATCATCGATAATGGTCTTTACTCCTGAGATATCCTTAACAATATGTTCAGCTTCCTTTTTTTGATTGTAATTATCGACAGTTCCTGCCAGAGTAACAATCCCTTCCTGAACACTAACCTCTATTTTATTAGATTCTAAAACAGGTTCCCATTTTATAGCTTCCATAACTTCTTTACGTAAAACATCGTTACTTTTTTTCATTAGATTTTCATTATTATTTTCAATAGTAAGCATTGATATACTTATTTTTATAAGTATAATAATCTCTATATCCATAGGCAAAATTGAAACATATAGAGGCGAAAAAAAATGATTTCTATCAATCAAAAAAGTGATAAGAAACATTTAATATAGTAAAGCGACAGCCAGATTAGCGCATTGTAATCACTCAATTTAAATTAGAAAATATAATCTAAACCCCAGGGAAATTCAAGAGAAATACCCTTATTGGGTTGTATTTACAACCTGAACTTTTGTGGGTACTTTTTCTATTGAGAGAAAAGAATTTAATAAAAGAAGAACTATAGCTACAAGAATGGCAAAAGTGGTCAACCCCACGCCTTGCATGTACCTTTTGCTTGCTTTTAATGTTGCTCTATTATTTTTATTGTAAGAAACCTTGTTTGCTTCGATTTCATAAAGCAATATCTCTTCATATGATTTCTTTAGTAAGGCTTCATACTTCGTAACAGATAAAGCCTGATCCAATGGTTTACTTCTAAAAATACTAAGCATTAAAAGAATAGAACTGATAAAACATGCGATAGGTATAATCGTAATTAATTGGATACTTTTATTAGCCCCCTCTAAACTATTTAAGAAGAAAGGAATAAACAGTACCGTAAAACCAATAATGGTACCTGCATAAGAATGTTGCTGGCGATAGGAGTCTACTTGTTTTTCTATAACTTCTTTAGAATTCAGGGCTAGAAATTCTAAATATTTAAGGTCTTTTTCCATGTAAAATAATCTTAAGGTATTAAAGGCTGTAAAAAATCCTGTTGAAAATAACTTTCCAACAGGATTTAATGTATTGCTTTAAGATTGATCCAGTATCTGTTTCTTTTCGTTAAATTCTTTTATATCGATCTTTCCGCTGGCATAACGTTTTTTCAAAATATCAAGTGGCGTCTCTTTTAAGTTTCTTTGTCCCGGTATGTTATAAGGAACAGCAAATATCCAAAACAGAAGCAGTACCCAGATAATCCACCATATAAAATTCATTCCCCAATAATAGTTTTCGTAGTGTATCATAATGTTTATTTTACAAATAACAGATTAGATACAAAAGTCTCCGTATAGGAATCTCTTTTGTCAGGACAACCCAAACGGTTCTATTTTTTAATTTTATATCCCCAAATTTCAACATGGGCTTTGTCATCCTGGCGATTAGGCAGCGTTTTATAAACAAAAATAATTTTTTGAAGTTTGCGCTCCCCTCCTGTTAAAGAGATCTTGTGGCTTTCACCATTGGCTTTAATTGGGCTGTTCACTTTTACAGTTTGGTCATTTCCCTCACTAAAATGTAGTTTCAGGCTTATGATATCAATAGGCGTTTCCTTTACCACGAATTTAAGTTCTGTAAATTTGTTCTCCCCTATTACTAAAATTTCATCAGTGTCCTTTTTGAAATTAACTGTAGTCTCCCCAATCTTGTGCCAGCCTTCTTTAGTACTTGTCATCACTTCAACTTTTTGTGCCTGCAGCGTGTTGCCTGCCACTGTAATTATCAGTAACATGGCCATAACTATCTTTTTCATATGTAATTGTTTTAAATTATCATACAAATCTCGGGGATAAATATTCATTTAGAAATGACTGCTGTCACTGCTTAAAATGATCCTTATCACTATCCATCTATGTGATTTAGGAGAATGCAAAATATTATCCTTTAAAGTTGTGGCTTTTATTATTAAATAAATACAGCATATTGTAACAGTAATCACCAACTGTTGCTTATAACTTCATTGCATGATTATATATTATCAGAAATCTTTTAATGCATCTTCTAACTTAAATTTCTCCTGAAGATAGTCTTCTTTTAATGAGTCAATTGTATGCTGTAGAGCTGGATCATATTTTTCAATATGAATTGCAAACTCTCTAATATATTTTACTTTTTTCTTCAATTGATCAAGATGCTGTTGAGCTTCCCCAATACATGAATTAATGTACTCGCGCTCATCTGGCGGATGAGATTCCACTTCCTTTCGCTGCTGCTCTATAGTGAGCTTGGCCGAAGCCATTATACTATCTGATTCCCTATTCAATAAGAACCACTTTCTAACCATCCTATTACTGATTTCTGAAGTTTCAGATGAATCTGTGTCAACACCATTCTCATTAGAACCTGTCCAATCCTTTTGTTGGCAGCAATATAACAGTGTGACCATGACAATCAGCAAACTTAACTTTGTTTTCATCTGTTTATTCATTAAATTTTGCCTTTTATTAAATATTTAGAAGTGCTCTCTCTCTGAAGAATTTCAGTTCCCTCCAAAAATTAACCAGAACTACGAAACGCTGGAATTATAAATCGCAAAAAAGGCATTTGCAATTGATGTACAAGAAATTACTACAGGAATAAAAGTAGAATAAAAGGAAGTTCAGGAAAATGATATTTATCCATTTAATATGTGATATATAACATATAATTTATCTAGCTCTGAGGTGTCGAATAATCCATACAATTGATCGTCCGCACTAAAATATTCCAACCACTAAATTGATTTAAAATGACAAGTGAATTTTTAAATATTGTATTTCATTAATTCAATTATATTATATTAGTAAAATAAAAACCGGAAATTGATACCTTTTTTACCACAAAAAATTAAGTCAATCAAGCTATTTGCAGCATATGGTTTTATAAAAAACCGAAACTTGAGTATTGACTATAAGTACAGTAAGTGGGCTTGAATCTAAAGTCCTTCAATACAAAACAGGGCTTCCCGGCATCCCTCGGCCCCGATAGCAGTGAAATTCTTTACGACGGGGTGCTGGCGCAAAGATTGGAGCATATAGCGGGAAGAGCTCCTGAAAAACAGATACTGTCAATCCATACTCTATTTTATGATGCTAATAGGATTTCATATTATCTTAGACAGGCCGTTCACAATCAATTCATCACTGACATATTTTTCTTCCGGGCTTTTAAAAAACCAATTCTCAAAAAAAGAAATTATAGCCCCTGCAGGTCAAAAGAAAGAATATCTTTCCTTTCTATTTTAGCCTGTAAACTAACTGCTGAATAATCATAAGCCAGATTGTAGTTAACAGCATAGTTGAAGTAATTACAGCCAGTGTTATTTGATACGTATAATTTTCTACTAATTGTAAAGAAGCTGCCATGGTCATCAAAATAAAGCTGAATTCCCCTATCTGCGATAAGAGTGCCCCTGCATATAAACTGTCGCGCCAGGAGTTCTTAGTCAGTTTAAAAAGAATCGTATTGATGAGACTGTTTATAAAGAGTACTGAAAATGAAATCAATATAATCGTACCTGCATTTTGAATAAAAAAATTAATATCTAACTGCAGTCCTACAGCTAAGAAAAAGAAAGCCATAAAAAATACCCTAAAAGGAATAAGGGAACTGCCCAGCCAGTGCGTTGCCTTATCATGCCCGATTAGTATACCTGAGGCAAAAGCACCAAAAGCAGTAGACAAGCCAAACCATCCGCTGATCCAGGCCATTGTGAAACAGATACTAAAGCCGATAAAAACCTGCAGTTCATGGTCAGCAGTAATCTCTTTCTGCATCGGAATTTTAAAAAGTTTCTTCGTCAGAGCCCCTTTCAAAAAAAGAATCATTAATACGCCTCCTGCGCATACTTTTATCAATTGGGTTGCTGATACAGCAGCACCTGACATAAAATTCAATGCCAGCATCATAGGTATAACCAATATATCCTGCATTAATAAAACACCGCAGGTAATCATGCCGAGCTGACTTTTAATTTCGCCTGTTCTGGCCAGATACTGAAATACAATGGCCGAACTGCTGATGCTGATTATAAAAGCAGTCAGTACAATTGTTGTAATTTCCCATCCCGCATATGATCCTACAAAATACATGCACATAAAACTAAGCACAATCTGAACAACTGCAATCAACAGCGGCTTGTAAAAATTACGTGTGAGATAACGAAGGTCAATTTCACTTCCTATAGAAAACATCATAATAATGATCCCTATTTCACCAAGTTCTGATATCACATCAGGTTTTTGAATAATATTAAATACTTGAGGACCCAGAAGTACACCAGCCACTATGTAGGCGATAAAGTAAGGCTGCTTTAAACGCCGAAGCAATAAAATCAACAATAAGACAATAAGGGAAAGCACAGCTATCCCTGAGAATAATTGTGACAGCATATTTTTAAATTATTATCAAGAAAGCTGCCTTTATGGGGCAGCTTTCAATAAAAAAATAGATAAAAGTTTTTAAGAAATCTCTATCATCCTTGGGGACTTTTGTCTGGCCTGTTCCAGTTTTGGAATCGACAGCAGTAAAATTCCATTTTCGTAACGGGCACGAATTCTATCTTCGTCCACTACATTTTTAGGAAGTACAAAACTTCTCTGGAAAGATTGATAACTGAACTCTCTGCGGGTGTAATTTTCTTCCTCTTTATTTACGTGTTCCTGCTTAAACGAAGAAATAAACAGCTGTCCATTATCAAGGGTAACCTTAAAGTCATCCTTGCTCATGCCGGGAGCCGCAACCTCGACTTCATAATTCTCGTCAGTTTCCTTAATATTCACTGAAGGCAGTGTAGTGCTTGTGGTTGAAAAATTGTTGTTTTCCCAATTGAAAAGATCGCGGCCAAAAACATCATCAAAAAACAAGCGTTGGAAAGCCGGCACGCGGCCTCCGTTTCTTTTAATAAGATTCATAACAGTAATTTTTAAAATTGTTATACAATAAATTTTTGAACTTGCACAAAGGTGTGCACAAGGAAAAAAACAAAAAATATGCCAGGGGTTAATTCTGACATTTTTTCATTATTCACTATGAAAAAATGTCATTTTAATCTCCGATGAATGCCCTTTTTTTTGCGCTGCTTATTTTCAATATTGAGAGAAGCTGCTGTCCTTATTTTTTACGATCCAAATTTAATAGTTTCAGGAAAAAATGTCACTTCACCTGTAGTAATGTCGTGTGATCCTCCAACAATTCCAATTTCTCCACTTTCTATCATTTCTTTCAATATCGGACTGCGTTCCATTATTGATCTAACGGTACGTTTAACATTAATGATTGAAACATTCTCTACAAAATCAGGATTGCCTGAATTACGATTTTCTGTGGTCTGTGTCTCATCATCAACTGCCGGTCTTATTTTGGTCAGCAGCGCTGTGAGGTTACCCATTTCAACGTGGTCGCAGGCACCTTTTACAGCTCCGCATTTTGTATGACCTAATACCACGATTATTTTTGAACCCGCCACTTTACAGCCAAACTCCATGCTGCCTAAGATGTCCTCATTGATAATGTTTCCGGCGATACGCACACTGAAAATATCGCCAAGTCCCTGGTCGAAAATTAATTCCGCTGAAGTTCTGCTGTCAATACAGCTCAGAATCACAGCAAAAGGATGTTGTCCGTCTGAAGTTTCATTGGCCTGTTGTAAAAGATTACGGTTTATTTTCAGGTTGCTTACAAATCTCTGGTTTCCTTCTTTTAAAAGCTCTAAAGCCTTTGAAGGAGTTATTGCGGCCTGCATTTCTTTGGTTAACGTTTTCATTTGTGATTGGTTTTAAATGTTTATGATAAATAAAATTTTTCCGGCTGTTGCGGTTTAGGCACATCCGATTCTTTTAATAACTCCTTAATATTGATTTCAATTGTTCTTGCTATTGCTGTCATAGGAGTATCAGTAGGACGGTTTCTAAAGGGGTCCTGCATGTGGGTAGCAGATCTTTCTAAAAGAAAAAACATCGTTGAGATCGTCAAAAGCAGCGGAATTTCAAAATAGCTTTTTATATCCCGCAATGCAATGGAGAGCGTGACAATAAAAATGTAGATAAAAAAGTGTAAAAATATACGATAGGTTACAGGAAAAACGGTGTTTTTAATGCGCTCAGCCATTCCCATAGCATTTGAAAAATTAACTAAAGTATTATTTATCTGAATTTGTGAGAAGATGCTTATTGCTCTTTTTTCTTTTAATTCCAATATCTGAAGTGTATTTAACTGTAATAATGCTAAAGGTTTATTGCTCTGTTTTTCTATTTCTTCCAGGTCTTCTTTAGAGATCAAATTCGTTAAATTTTCAACAGGATCAAGACCCCGAAGGCTCTGCCCCAGACTGTAACACCATGCAATATGCCTAAAAGCGATTTCTTTAACTTCATCTTGATTTTCCCTGGCAACAAAAGACTGCAGCTGCAATACAAAACTACGGCTGTCATTTACGATACTTCCCCATATTTTGCGGGCCTCCCACCAACGGTCGTAAGACTGACTGAGTTTGAATGAAAGAATAACAGAAATCGCTGTTCCGATAAATGCAGGTACTGTAATGGGCATCACCGGAATAATATTTTCAAATTGAGTAGTAACATAATGAACTAAGGTGCCAATAATTAATACGTAGAAAATTTCATACTTTACCTTATTAAAAAGATAAGAAACCGGGATTTTAGTATTGATCAGCATATAATGGGATTTGAATTGCCATACAAAAATAGTAAAAACGATTTT
Source organism: Flavobacterium sp. FlaQc-48 (assembly GCF_044007335.1). Classification (NCBI taxonomy): domain Bacteria; kingdom Pseudomonadati; phylum Bacteroidota; class Flavobacteriia; order Flavobacteriales; family Flavobacteriaceae; genus Flavobacterium; species Flavobacterium sp. FlaQc-48. Next base: position 193,190 of record NZ_JBIPCR010000002.1, on the reverse strand, counting down.
TCATAATAGTAATACTATTATAAATAGTTGTTAAATATTTTTAAAGATATGATTACTATTAAACAGTAAATGTTTATTACATTTGCTGAAATGATTATTAATATGGAATTTCAAGTAAAATTTGATATCAATGAAAAGATATTTCTGCGAAATCCTGAAAGCAGTGAATTAGGTAAATTAATGGTAAAGAAATCAATTGACTTAATAAGTCAACTTGGTTTTGAACAATTTACTTTTAAGAAACTCGCCATAGAAATAAACAGTACTGAAGCCAGCATTTACAGGTATTTTGAGAATAAGCACCGTCTTTTGCTCTATATCTTAAACTGGTATTGGTCTTACATGGAATTTTTAGTAACTTTTAAGTTAGAAAACGTAACTGACAAAAAGGAAAAGCTGAAAATAATTATAAGCCTGCTTACCCACGAATTCGAAGAAAGCACTACTCAATTTGACTATAATAAAAAGCTGCTTAATCAAATCGTTATTGCAGAAAGCAGTAAAGTTTATCTGGTAAAAGAAGTTGCCCAAATCAATAAGGATGAGGTATTCAAGCCTTATAAAGACTTATGTGGAAAGATAGCAGAAGTTATCTCAGAATATAATCCTAAATATAAATACCCAAGATCACTAAGCACTACCCTGATTGAAACTTCTCATCAACAGCAATATTTTAGTGCTAATTTGCCTAAACTTACAGATGCTACCTCAAAAACAAACCTGGAATTTACGGGCCAGTTTATCGAAGATTTTTTATTTAAAGTACTGGATTAGAAGCTAAAGGATTTAATCTGCTTTTTAATAACTTTGGTTTTATGTCCCAATACAAGCACATGTAAAAAAGTCGTTTAAATAAGACCTGAAATTATTTTTTTCAAATGAACAGATACTATGTTCTTATTTTAATACTGAATCATTCTTTTATCTTCTTCAATACTATTTCTATATCCCAGAAATGAGGGACAATGCTAACAGATAGACTAATAATTCTAATTTCTAAATTGTCCGAATCTAATTTCACAGCGTCATTATTGGCCTTAGAAACAACAAAAGTATTTAAGGCTTTTTAAAAGCGAAAACAGAAGAAACCAACATCTGGTCGAATCTTTATGATTCAGATTTTATAGTTAAATAGTTATTTTATAAAAATACCTCATATGGGGCATTCCCAAAATTCATAAAAAATGATCCCTTTTATTCTAAAATTTTAGGCATAAAAAAAACTGGCTTACGCCAGCCTTATTACTTAAAAACGATTCTTTTTTAGCTGACCGCATACTCTATGAGTAGGTCTCCTTTCTCCACTAGATTATTTTCAGCAAGATGGATTTTTTTAATAATCCCTGCTTTTCCAAGTACGGTATTTTCCATCTTCATGGCCTCAATGGTAAAGAGAGGCTGATCATGTTTCAGTACATCCCCTTCCTTTACCCATATTTTACTCAACAGTCCCGGCAGTGGAGCACCAACATCTGCATCAGTGAGCGCTTTTCTATTTTTTACTCCTTCTGTTTTTATAGATTCATCTTTGATTTCAATAGCTTTGGTCTGGCCGTTGAGTTTGAAATAAACCGTTCTCATTCCATGAAGGTCGGGCTCGGACTTGTAGAGAAACTTTACAATAATGGATTTGCCCTGAGAGATATTCACAATCACTTCCTCATTGGGTTTAAGTCCATAGAAAAATACCGTAGAAGGGATAACACTTACGTCCCCGTATTTCTCACAGGTTTTAAAGTATGCTTCAAAAACTTTCGGATAAAATTTGTACGACAAAAAATCAGCCAGTGTGCAGGAGCCAGAGAACTTCTGCTGAAAAATCTCAAACTCCTTATCAAAATCAATAGGCGTTAAATGTGCATTGGGAAGATCTGTAAATGGTTTTTCTCCTTTAAGCACCATTTTTTGAAAGCCCTCTGGCCATCCTCCATCAGGCTGTCCCAGTTCTCCTTTAAGCATTCCTTTGACAGAATCAGGAAAAGACAGAGAATCTCCTTTTTCTAAAACATCCTTTTTGCTTAAATTACCACTGACCATAAACATAGCCAGATCTCCTACCACTTTTGAAGAAGGGGTAACTTTAATAATATCACCTAAAAGATTGTTTGAATCCTCGTATGCCTGTTTAATTTCGGTCATTCTGCTCTCCAGACCCAGCGAATAAGCCTGAGGTTTTAAATTGGAATACTGTCCCCCTGGAATCTCATGTTTGTAAACTTCTGCCGTGCTGGATTTTAAATCCGACTCAAAAGGATAATAATACTCTCTGATATCTTCCCAATAATTGCTGTACTGATTTAATTTTTCAACATCAAAACCCGCATCACGAGAAGTGCCTTTTATGGCCTCTGCAAAAACATTGAAATTAGGCTGTGAGGTAAGTCCCGACATAGAGGCCAGTGCCACATCAATGATATCCACTCCCGCCTCTACGGCCTTGAGATAAGTCGCCGACTGAATACCTGCCGTATCATGGGTGTGCAGGTGAATCGGAATAGTAATAGACTTTTTGAGCTCGGTTATTAGTTTTTCTGCCGCATAAGGCTTTAATAATCCTGCCATATCTTTAATACATAAAATATGGGCTCCCGTATCTTCAATTCTTTTGGCTAAATCTAAATAATAATTGAGATTAAACTTAGGGCGTTCTGGATTGAGTATATCACCCGAATACCCCATACATACTTCAGCAATAGAGTCTGTGTCTCTGAGCACTGAGTTTATACTGGTTTTCATATTGGCTATACTGTTCAGCGAATCAAAAATCCTGAAAACATCGATCCCCTTCCGGGCGGAAACTTCTATGAATTTCTCCACCAGATTGTCCGGATAGGCCGTATATCCCACTCCGTTGGAACCTCTGAGCAGCATTTGAAGCAGTACATTTGGCATTGCTTTTCTCATCTGCTCGAGCCTGTCCCAGGGACTTTCGTTTAGAAAACGCATCGCAACATCAAAAGTAGCCCCGCCCCAGACTTCCATGGAAAACATCTGCGGAAAATCTTTGGTGAAGGCTTCCGCGTAAGGCAGCATATCTATGGTACGCACACGGGTAGCCAATAAAGACTGATGCGCATCACGCATGGTACAGTCCGTATATAAGATTTGATTTTGATTGGTGATCCACTGCGCAAAAGCTTTGGGTTTAAGAGTCTCAAGCAGCTGTTTGGTCCCATCGGCATGAACCAAACTCGAGGGCAGGGGTAATTTTGGGGTCAGAAATTTTTTCTCGGGCAGAACAAATTTAACATCCGGATTTCCGTTTACAATCGTATTGCCTATATAGGCCAGGCTTTTAGTTACATAATCCGATTTTCTTTTGATCTGCATAAGGGATGGGTTATCCCCTATGAAATTCACGGTAATGCTTCCCGACTGAAAATCAGGATGAACAATCAGGTTTTCCAAAAAGGGAATATTGGTCTTCACCCCTTCAATGGTAAATTCTTTAAGGGTTCTTAAAAGGCGCTGGCTGGTGCCCTCCAGCGTTCTTCCCCGGGCCGTAATCTTTACAAGCATCGAGTCAAAGAAGGGCGAAATTTTAACTCCAGAATACGAACTTCCCTCGTCTATCCTGATTCCATATCCCCCTGCATTTCTATAGGCAACAATGGTCCCGTAATCGGGCGTAAAATCATTGGCTGGATCTTCGGTGGTGATTCGGCACTGAATGGCAAAACCGCTGCACTTTAAACTTTCCTGGCTCTTGATATAAATCCCGGGACTTGAGAGCTTGTGCCCGCAGGCAATAAGGATCTGACTTCTGACAATATCAATTCCCGTTACCTCCTCAGTAATGGTATGTTCCACCTGAATTCGGGGATTGACCTCTATGAAATAAATATTTTCCTGCGCATCGACTAAAAACTCAACGGTTCCCGCATTATTGTAATTTACTTTTCTGGCAATACTCAGGGCATACTCATATAATTTATCTCTGGTTTCCTGTCTTAAATTAGGCGCCGGAGCTATTTCCACTACTTTTTGAAATCGCCTCTGCACACTGCAGTCGCGCTCAAATAAGTGCACAATATTACCATGCTTGTCCCCTAATATCTGTACTTCAATATGTTTGGGGCTTTCTATGAATTTTTCAATAAATATCGTATCGTCTCCAAAGGCTGTTTTGGCTTCTCTTTTGGCATCGTTAAACAAGGCCTCCAGATCCGTGGCTTTTCGAACCACACGCATTCCGCGGCCTCCTCCGCCAGCAGCCGCTTTAAGCATCAGGGGATAACCGATACGATTGGCCTCCTCTTGGGCGATAACAAACGAAGAAAGATCGATTTTACTATCCTGAATTAAAGGAACATTTGCGGCAAGGGCAATCTTTTTGGCCGCAACCTTATCACCTAACTGCTGCATAATTTCAGCATCCGGCCCAATCCATAAAATACCGTTCTGGGCACATTTAGCCGCAAAGAGTACATTTTCAGATAAAAAACCATAACCGGGATGAATAGCATCCACTCCCTGGGCTTTGGCTGTTTTAATAATTTCATCAATATCGAGATAGGGCTTTAAAGGATCTGTGTCCTTACCTATCTGATAAGCCTCATCGGCTTTGTACCTGTGCAGTGAATACCGGTCTTCATAGGTATACACTCCAACAGTTTTAATTTTTAATTCCGCAGCGGCGCGGAAAATACGTATTGCAATCTCTCCTCTATTTGCAACTAGTAACTTAGAAATTATTTTCATTGTAAAAAATTAAGTTAAATATCCATAAACAAAAAAATATTTCATTTTAAATAACAGGCCTGCTTTAGATCGTCTACTCTTAAAACTTTAAATCCAGTTCTTTCAGGGCTCACTCCCCGATCGTGTGAATTATAAATAAAGTAAGAATCCTCCCTGCCCATATTTAGAAATGTAAAAACTATAAAACCATTATTTTAATAACTCCAATCCCGCTCAATCCTATATTGACCAATGCTCTGGGACATTCTTTTTAAAAATAAATCAAAACGCTTCTGCATAAAATTTCGCGCCAGTACCCGAAATAAAAACATCTCAACCTTTGAACGCATTTTGAATTGATAGGTTGCCGAAACTGTACAGCTTTCCTCTGCGCTGTCAAAAAAGACAAACTGATATTCTACCCATCTCAGTGGAGTTAACCATATAGAGGAAAAATTATCAATCCGCACTGAGAAGGACCAATCGGTAATAAAGGTCAAGAAAATCTGCCGGGCAGAATTGCTGTCCTCAAAAAAAATAATTCGCTGACTTCCCGGATTGCGCTCTGTGTCCAGCGAACCAATCGGGGCAAAATCAGCAACAAAGGGAATATTATCAAAAGCTGTTAAAAGGTCTCTCTCCAGTACATGTTTAAACAATTCTGCAGCAGGGGAACTAATAACTTCAGAGGATTGTATCACTATTGTATTCAAGATTATTTTTTATTTCGTTAATAGAATTTGACCCTTAGTCCAAAACGTTTTACAGCAGCACTGCTGCTATAGTTACAACTAATACCAAATGCTGTTTTTATAGATCCCAACATTTAAAATAACTTTGCCAAAAGGGTAATTTACTCAGCGAATGTAAAATATACCCGGCACAGTTTCTGTGTGTTTTGTCACAGTTCAGCAAATATTTAGCTCATTAATTATGAAACACTTACACATACGGTAACCATTCACAGTCTGCAGGTTTTAGCCTTGGTGTAAATTGAAATCCAATACTGACTTTTCTAAAAAAAAAGAGCTGTTGGCAAACAGCTCTTTTAGGTCTTTCATGAAAAATAATAACTAATTCTACTTCTAAAATAAAAATGATGAAAGACGACCTATTAAAATTTATGGTAAAAAAATAGTAGCCTATTTTGTGATAATTGTTTATTTAATTCCAATGCTGCTTTTCGATAGCTTTTAATTAGTTGCAGTAAGCTAAATTTGGTGCTTTTTGAATTGTATTTTCTAACCCAGTCCGATTTGTAACAGTACACTGCGCACCAATGTGTGATCACTAGGAAACCAGGTCTGAACAATAAGCGCGGTTCCAAAAACAAAAAGGAAAAGCCCGGTTATTTTTTTCATTACTATGATACGCCCGGTGGTAAGCCTGCTTTTTAGTTTTTTTGCCAGTAGTATTTTCGGCAGATCGGCAAGCATGTAGCTTGCAAATACAATTATAAAAAAATAAAATATTTTCCCTTTATCCATATCCATCTTGGGACCAACAAGAAGCACCACCATCAGCCAGAAGCCGAAAACACCAACATTTACAATATTGATCAAAAAACCTTTCGTAAAGAGAGCGGCAATATTTTTTCTGCCTAAATCCATACTCGTGCCATCCTGTGAGCCCTTTGCAGCTGTAATAAAGGAAAAAACACCGTAAAGAGCCATCACAGCGCCCCCTGCTATATAAAGTTTCGGCTCATTTTTAATGGTCTGCAGAAATTTGTAACTGAAACAGACCGATATGATGATAAAAATAATATCAGCCGTGCAGGCGCCAATATTAAATGCAATGGCCGCCCTTACCCCTTTTGTAGCACTGGTCTGAATGAGCATTAATAAAACCGGACCTACCATCAGGCTCAAAAAAACTCCCGTATAGAAAGCAATTAGTATCTCGGCTAATTTCATATGCTAAAAATTATATTTAAGATTATTTAAAAAGCGATAGTCAGATCGATACTATGAAACGAGCTGGGTTTGTATCCGTTTGAAAACAGTGTCCCTACCCTAAACTGCAAAGGAAGAATGAGCTGCAGCGGAATACGGACTGCCGCAGGCATATCATAGTAATTTAGTTTTAGTAAAGACGCCAACTGTATCCCTACCGAGGGGACAAAAACCGGATTTGCCCTTCCCTTTGAAAACAGCAGTCCTGTTTCGAGATAACTGTTAACCCCAATAAACCTATTATCGCTTATCCATACATCAAAGTTGCTGCGAAGTCCGCCTTTGATAACTTTCATCTCATCGTATGAACCCAAGGGACTCAACGAACCTGATGAACTAATAGTACCAATCTTTCCCCATCCGTAGCTGAGCGTATAGCCATACCAGGAATCCAGCTTTCCTTTTTTTTCTCCCTCCTTGTTATAGGAATACTTTCCGGCAAAATACCCAAAGTTTAACCGGACTTCGTAACCCTGCAGATAATTTTGGCTTAAAAGAGGGGTGCTGCGTCCAAACTCTATTGAATTGGCAATACGGCTTCTGATGAAATTACGCTGCTCGGGCATACCCCTTGTGCCGAGCCCCTGCATCGTTATACGCTCTGTTGGAAAAGAATCATTAAGATGTCGATTGTAGGGCAGCGGTATTAAATCCAGTATCTTACTCTGCTGCGCAGTTCCTAAGCAGGCCGCTCCCTTATCAAAGGCAATAAGGACCTCTTCAAGAGAATTCTCTACAGCCTCAATAACTTTATCCTCACCCCCTTTGTAAAGGAAACCGTCTCCGTATGCCTTCCACTCCACACCATCTTTTCTTATAACCGGAGTTCCCTGTTCTGAATAAAAATCATGCAGGGCCTTCGTATTGGTAAAGGAAGAAAAAATACTGCGGTTGATCACCATATGCCCCGATGAGAACATATCTTCGAGAAAATGATCTGCAAAACCATTAAATAGTATTGCCTTACAAATCAGCTCTTTTGCTTTTGCAGGATCACTGGCATAGATTTTACCTGCCTGATCGGCCAGGGTTATAGCCATTTGGTGCACCGTAGTGTACATTAATACAGAATTGGTACTGTTTAATTTTGAAAATACTGCCTTAGCCTCCTCAGTATCCGCACTGAGCCCTTTTTGTACCATATCGGAATCGAAGCTTTTCAGGTGATATTCAAGATCCTTTCCATACATATAAAAATGCGATTTGTTGGTAAGAGCAAGGGTGACATAGCGAAAATCTATTTTTGCCAGTTTCTTATCAGGAGCGGCAATAAAGCCATTGGCAAGATACTCTTCATGAAGGCTGAATATTGACTGTAGTTTGGAGTTTTGATCCAGCAGTTCTTCAGAGAGTGACAAGGGATCCTCCACATGGTCTCCTGACAGCCCCCCAAGCACTCCGTAGGTCACAGGGTATGATGATCCTTTTGATAAAAAAGAAAGTGCTTCATGGGCGGAATCAACCCCCAGTGACGAAAAAAAGAAAGTACTCTTTGCTCGTTTGCTTTTAGTAAAGAACATTGCAAAAGCCCTGTCTCCAATCCTTTTGTGCTCGCCATAAACATAAGCATGACATTTAGTGGAAAATATAATGAGAAAACTCATTACAGCCGCCTTTATGGGAGAATTATTCATTACTATTTTTTTTCTTTTGATTTTTTTACAAAGTTAGAATTTCATGCCCCCTTTAAAATGACTTCTATACAAAGCCTCCCAAAAACTATATCAAAGCTTTCGAAGGATTTTTTGGTCGAGACAGAAGGGCACTTGGTCTAAAATACCAATAGGGATCCCGAGATTTAACAAAATTTTGCCTGTTGTATAAGCAGGCCCGATGCATAAAGATTGGAGCTTTCCTTATTTCTTTTTCATACAGTATACTCAGGGCGCATGCTACTGCCTTGAGAATCCAGCCCTTTACTAAAAAAAAGTGCTGATAACCCTTTTTGTATAATATTGGGCAGGGTTTGTATAATAAAAAAAAGCACAGTGGACCCACCTGTTACCTTAGATGCGTTAAATAAAAAGATCTTTCTGCAAAGATCATAAGCCACTACTATTTTATGTCTAAAAATATAATTACCACACTGCTGCTCAGCTTTATATTCCAGGCGCAGGCGCAGGAGAACTGGAAGCTTAAGGAGTGTATCGCCTATGGGCTGAAAAACAACGGGAACAACACCATTTATGCCAACCAGAAGCTGGCTGCTGATGCCAGGGCCAAACAGGTGCTTGCCGATTATCTTCCCCGTGTGAGTCTTACCTCTTCACTGGACAATAACCTTAAACTGCAGCAAAACGTAATTCCTGCCGGGATTTTCGGACCTGATGAAATGCGGGTATCGCTCACTCAGAAATTTAATTCCAATTCCGTTGCACAACTCGATCAGGTCATCTATGACCAGTCCATTCTCACTGGTATCAAAGCCAGTAAATACCACAAAATGGAGGCGGATGTCAACACTCAGATCGGTCAGGAAACCATCATTTATAATATTGCTGTGGCCTATCTGCAGATATTCATCTACAGCCAGCAGCTGGAAATCCTCAACTACAATAAAAATACCTATGAGAGCCAGATGCAGATTTATGCCCTGCAGGTCAGCAAAGGTGTTACCCTTGAGAAAGATCTGGACAAGGTAACGGTGGACTACAACAATACACTCTCACAGATCCGCGTAGCACAAAGCAACATAGAGCTGGGAGAGAATGAACTGAAATTTGAAATGGGGTTTCCCATTAGTGAGCCACTTAAAGTAAATGTATCGGGAGAATTGCAGGATCTGGCAGGCCTTAATGATGTCCCGGGGATATTTTCTGCCCAGCAGCGGTCCGATTACAAACTCAGTGAGCTCAACATCAACATACTCCAAATCGAACAGGACCGCATCAGATATGGAGCCCTTCCCAAGCTTTCGGGTTATGCGCGCTATGGGGCTGTTGGTTTTGGGGGCCAGTTCAAAGGGGCATATGATGACCTGCTTCCCTATTCGGCTGTGGGTTTAAAGCTCAGTATTCCTTTTCTTGATTTTTACAAGCGTAACGCGCAGTATAATGAGGCTAAGCTCAACCGCATGAATGCCGAGGAAAACCTCAAACTCTCGCAAGGGAAATATCAGGTGGAATATGAAAACTCCCACACCAAACTCTTAAGAGCCAGGGCTAATGTGGAAAATGACCAGCGGAATGTAAAACTGGCAGAATCGGTCTTTAAGGTAACGGACCTTCAGTTCCAAAAAGGAACCACTGACCTTACCGACTGGCTCAATACCCAGAACTCACTGCGGGAAGCCCAAAAAAATTACCTCAGTTCTCTATACAGTTATTATCAGGCCCGCATTGATCTGGAAAAAGCAGCCGGTACACTCAAAACTTTTTATAATTCACTCTAAAAAACGATGAAAAAAAAAATTATACTCATCCTGATTCTTCTCACAGCGGTCTTTATTGTCTATAAACTCTTAAGTAACAAAAAACAAATTAACCTGAGAAACAGGCCCTCAGAGAGCGAAAATTTGCACATCCCTGTAACTATAGCTCCGGTTAAAGAAGAACTATTGGAAAATAAACTCAAAAAAACAGGAATGCTCGCCCCGTTTCAAGAGGCAAAAGTACTCTCGGCAAACAGCGGAATTGTAAAGCGTCTGCTCTTTAACCCCGGAGATAAGGTCAGCAAAGGACAAATTCTCGGCATTATTGATACGCGTCTGCTGCAGATTGATCTTCAGAAATCCCAGTCCAATGTCTCCAAACTCAAAGGCGACCTCAAAACCTATACGGAACTCCTGCAGGGTAATGCCGCTACACAGGAAAAAGTCAACGAAATCCGTCAAAACTATAATGACGCAGCCAGCCGCTCAGAGCAGTTGCGCCAGCAGATTGCAGATGCCACCATTAAAGCCCCGACTAACGGTATTATCGGTTTAAAATCCGTAGAAGAGGGAATGTTTGTAAGCACAGGAGCGGAAATTGCATCGATTGTCAATCTTTCCTCTGTAAAAGTGGCCGTTTATCTTACAGAATCAGAAGTATATAAAATCAGTACAGGGCAGCAGATCAAACTCACAACCGATATCTACCCCGATAAATCATTTTTTGGAAAAGTTACCTTTATCAGCCCCCAGGCAAATGAAACCTATAATTACAAGGTAGAGATTACAGGGGTCAATGATCCGCATTCCCCACTTCGTTCGGGCACTTTTGTCACTGCGGACTTTTCGGTAAAAACAAAACAAAAAATCCTTACCCTGCCTCGTCAGGCTCTCCTTGCCAGTATGCAGGATGCATCGGTTTACGTATCTCAAAACGGTAAAGCCATTCTTCGAAGTATCAAAACCGGGGAAGAATACGGCAGTACTGTACAGGTTATTACTGGTCTTGCTAAAGGGGATCAGGTTATTACCTCGGGACAAATTAATCTTCAAAACGGCACATTAATTAAAATTTCTAAATAAAGAGAATCCAGATGTCAATAACCGAAATTGCTATAAAAAGGCCCTTACTGCTTATTGTAATATTTACAGTACTGGTACTCTTTGGCCTACAGTCTTATCTGAGCCTGAACTACAATCTGCTTCCAAAAATTGAAGTGCCTACCGTTACTATAAGCACTATATATCCGGGTGCCTCTGCGGCCGAAGTGCAGACAACAGTAACAAAAAAACTCGAAGATGCATTCTCCTCTGTAGAGCGGCTCGATCAAATCAACTCCACTTCTCAGGAAAGTCTTTCCATTATCACTATATCCTTCAAAAGCGGTACCGATATTGACAAGGCCGAACGCGATGTGCAGCGCAAGGCTGACCAGGCCATAAATACACTACCTGACGATGCCCAGCGGCCGCTTGTCAATAAAGTTAATCTCGAGGAAACTCCCGTGATCAAGTCAAGCGTAACTGCAGCAATGTCCCCGGAGAAACTCTACGACCTTATCGACAAACAGATTAAACCTATACTGCAAAATACAGCCGGTGTGGGACAGGTGAATATCATAGGCGGAGACAAACGCGAGATCCAGGTAAATATTAACCAGGAAAAACTATTGTTTTACGGATTGTCGATTACACAAATTACCCAGGCAGTAAACAACAGTAACATTTCTTTTCCTGCGGGAAGCATTGAAACAAAAAACCAGCAGCTTTCCATCTCTTATGATGCTAATATTAAATCACTTGATCAACTACGAAATCTCATCGTGCTTAATCACCCTGCGCAGGGTGCCGTTTACCTGAAGGATGTTGCCGAAGTAATTGATGCAGCAGCAAAACCCACAGCCGTGAATCACAGTAACGGTATTCCCTCAATAGGTATTCAGATCATCAAACAGAATGATGCCAATGCCGTAGAGGTGAGCCGTGAGGTAAAAAAAATAATTGAAAACCTGCAAAACCAATATAAAGCAAAGCAGTTAAAATTCAATATATCCACAGACCAGAGTATCTATACACTTCATGCAGCAGATGCCGTTATGTTTGACCTTATGCTCGCTGTATGTATCGTAGGAATTGTAATGCTCGCATTTCTGCACTCGGTGAGAAGTTCTATTTTCATACTCATCGCACTTCCTGCCTCGATTATACCCACCTTTATTGCCATGTATCTTTTGGATTTTTCACTCAACCTAATGACACTTATGGCGCTATCCCTGGTAGTGGGTATTCTGGTGGACGACTCCATTGTAGTACTGGAAAACATATACCGCCATATGGAAATGGGTTCCGACAAACGAAAAGCAGCCTTGGAAGGGCGAAATGAGATTGGATTTACTGCCCTTTCCATTACCCTTGTCGATGTGGTGGTATTCCTTCCCCTTGCACTGGCCGGGGGGATGATTGGTTCGATACTGCGCGAATTTTCAATGGTTGTGGTCATTTCCACACTCATGAGTCTTTTTGTTTCTTTTACCATAACCCCGCTTTTGGTGAGCCGCTTTGGAAAATTGGAACATTTAAGCCCTGATACGCTCTGGGGCAGGATCAACCTCTCCTTTGAAAGGTTTATTGATACCCTCAAGGAAGATTATGCACAGCTGCTTGAAAAAGTACTAAGTAAAAAAAGATGGCTTTTATCGGGCACCATACTTTTGATAATAGCCTCAATTGCCCTGGTGCCAATGGGCTTTATAGGAGCTGCCTTTATACCCAAAGCAGATCAGGGGGACCTGATACTGAACATGGAACTGGAACCGACAGCTACAATTTACAAAACCAACATGCTCATGCAGCAGGCAGAGAAAATTATCCTTGAGCAGCCGGAAGTCGAAAAGGTATTCTCTAGCGCTGGTTTTGTCAACGGAAGTATCTCGGGAACGGGAAGCAATAACAACCTTGCAGAGCTTTCAATTTCTCTTGTCGATAAAAACAAGCGCAGTATGAGCGCAGAGCAATACGGCAGTTACCTACAGCAAAAACTCAGCGGTATAATTACAGGGGCGAAGTTTACACTCTCCTCCACATCCATTACCGGAAATGTCAGCAAGGCACCCATTCAGATTGCCATTAAGGGAGTTGACCTGAATCAGGTGCGAACCGTTGCAGAGGCATACCAAAAAATAATAACCCAGGTGCCCGGAACTCAGTTTGTAAAGTTATCGGTTAAGGATAGAAAACCTGAGGTCGAAATCAGGCTCAACAAGGAAAAAATGAGCTTTATGGGAATTAATGCCCAATCAGTAGGCGCTGCGCTGCAGAATTCCTTTAGCGGCAGTAATAAGAGCCAGTTCAAACAGGACGGAAATGAGTATGATATCATGGTTCGTCTGGACAAATTTAACCGTTCCGATATGGGCAGCATCAGGAATCTTCCCTTTATTAATGCGCAGGGACAGACAATTGTTCTAAATCAGTTTGCACAGGTAGGTGAATCTCTCGGTGAGACGACCCTGCAGCGTATTGACCGCATGGGCTCTATAACTGTACAGGCGAACGTAATGGGAAGGCCCACCGGAACTGTTAGCGATGAGATAAAGGCGAAAATCCAGTCCTTAAAAATCCCTCAGGGGGTCAGCGTTGAATTCCTTGGTGACTCCAAAAGCCAGAGTGATGCCTTTGGAAGCCTGGGCTTAGCCTTACTAACAGCTATACTGTTGGTTTATCTCATTATGGTGGCACTATATGAGAATGCAGTATATCCGTTTGTAGTTTTGTTTTCCATACCGGTCGCTCTTGTAGGTGCTTTTTTAGCCCTTGCCCTTACTATGGAAACCCTAAATATATTTACCATCATCGGAATGATAATGCTTCTGGGACTTGTCTCCAAGAATGCTATTCTGATTGTCGATTTTACCAACCATCTTAAAGAGAAGGGATATAAGGTCAGGGAAGCACTTGTAGAGGCTGGAAAAGAGCGTCTGCGCCCGATATTAATGACTACTTTAGCTATGATTTTCGGAATGCTGCCCATTGCTATTGCAGGCGGTGCCGCTTCTGAGATCAAGAACGGAATGGCATGGGTCATTATAGGGGGACTGAGTAGCTCAATGATCCTGACACTTTTTGTCGTTCCAAGCATGTATCTGATCATCGATAATATGCTCGCCCGATTTTCAAAGAAAAAAAAGACCAATTAATTAGGTGAACGCCCTAGGTAGTACATAAAAAGTACTGCAGTTGTATTGCAAGTGTCAAACCAGAATATCAGTTTCCCTAAACGGATGCTGGTATTACTGGTTTATATCCATCGAACAACATTAGGAATACGATTTTACACTAATTTAACCGTTACTAATTTAAGAATCCAAATTAATGGCACCTCCCAGATAAATCCTGAAGAAGTCTTTTTTATAGACTTCACCTAAAGGAATTTCCTGATCTGCCAGGTAAATATTATGATGATCAAATGAATTGATCAGTTTTAAGTTCACCACATAAGATTTGCTCACCCTTAAGAATTGCTGCTGGGGAATCTTATTATGAATGGTCTTCAGGTTCATGGCGGTGATCACTTTCTGGTTTTCCATATGGATCACCACATAGTCTTTGAGGCCTTCTATAAAACGGATATCAGCAAAGAAAATCCTGAAAAACCTTCGCTCAGCCTTTACGATCAAGAAATCAGCTGTATGCCCCTCAAGTGTTGCCTTTTGGGTATCATCGGATAAAAGCTTTTGGTATAACTTTGCCTTGGCTATGGCTTTTTCCAGTCGTTTTTTTTCAACGGGCTTCAAAATATAATCAATAGCATCAAGCTCATAACTCTTCAGGGCATACTGCGGGTAGGCCGTGGTGAAAATCACCAGTGTCTGCCCGGGAATATGTGCGGCAAATTCCAGGCCGGTGGTCATAGGCATTTCAATATCCAGAAATACAAGGTCAACCTTATTTTCCTTTAGAAAATCCATTGCAATAGCAGCATTGGAGAATTGTCCTGCGATTTCAAGGTCCGACACATCTTTAATAAGGGCCTGCATTTCCTGTCTTGCCAGGGGCTCGTCGTCTACGATAATACAATTCATAACGGGATTGTTAGTTTTACTTCATATTTGTTCACTGCAGATTCGATTTCCAGAAGATGGCTATGTCCGTATAAAAGCTCAAGGCGTCTTGTGATATTGGCAAGACCAAGCCCGTTGCTCTTAAACATTTTGGAAGGCCTGTAATTAGGGTCTTTGGAATTAACACAGACAAAATAAAGCCTGTCTGCATTTACTTCAATCTCTACACGCACAAAGGAAGCCCCGGAAATTGTATCAACGCTGTGTTTGACGGCATTCTCAACAAAGGTGGTAAATAAATTGGGCGGCAGAAAAATGCTGTTGATGCTGCGGCCATGGGCATTGAGTTTTATGTCAGTGGAAAAATTATCTCTTCTAAGTGTTTCCAGGTCCAGAAAATTAGACAAAAAGTTGATTTCTGATTTAAGCAGTGCTTTTTGATCGTTGCTCTCATAGAGCTGGTAGCGCAGAAGCTCGGATAATTTCATGATTACCTGAGTGGCCTTTTCCGAATCTGTTCTGACCAGTGATTTTATGCTATTGAGCATATTGAAAAGGAAATGAGGATTAATCTAGTTTTTAAGCTCGTTGAGTTCCATTTGCATCCTGATACTGTTGAGTTCAATGATCTTCTGGCTGTCACGCATCCACCTCTGGAAAAGCTTAATCATCGTGGTGACCAGTATAACCGAGGCCATAATTATAACGCCTCTTAAAAGCTTAGGGCTTTCATCGCTCATGGATCCCGGGAAAAATCTTACCGTGGCCATTGTCATAAGCATCAGGGTGATGAATGTCAGTACAAAAAGAACTATAAGATAAACCAGATACCGGCCTTTAAAAAAAAGCAGCGGCACCAGGATATACATATTGGTATACAATATCGCTACGACGGGGATATAGATAAAGAAAAACTTCAGGTATCTGACAGCACCATGGTATTCTATAATGTCTTTTGAATACAGAAGGACACCAAAGAGCCCCACAAGGAGTGTAACATGGCGCAGCAACCTGTATTTGTCTTCTGTTATAAACCTGATAACCTTCGTATCCTGCACTTCTAATGAATCGTATTGCATAACCGCTTTCACTTGATTAATCACTAACAAAGTTAGGGTTAAGTCTGTTATAAAATTTAAAAATTATACCAATGGGGTGCTGTTTCATACCAAAAGCTTCGAAAAAGGGAATTTAGTATAAAATATAAGTCAGTTGGTATAATAACCAAAATTGCTTTTTCGATTATCTGTTCATTTGTCTTGTCAATAACCCAAAATTCAATTTCAATATGTTTGACGCATGCTCTACGGACATTAATCAAAACTTTATAAATAAAATATGGAAATAATTAAAAAAACAGTCTTATTCATCGTCTTGTTATTTTGTACTGCAAAGGGTTTTTCCCAAAACAATGATACGGTTCCAAAAATCAAAAAAGACAGTACCGGTACACCAAGGCGCGCGGTAGCCTACGCAGCCGATAAGTTTGCCATAGTGCGGCCCCTGAATATGGAATATTCAAGTGTTTCTCCTTACAGTTTTAGTTCCAAGACACCCAACAATTCCTTTCCCCAGGGTAGAACCAACAGCTTTAATCAGTTTAAAATCAGCGCCAACTATAATTTTATTAAAAGAAAGACCTGGCTCCTGGGAGCCACCGCGGGATATCGCTACACTCAGGCAGATGCCGGCATGACCAATCCTTTTTCCGGAAGCCCTGCTGCACTTAATGAAAATTTCCACCACCTGTTCTCATCGGTAAATTTCACCTATTTTTCTACCCTTTTCAACAAAAGAGCCATCTATGGTTCGAGCTTAATAGTGGACGGAAGTGACCAGCATCTGGAAAGAATTAAAGGTCTGCTAACCGGGGTAATCTTACTGAAAGCCAATCAGAAAACAAAAATGGCTGTAGGGCTTGCACTTTCTATCGACCCCAGTAGCGGACTGCCAATTATTCCCGTTTTTACCTATGAGCACAAGTTCAACAACGGTCTTATTGCAGATGTCACCCTTCCCAAAAGCGTATACCTGCGCAAATATGTCTTTAATACTGCAAGGCTGTCCCTCGGATCGGAGCTTGATATGTCGTCCATGTATCTATATAATTTAGATGGTACCCGTCAAAGATATGAGTACAGGCAGGTAGATATTAACTCGGGCCTGGTTTACGAGCATGCAATCGGTAATTTTGTAATAACAGGAAAAACAGGAATGAAATTCACCCCTCAGGGAAGATTGTTCAAAAAAGAAGATTCCTTTAATGATCCCGTATTTGAAACAAAACCCGACCCTGCCTTTTATTTTAATCTGGGCATCTCATTTAATCCTTTTACATTCCTTAAAAACAATAATAAATAAGAGCTGCAGGATAAAAAACTTGAAAATTAATTTTAATTCAAACATTAAAGGCAGCCAAGAGGCTGCCTTTAATGTTTTTTATTCTTTTTATAATCCCGCAAGATAGCGCTCTGCATCAAGGGCTGCCATACAGCCAGTGCCTGCAGCGGTAATAGCCTGACGGTATACATGATCTGCGGCATCACCGGCTACAAAAACACCGTCAACATTCGTTTTAGAGGTTCCCGGAGTGTTGATGATATAACCGGTTTGATCTAGATTTAAGTAAGCTGCAAATATATCTGTATTTGGTTTGTGGCCAATGGCAACGAAAAATCCTGTTGCAGGAATTTCAACAACTTCAGCAGTGGTTTTATTTAATGCTTTTATGGCATGTACCACATTCTGATCTCCTAATACTTCAACAGTATCGTGGTTCATTAAAATCTCTATATTTTCGGTTTTGCGAACGCGTTCTTCCATGATTTTTGAAGCCCTGAATTTTTCACTTCTCACAAGCATGGTTACTTTTTTACACAGTTTGGATAAGTAATGCGCCTCTTCGCAGGCAGAATCTCCAGCTCCCACAATCACGACTTCCTGATTGCGGTAGAAAAAACCGTCACAAACTGCGCAGGCTGAAACTCCACCTCCCATCTGCAGGTAATGCTGCTCTGAGGGCAGTCCCAAATATTTAGCCGAAGCTCCTGTAGAGATAATAACCGTTTCACAGTGCAATTCGATGCTATCGTTAATCCAAACTTTATGGATACTGCCTGAAAAGTCAACTTTCGTAGCCCACCCGTCCCGGATATCGGAACCAAAGCGTTTTGCCTGTTCCTGTAATTGTATCATCATTTCAGGTCCTGTAACTCCATCGACATAACCGGGAAAATTCTCCACTTCGTTTGTGGTTGTGAGTTGTCCCCCAGGCTGCATCCCTTGGTACAATACCGGATTCATATTTGCCCTGGCTGCGTATATGGCCGCGGTATAACCTGCAGGGCCAGAGCCTATAATTAAGCATTTAATTTTTTCTGTTGTATTTGCCATCATATTTTTTGATAATTGCTTTATTGCTGTGCGTGTTTTAGAGGCTAAAAAAGTCTTTCGTAATCTCAGCTGTCATGCTTTGGCGCCCTTTATGAATATATTCATTTGCAGATGGTTCATAATAATAGTCATTGGACCATTGATGGCAGTTTTGGGAAACCTCTATAATCGAGTCACATATAAAATTGATTTCAGCATCTGTGAGTGTGGGATGAATCGACATGCGGATCCATCCCGGCCTGTCTATCATAGAGCCTTCCTGTATCTTGTTTTTAATTGCTGTGGATCTCTGCTGATCCACATTTAATAAAAAATGCCCATAGGTACCCGCGCACGAGCACCCGCCCCTGGTCTGGATACCATACCGGTCATTTAATAATTTTACAATTAGATTAAAATGCACATCGGTAATGTAAAATGACAAAATACCAAGTCTGTCAGTATGCTGGCCAGCGAGGATAACGATATTATCCACATTGGAGAGTTTATCAAAAACAATAGCCATCAGTTCATGCTCCCGTTCCAAGATATTGGCAACGCCCATCTTCTCTTTCAATTTTACCGCCATGGCAATTCTGATGGTCTGCAGAAAACCGGGAGTACCTCCGTCTTCGCGAACTTCCACATCATCAATATAATCATGGTTCCCCCACGGATTGGTATAGGATACAGTGCCTCCTCCAGGATGATCCGGAACAATATTTTTGTATAGTTTTTTATTAAAAATTAATACCCCTGATGACCCCGGGCCACCTAAAAATTTATGAGGAGAAAAAAATATGGCGTCCAGATAGGCATCATGATCCCCCGGGTGCATATCGATTTGCACATAAGGGGCTGAGCAGGCAAAATCAACAAAACAAAGTCCCCCATATCCATGAATCATTCTGGCTATACGATGATAATCAGTCTGAATACCAGTAACGTTGGAACAAGCCGTTACTGATGCTATTTTTATGGGGGTGTCCTTGTGTTGAATTAACAATTTTTCAAAACTTTTATAACAAACCAGGCCCTGCTTGTCGCACGGGATTATTTTAACCTCCGCAATGGTCTCCAGCCACGAGGTCTGGTTAGAATGATGCTCCATGTGCGTTATAAAGACAATCGGGCGCAGTGCGTCCGGAATTTGGGTATAAGGCCTTAAATTCTCACTGACCTTTAACCCTAAAATACGCTGAAATTTATTGATCACTCCGGTCATACCGGATCCCTCGACAATCAAAACATCATTAGCATCGGCATTAACATGCTTTTTAATCATCTCGCGTGCATCGTGATAGGCATGGGTCATAACCGAACCGGTTATGGAAGTTTCCGTATGCGTATTGGCCACAAAGGGACCAAGTTCATAACGCATTTTGGTTTCGATGGGACCATACAATCTTCCACTGGCTGTCCAGTCGGCATAAACAATTTGTTTTTTCCCATAAGGAGAATCAAAGGTCATGTTAATTCCAATAGTATTTTCTCGGAAAACAGAAAAATAAGATTCTAATCTCGAGGATTCCTCCTCGGTTTTATGATCCTTTTTTATGACTTTTTTTAAACTTGAAATAATTTTCATACTATTTTACTATTTTTGGTGCTTTCTTTTTCAGAAGACCTGCCCATGTAACATCTTATTTAGAACAGATTATAAACAAACATTAAGGTTCCTGACACATAATCAAATATCTTTTCTGCCAGGAACTCCTTCATTCTCTCATAAGTATTGATCCTGGCTCCAGTTCCGCCAAAACAAATACTCTGGTTAAAATTTGCCGCATCGGCACCAATTTTCAAATCATATCCATTTTTAAGATAAATGAGTGCATGCTGCGATCCGTCGGAAAGATTATAATTGCCGGTTTTTACTTTAACACTATCAGAGAAAGTTCCGTCATCGGCAACGGTAATGGTTTTTATAATTTTACTCTGTGAGATAATCATCAGAGAATCTGAACTCTGATGGTTCAGGGTTCCCGACAATATTGCATAATTCTTATCAGCATCAGTTTGGCAGGCTGTCAAAGAGCATACAAGACCCAATAGCAATGCTACTTTTTTCATATTTATATAAATTTAGATTCTATCCCTTATTAATTTTTAACAGACTATAGATTGTTACTAGGGCCAAAAGACATCAGTAATATTTTTTAAAAGAGCTGTCGGCAAAACAGCTCTTGTTTTGTCTTCCATAGAAAATGGCTTACTAATTCAGATTCTAAAATGAAATTATGAAAGACTACTATTAAAATTATTGTAAAGGATTACCATTCTGATCCAGAGATCCTGACTTGATGGTAATCATTTTGTCTAATTGGATGTATTTTTTAATGGCAGCATTGACTTGCTCCAAGGTCACCTTATCGATGTCTTTGGGATATTGCTCGATATAATCAGGCTCCAGGCCTCTTTCCACAAAATTCAAAATTGTTCTGGAAATCCCCTCTGTTGTGGCCATCCCTACTTTAAAACTTCCAATTAGATTGGTTTTCTTGTTTTCAAGCTCCTTGGCCGTAATACCTTCTTTGACCCATTTGCTAACCTGAACTATAGTAGCATCCAGGCCTTTTTGAAATAAAGAAGGATTAAAAGAAGCGTTGATGTACCAATACCCTCCTGTGGTTATATTTCCCCCTATCAGTGAATTAATTCCATAGGTTAGCCCGTCATTATCACGAACAGTCTGCATTAAACGGCCTGCAAAACCACCTCCCAGGGTATAATTGGCTATGAAAAACGGAATATAATCCGCATCGGCTCTCTTAAGTCCGGTATACTGCCCCATGAATAATTCAGCGCTTGGTTTTTCGGCAATGGTAATAACTGTTGTTTGAGAAGCCCCTTTTGTGACCTCTCCAAACTTCAGACTCTCCGTAACACCGCCTTTCCAGTTAGCAAATGATTTTTTTAAAGATGAATTTAAATTTGCCCCATCGGTGTCCCCGACAATAACTAAATGCATGGATGAAGGACCAAAATATTTGGCATGAAACGCTTTTATATCTTCCAGAGATACACTTTTTACATTGGCCAGTTCCTCTTCTAAAGTTAAGCTGTAATTTGGATTTCCCTTTGGGTAAATAGCCTGCGTCAGGGCAATGTTTCCTTTTTCAGCCGGATCGTTTAAACTCTGCTGAATCCCTCCGATAAACTGCTGTTTGAGATTTTCCAGTTCCTTGGCGTCAAATAAAGGGTAACGCAATTCCTCAGCCAACAGGACAATAACCTGGTCTAAATCTTTTTTCAGGCATTTAAAACCAATATTTATCTTAGCTGTAGTGGCACTCACATTAATCGTTACGCCTAATTTTTGAAGTTTTTCAGAAAACTTAAATTTATCATTACGCGTAGTCCCTTTAGAAAGCATGGATGCTGTTAAAGAAGAAATCATTGAATTTTTGTTCTCATTTGTAAAGTTTCCAAGCGAAATACTTCCTGCAACAGTTACAAAATCCTTAGCCGATGTTTTTACCGAAACCACATCAATTCCGGCGACTTTCTCTCTTTTATAAACCGATGCACTTTTATCCGTGGAAATATCGGCGGGCATATCAGGTGTTTTTACAATTGCAGTATTTGAAACAGTTGTAATTTGGGCTGATTTTTCTATGTGGTTATATTTTGGATCCCTGAAATAATAAGGCCCGTTTTCTGGCATAAAGTTATTGGCCCCAGGTTGCGTCTGCTCCTGTGCACCGGACTGCTTTGGAATGAAATATCCTGTTGTACTTTGGTCTTCTACTAAATATTTTTGAGCGACACGCAGCACATCCCCAGGTGTTACCTTTTTAAGTTTTTCAACACCGGTAAAAAAATCGGTCCAGTCTCCTGCTGCAATGGCCTCGGTCAGTCCCGATGCGATAACCCCGGATCCGTCACGGCTTAAAATAGTCTGTGCGCTGATTTGAGCCACCACACGGTCTACTTCCTCTTGCGTGACACCGTCTTTTTGAATTTTAGCAATAACTTCGCTTATTTTAGCGTCGATATCCTCAGGTTTTGATGAGGTTGAAAATCCAACACCAACTGTAAAAAGCCCGACTTCTTTCAAATTACTGGCATTTGCATAGGCATAAATTCCCATCTGGGTATCCACAAAAGTTTTATTAAGAACAGCTGAGGCCCCGGATCCCATGATTTGGGACAGGATAGTTAAAGCAGGCAGATCCTGGTGCAAAGCTCCCGGGATTTTATAGGCTTTAAATACAACACCCATTTCCCCTGGTTTTTTAATTGTGATCTTACGCGGACCGTATTGCTGCGGTTCTTCTGTATAAGGTTCCGGCATTACATTGGGCGCTTTTGTAATTTTTCCAAAATAAGTTTCGATCAGTGCAAAAACATTTTCCTTTTTAAAATCGCCAATAATGGTTAAAGTAGCATTATCGGGCCAGTAATAGGTATTATAAAAATTGCGCAGTACTTCAATTGGGGCTTTTTCTATATCTGATTTCCAGCCAATTGTAGTATGGTGGTAAGGGTGTGCCATATAGGCAGTTGCCCATATTTCTTTATATAACAAAGCATTTGGATCATTCTCCCCTTGCTCAAATTCGTTACGCACCACGGTCATTTCAGCCTCTTTGTCCTCTTTTAAAAGGGAACAATTGCGCATTCTGTCCGCTTCAATCTCCAGTGCCAACCCTATTTTATCACTTGGCAGTGTTTCATAATAGTTGGTACGGTCGTAATAAGTAGTAGCATTCATTTCAGCGCCTGTATTCTGCAGGACATCTGTAACGCTGTTTCCATTATTTTTATTAAATTTTGGAGATCCTTTAAACATTAAATGCTCCAGAAGATGCGTGGATCCGGTGTTTCCGATAACTTCATTTTTAGATCCAACGCGATATACGATCTGGACCGTTGCCACTGGTGATGCATTGTCCTGCAAAAGCAGTATATTCATACCGTTTGGCTTATAAAGATATTCCTCTATACCTCCCAGTTCTTTGATCTTTATAAAATTATCCGTCTTTTTTTGTGCCGACAAGAGGGTGCAGAACGCCAATGAGCAGTAACCCGCAAAAATATACTTTTTCATTTTTTTTGATTGTATTGTTGCTAACTTAAGTAGTAAAAGAAGCTATGATTTACTGAAAATTTCTTTGATTTTGGATTGAAGTTCTTCTCCCCTGAGATTTTTTGCTATGATTTTACCATCGGGCCCGATCAGCACATTGGTAGGAACTGACTGAACACCGTATAAAAGGGCAACTTCATTTTTCCAGCCTTTCAAATCTGAAACCTGACTCCAGAGAAGTCCGTCTTTTTGGATCGCTTTCTCCCAAGGGTCTTTTTTATCATCGAGCGAAATACCCAAAACATCAAACCCTTTCTTATGATAGGCTTTATAAGTCGAAACTACATTAGGATTTTCCGCACGGCACGGTCCGCACCAGCTTGCCCAAAAATCTATCAGAACATACCTTCCCCTGTAATCTGATAATTTTACCATCTTACCATTTACATCACTTTGAGCAAACTCGGGAGCGCTAACGCCAACTGCTGTTTTAGCGGCTATAACAATTGTTTCTTTTATTTTTTTTCCATAAAAAGATTTTTGAATCTGCGGAGACAAAACCCCATAGTATTTTTCTAATTTTTCAGGCATTCCAGAGGCAACAATATCAGATATAATCAGTGCTGCCGCCACTTTATCTTTATAGCGTATGATGTATTTGTCTGTTATTGCGTCTGCATAGGTTTTTAAATCTGCCAGTCTTTTATCTATCATTGCTTTTTGATCAGCAGTAAGCTGAACCTTTCCACCTTTGGACAAAGAATCAGAAGCCTTAAAAATTGGAGCTGCTATTTTCTGGATTTCCTTATATTCATTGTTGTAATACAATTTATAGATGGAATCCTGTTTTGCTCCGCTCAAAGTACCTTTCATAATAGAATCTTTTTTAGCCTTGAAAGTAACCTGTTCATTGGCTAAGAGAAAAAAAGTACCGTATTGCATACCTTTAAATTTAATGCTGCGCATCATTGGCTCATCCATAGTTCCTGTAAAAGAAAAATGTCCGTCTACAACCTTCGCAGAATCAATGACCTTCGCAGTATCCTCGACCGTTTCAAGATAGATCATTGCTGATTTGAGCCCTTTGATTTCTCCGGTAATTTTATATCCGTCCTTTTTTTCCGAACAGGCAGTAAATGCTGCAGCAAATCCCATTAAAAACAGGCTGTTTTTTAAAAAATTCTTTTTCATATGTTATTGTTTTAAATATTGTTTTGATATTTTAATATTGAATCAATATTTCTATTTTTTAAATTTTGAAATCCCCGATTGCAGCCACTTGTAATACTCTTCCTTGTCCGGTGTATAGGCAACAGGATCCACAAGGTTTTCCTCTTTATGATCCATAAGCACATAAAAAGGCTGAGAGTTTGCTTTGTATTTTAAGGTCTGCAGCTCACTCCATTTTTGCCCAATGTATTTGAGTTTTTTCCCCGGATGCAATTTAGATTCCACAACATCTCCCGGGTCAAGTTCTCTTTTATCATCAACATACAGAGAAATAAGTACAACATCATTTTTCAATACCGCAAGTACTTTGGGATCAGGCCATACATTCTGTTCCATCTTTCTGCAGTTTACGCAGGCCCATCCGGTAAAATCCAGCATAACAGGCTTCCCTACTTTCTTTGCGTAAGCAATCCCTTTATCATAATCATTAAATGCCAGAATATCATGTGGGGCAAGCAAGTGAGCACCTTCCGGGATATCTGCATGGCTGCTTCCTGTACTATTTTCTCCACTTGATTGTGAAGATCCGACACCATAGGGTGATTCGCTGTAGTCCTGAGGTGGCGGAAAGGCGCTAATTAAGTTAAGCGGTGCTCCCCAAAGCCCGGGAATCATATAAATCGTAAACGACAACACTACAAGTCCAAACCCTAATCTTCCCACTGAAATATGATTTAAAGGAGAATCATGTGGC
The DNA here is from genome assembly GCF_044007335.1 of Flavobacterium sp. FlaQc-48. Lineage (NCBI taxonomy): Bacteria > Pseudomonadati > Bacteroidota > Flavobacteriia > Flavobacteriales > Flavobacteriaceae > Flavobacterium > Flavobacterium sp. FlaQc-48. The sequence continues at coordinate 167,797 of NZ_JBIPCR010000002.1, read as the reverse complement.
AAAGTGATTTTACCAAATAAATAAAATGCCAGAGAGCCGAAAACAGCAATCCATATCGCTAAAAACACTTCCCTTTCCAATAAATGTGTCTGCAGAACCAAATCTGCCTGTGATAAGAATTTAAATGCCAAGGCGAGTTCTAAAAAACCTAAAACCACTTTTACTGTATTGAGCCAGCCCCCTGATTTGGGTAGTGAATTCAGCCAGCCCGGAAAAGCGGCAAACAAGGCAAATGGCAAAGCTATAGCCAGAGAAAAACCAAACATCCCGATAATTGGAGCCAATCCTCCTTTTGAGGCAGCCTGTACCAGCAGGGTTCCTACTATTGGGCCTGTACATGAAAAAGATACAATTGCCAGGGCCAAAGCCATAAAAAAGATCCCGATAAGCCCTCCTTTGTCCGCCTGCGAATCTACTTTATTAGCCCATGAGTTAGGCAACATGATTTCGAAAGCACCTAAGAAAGATACAGCAAAAATGATCAACAGGAAAAAGAAGATGATATTGAACCATACATTGGTTGCCAGTGCATTTAAGGCATCTGCGCCAAAAATTCCCGTTACGGCCGTTCCCAGTAATACATAGATAACAATAATAGAAATTCCATAAATAACGGCATTTCTGATCCCTTGTGCTTTTGTTTTGCTCTGCTTGGTAAAAAAGCTGACAGTCATTGGAATCATTGGAAATACACAAGGTGTAAGAAGCGCTGCAAATCCTGATAAAAAGGCAATAAAAAAGATACTCCAAAATCCTTTCTCGGGCTCAGTATCGTTTGCTTTAATTGAATTTTTACTGGCAACTTTAACCTCGGCTGTTTTTACCGTATCGTTTATAACTGTTTTTTGTGATTTACTTAGAGCTGAATCTGCATTTAAAATGGTATCTGCTCCTTGATCTGTACCCTTATCCGCATTCTTAACAGGAATTACTTCTTTAATGGGAGTGATTTTCATCCCCACGGGAACAGTAAAGATCAAATCTACTTCACTCGGAGGCAGGCAGCGTGTATTGTCACATACCATAAACTCAACCGAGCCGGATATTTCCTTTAGCTGCTCAGTGAGGACCACCTTTTGTTTGAAAATGGCTTTATCTTCAAAAAATTTAATTCTAATTCCAAAAATGGGATCATCTATAACGTGGCCTTTTCCTTCTTTGGTAGTGCCTGTGATTTTAATACCTTTTTTGGAATATTTAAATGATGTGGCCACAGGGCCATCTTCAGGTACAATCTGGGAATACAAATGCCAGCCTTTTTCAATTGTAGCGGTGGCTATGAGCTCAAGGCTGTTGTCCGATAACTTTTCCACTGAAGTTTTCCATTTCACCGGCTCAAAGATCTGGCTTTGAGCAAGATTCATGGTCAGCAAAGCCAATATGAATACTATTTTTTTCATTTTTTGAATACTAATTTTAAGCATAGTTTTAGTGTATAAAAACCATACTTATGTTTTTATAATTTGATATTTAGTAAGTTTAAGAAAAGCCCCGGATAACATTTAGCGTATGAATACTATTCTTTATCCTCAAGAGAAAAAGCGTAAACACTATTGATCCAGGTAAAGGATCAGCTTCTTGTTTAGTTAGTTTTTCAAAAAGAAGCTGTCTTTACTATTTGGTCAAACCAGAAAGGATTTTGTAATTTAAAATAGGGTTAAAATGAATTTTATTTTTTCATTTTTGGCCAAATCATACCCTGTCCAAATTCAATTGGAGAGCATTACTGCCAAAATAATTTCACGTTTAGTTTTTATCTAGTAACCAGGGTTCTGTTTGATTACACCGCCGCCTTGCTGAATGGAAGAATACGGAAAAGGCATGATGAATTTGTTGGGATTAGTCGCTGTTGCTTTTACATCTGAAACCTGAAAACCGGTCCCGAACCCATCGGCATAATCATAGCGTACTAAATCAAACCAGTCTTCACCATTCTCTGTGGCCAGCTCAATTCTTTTTTCCATCCTTACCAATTCCAGAAACTGAGCATAGGTTACTGTTGATGGATAAACTTCAAAACCATCTCCACCTGTAGCGGTAGCACCGGCTCGAACCCTAATGTCATTTACAGCTTTTAAAGCTTCACTTGACACGGCTTTTTTACTTCTGGCATCCGCCTCGGCGTAAATTAGATACATTTCTTCAATTCTTAAAATATATAAGGTTTCACGGCCTCCGGACATTTGTCTGAATTTCATATTCCCATTACCCAACCCTGCAATCAAAGGTGCTCCGGTTAAAATAAAGGGCACCCTTGTAGCATCGTAATTGATTTTCTGCCCATTGATATTAAAGGTATCCTCTGTGGCCTGTTTTGCGAATGTGTCAGAAAAATTCAGGAAATAACCATTCCAGTAAAAACCCAGTCCGATTAATTCATCGTTATCCGAGTACACATTAAAAAGAGAACTTACATTATCAAAAACTTCAGCTGACTGGTGATCAAACAACCCGGCGTAGGTTGGTAATAATTTATAATTAGCACCAGAATTATGAATCACATCATACGCTAAGGCCGCAGCCTGAGTGTAATCCCCCTCATAAAGCAGTACTTTGGCTTTGAGCGCTTTTGCAAAGGTCTTACTAACATAATACTTAGGCTTGGCGTCCGCAGCGCTGGCAATAGCGCTGTCAAGATCATCCATAATAGCAGCATAGGATTCTTTAACCGAACTTCTAGGGAGCACTTCTTTGCTCTTTGCCGGTTGTAATCTAATTACAATTCCGTACTCAGAGTTCATATCGTAGAAATACCCAAAAGTGCGCAATAAATTAAAATGCCCTAATGCACGGAGTGTTTTGGCCTCTGCAATAATTTCATTTCGCCTTGCCGGGATCGCAAAATCAGTGTCTTTTAAAGCTCCTACTTTTTCAATAACCCAATTGGCACGGTTGATTAAATTATACTGCGTAGAATAAACATCCAGTAATTGTGTACCGTCCGTCACCGGATTGTTTTTGGCATAACCCATATGCTCAGGATCGGCATTACCACTGGCAATAAAAAAAGAACCTTCATCCATACCGCTTAGCATGCTTGGCAAAACAGAATAATAAACATTTTTCTGCAATACACTATAGGTACCCGTTAAGGCAAGCTCCGCTGAAGATTCATTATAAATTGCCCCTTCAGCCGGCAGTGAATAAAGAGGTTCGTAATCATCCAGATTAGGCGCTAGGTCACAAGATGTCATTACTGTAATAAATAATGAGAATAATAATATTTTGGTTCTAATATAAATTTTCATAATTTTTTTTTTAGAATGTTACATTTATCGACGTAGTGAAAGTTTTAACAAGCGGATAAGAAAACCCCTCATCCCTGGTCAGATCAAAAACACCAGTTCCAGGTCTTACTTTACTTACCGCCTCAGGATCTAAGCCGCTGTATTTGGTAAATGTCAATAAATTATTCCCCATTACAGAAAAACGCAAACTTGAAAGGCCATACTTTTTAAGTCCCTGTGATGGTAAGTTATACCCCAAAGACAATGATTTAACCCTAATAAAAGAAGCATCTTCTACAAACGTGGACAAATAGCCGTTACCTCCTGCGTCAACCGGTGACCCTAAACGTCCGTATTTGGCACCTGTATTCTCAGGTGTCCAGGTATTATATGCTCCGGTTGTCGTAGTGTTACTATAAGGATCCTCATTAGTCAGGTATCGAGTCATCACATTACTGATCTCCCTGCTGTTTCCTTTAACAAATTGAAAGTTTAACCCCAGGTCAAAGTTTTTGTAACGGAAAGTATTGCTCCACCCTCCGTAATAATCCGGCACAATGCTTCCTAAAGGAACCCTGTCATCGGCAGTAATTTTACCATCTCCATTGACATCTTTTATGATATAATCCCCAGGCTGCTGAAGTGAAGCCCAATAACTCCCATCACTGGATTCGCTATTGAGTTTATCAATTTGAGCCTGTGATTGGGCAATTCCAATTACCTGATAACCTATCAAAACTCCTAAAGGCTGCCCCTGTACCAAACCACTTATATTACTGCCTCCGGAAAAATAAGACCCTCCATGTAAATTATCAACCTTGTTTTTTATAAATGAAATATTCAGGTCCGAAGTCCAGCTAAAATCTTTAGTGCGGATAATATTAGCCCCTAAACTTATTTCCCATCCTTTATTACTGACATCGGCAATATTGGAATTAAAGGTAGAAAAACCTGTTTCAGGCGGCAGTGGAGTATAGAGAATAATACCGCTGGTGTTTTTTTGAAAATACCCCACTTCTCCATAAATAGCATTGTTAAAAAGCCCAAACTCCATACCCAAATCAATTTGATTGGTCTGTTCCCATCTTATATCGGGATTAGGAATACCATTTACGGCAGTACCATTGATATCAACATATCTGTTTCCGGAAGTAAAATAAGCCAAATAAGAAAAAGAAGCTAAATTATCAGAACCTGTTCTTCCCACAGAGGCTTTTAGTTTTAACTTATCGACCACTTTATTTTGAAAAAACTTCTCGTTGTGAAGATTCCATGCAATGGCTCCCGATGGGAAAAAACCATATTGGTTATTAGGTCCGAACTTTGTAGAACCATCTCTTCTGGCAGTAAAAGTAGCCAGCCATAAATCCTTATAGTTGTAATTTACACGTACAAACTGAGAATTGAGCCCGCTCTCAATTGCATCACTACTGAACTTATTGACCCTGTTGGCATTTCCTATATTGGTCAGGATATAATCATCAGGAAATCCTAAATATTCCTGTGAATTTAATTCCTGCTTTGACCTGTCCCAGGAAACTCCCAATACTGCGTCAATATGATGAGATCCAAATGCTTTTATATAAGATAAAGTATTACTGAAAACCGTTGTATACCCGGTTGAAAACTGATTATATAAGCTTGCCTCTAATGTCCCGCCATTTAATACTCTGGAAATAGCATTAAATGAAGGAGAAAAATTATTGGTCTGACTTGAGGTTAACCCAACATTGACCTGGGATTTAAATTTTAAACCTTCAATAATTTTATACTCTCCGTAAACCGTTCCGTACATATTCTGACCCGTTCTTTTATTGCGATCCTGCCCTACTCCGCCTACAGGATTTCTGACATTTAATATACCATACAAGGGATATGAGGTATACGCACCCGACTGATCGTAAACACCAAGGTCAGGTCTAAATGTGGAGATACTCTCCATATTGGTAATTCCTGAAGTTTTATTAACCGTATAACTGTAGTTTATCGAAGCTCCAACTTTAAGTGAATTGGTTATATCTGAATCTATATTCATTGTCAGGTTATAAGCATTGTACTTGGATCCCAAAAATATTCCCTGCTGATCCGTAACATTACTCGAAACAAGAAAATTAGTATGCTCCGTGCCTCCGGTAAACCCTACCCTGTAATCGTACCACATTGCAGCAACATTGGTAGACTTACGCTGCCAATCTGTATTTTGTGTTCCAAAAAAAGAGGCAGGATCATTTACAATCTGATCATCCAAAGCTGTAGAGGAGCCATTTGCAATTCTTGCCGCGGCACCGGCACTTACAAAAGCTTTATACTGTGAAGCATTTAAAACATCGTAAGTCGCTATAGGGGTCTGAATAGTAGTATTGACAGAAGCGGTAAATTGAGGTTTAACATTTCTTTTGCCTCTTTTTGTGGTAATTAAAACCACTCCGTTTGCAGCCCTTGATCCATAAATAGCTGCAGCTGAGGCATCCTTAAGTACATCTACACGTTCTACATCATCAGGGTTGATTGCCAATAGTGGATTCTCTCTGTTACTGGCTAATGTTGAATTGCCAAAGAGCGGATTAATTACAATGGGAATACCATCAACAACATAAAGGGGCTGATTATCTCCCGTAATTGCGCTCATACCTCTAATGGTAACCATCGAACCGGCTCCCGGCCCTCCTCCTTGTCCCTGAACGTACACTCCTGACATTCTTCCTGCCAGGGCGTTGTCTATACTCTGGGTCTTAACCTGTTGTATTTCTTTGGCGCTTACCGATGCTATACTTCCGGTAAGATCTTTCCTTTTTGTCTGGCCATATCCCACAATTACAACCTCATTTAATTTACTGGTTTCTAATTTAAGCTGAATTTTATAAAAGGATTTCGCACTTGTTACTACCTCAGAATAGCACTCATGGCCCATGTAGGAAATAATTATATAATAACCTGTCTCGGCATCTAATGAAAAACTACCGTCATAATCCGTACTGGCCTGCCTTACTACATTTGCAAAAGTTCCGTCTGCATTAGGTTTATTTCTCGATATGACAACGTTCACACCAGGAATGGAAATCCCCGATTCATCCACAACCTGGCCTTTAATTTTAACCAATTGCGGTTTTACTGGGCTTTCATCAATAACAATAGTGCTTTCATCAGTAAATCTAAAATTAAAACGGCCTTTTCCCAAACTAAGGGCAAGGAGATCATTCGCTTTTATGACACCTTTTTTTACTTCAACTTTCGGATAACTATCAAAGAGATTTGCCTGATAAATAAAGACATAGTCAGTCTGACTCTTAATCAACTTAAATACCTGATCAACAGTAAGAGTTTGATTCGAATTAATAGTAATTTTTGCGTTCTGTGATAAAATTTTACCTGGGGTAAAACCAAAAACTGCAGAACATACTAAGAAGAGAAAGGTTCGCATAAGAATTTGAAAAAGTTTATTTCCATTAAAGAAACAAACATTAATAAATTTATTTTCCATAAATTTGGACGGTATTAATTGGTTAAATTATTTTGGCTAATTGTATTTGAGGGGATAGAGCCGAATATACTTTGGCGAGTGACAGCTTTATTCCCCTATTTTTTTAATAAAATAGTCTTGTTTTTTATTTCATAGGCATTAATAAAATGAGTGTTTTTAATTAAATCTAATATTTCCTTTAAATCCTTACTTTTTTTAATTTGTCCGTTAAACTTAATGGATTCGAGTTCTTTATTCTCAAAAACAATATTGACATCATACCACCTTGATAAAACGACCATAATTTCTTTTAATGTTTTATCGTCAAAACTAAACACTCCGTCTTTCCATCCTGTTTCATATTGTGTCTCTACCTTTTTTACGGTTATCAAATTGGTTTGCTTATTTAGTACTGACTGCTCTCCCGGAACCAGCTTTCTGCTTTCTTTAAATAAATGGTGCGCTATAGAACCTTCCACTAAGGTGGTATAAATGTCGTCCTCATCCTGATAGGCTTTGATATTAAACTGGGTACCCAAAACCTCAATCTGCTGTTCTCCTGTTACGACCTTAAACTTTGACCCCTTATGCAGCGTACTTGGAGAAACCTCAAAATAAGCCTCACCGTAAACCAGTTCTACATCCCTTGGATTTCCATCGACAAAATTTACAGGATACTTAATCTTGGATTCTGAATTCAGCCATACTTTGGTTCCATCGGAGAGCATAACAAAAAACTGGGCTCCCCTTGGAATAGTTAAGTAATTATAGGCCGTTTTTTTTGCGATATAATCCTGTTCATCATTATAATAGATTTCACTTCCCTTACTATGGGCATTGCTTTTATTAAATGTTTTTCCCTCTTCGAGCAGCACTACAGTCCCGTCTTCCAGGGTCAAGGCAGCCTTATTACTTCCTGCGGGAATAGAAACAATCTTTTGTTCGATCCTCTCTTTAGGGGTATTAGTAGTTGAGGTAGAAAAATAATACCCAATTCCAAACAAGCCAATAACGGCGGCGGCGGCATAACTCCAATACATTTTTCTTACCGGTACCTCTATTTTTGACTTTATAATCTTCCAGTCTTCCTTTGAATCAATCTGACTTTTTAAATAATTACGCTCAGCCGACTTTTCTTTATCAGTGAACTCTTTAAGTATATCCTGTTTCTCTTCAGGGGTAAAAAAATCTAAACGGTCTATCTCCGTCGGATTTTTCCCCTTTAGTAAAGAGGATGCGATTTGCCTGGAAGCACTGATGATTTTATCTATATTTAACATGAAATTAAAGATCTGTTTATTAGTAACACGATTAAACTTTACAATAGGGTAAAAAAAAGTTAATTTATTTTATTATTTTTTTTAATGAAGAAGAATTATTTTATCCCGAACATAAACTCTGTTAGAATTTAAAGCCAAATAGTTTGATAAATAAGAATAATAAATGATAGTTTTTCAAAAGAGGCCTTAATTTTTCATAGCCGATCTTCTTATAATACTTAACTGTATCTATAGAAACATTTAATTTCTCAGCAATTTCAACATTGGTGTGCTCACTAATGCTCAGCCTTAAAATTACAGCGCATTTTTTAGGTAATGTATCTATTGCTTTGTCTATATGAGAAGAAATTTCGGCAATAGCCACTTCTTTTAAAAATACCGAATCGTTATCCACTATTTCAACCTCTTTATCAGAAAGAGCATCAGTGATTTTTACACGTTTGCTTTTTAAATGATCCAAAGACTTATTTTTTACAGAGGTGTATAAAAAAGACCTGATAGTATTTTCACAGATATAGGGCACTTGTTTTTCCCAAACTTTTATAAATACATCCTGAACAATATCTTTAGATAAATCCAGGTCATGTACATACTCGTTAGAAAACAAGCATAAACTAACATAAAGCTTATCATATATTTGTTTGAATTCTTTTAAAGTCATTACTGTAAATTAAATATTTATCTGTGATTCTTACCAAATTTAAGTAAAAACAGCTAAAAACTTAACGTTAACATAAATTTAATAAAATTGTTTTTTTTTATCCCTTTTTTTTGAAAAAAATCAGGGATATACTTTTTTAATGTTGATTTAATAACATACATCACTTAATTCGCTTCATTTGATAATTCAGCAGTTTTGGCAAAAAGCTTTAAAATCCTACAATCTTATTTTAAAAACAGTAGTGTTGGTTATACAAAATTACAGTATAATAACGGTTAAAAAAGCAGTGCTGTCATAACACCAAAAAGCAATACTTAAGCATCTTTTTTTAAATAAAAACGAGCTGAAAAAACACTTTGTTATTATAATATTATTCATTCTTTTAACTATTGTTTTTAGGTTCATTTACAAAGAGTAAAACAAAAAGCTCAGCATACAGCTGAGCTTTTTGAAAATTATTTCACTTCTATTTCCTGGGGCTATAATTCTATTATGAGATATTTCTTTTGGCAATATTCACATATCCCAAAACGGCAGTAACTGCAAAACATATACTACTAAAGACAGTAACTGAGGAAACACCAAAAAGTAATGGGACTTTAGTGACTCCCGAAACCGATAATACGCAAAACGAATATGGAAAATAAATCGCTTCAGGCAGCTGAACAATCAGAACACCAATAATGGCCAAAAACACACCAAATCCCAGAGGAAAAATAAAGTTCTTGAACCTAAAACTCAACCAAAACTGGATTCCAATAATTCCCAGACAAGCTAGAAAAACATTGCCAAGGAGCTTTATATTCTTTAAATGTTCAGGTTGAAAATTTAAAAAAGCCAAATCGGAATGAATGAGTCCCAATAATAAACCCGATAATACAATGGCAGAATAATTAAGAATAAAAATAGTAAAGATGGCGAAAATGACAATAGTCAGTTTACCAAAATACACACTCCATTTAGGGACAGGCTGAGCAAATACATATTTCAATCCCAGTGATTTATGTTCAATTTGCATAATTAAACTTGCAATCAGCACAATAAACATTGGGATAAAAAAAGGAACGAAAGATTGAATCTGTGAAGTAATAAACTGCTCCCATGGGTTTACTCCTGCCAGAGGAGCTAATTTTTTATGCATAAAAAAGTATCCGGTAAAAAATAATACCGGGAAAAGTAATGCCGTGATAATTGTGAGCCAAAAAGCAGACGTATTTTTTAGTTTAATAAGTTCACTTTTTACACTTGATATATAAAATGATATTGCTGTCATAAGGTTTAGTTTTCTGTCAGTGATAAGAAGAGGTCTTCCAGATTATTTTTTATTGAAACTTGATAAATATTAATCTTCTGAGCCCTCAAAGCATCAATTACTTTTGTGATTTCTTCTTTATTTTCTACTTCAATTTGTAAAAAATTATCAAGCAAAGAAGCGTTTTCTTTTTTTAAATTTTCTAAAACTCTCATTGCCTCAATAAAATTATCAACTTCGATATCTATTACAATATTTTTTCCCTTAGATTCTTTTAAGGCCGCTACAGTGTCCTGATAAACCATTTTGCCATTTCTGATAATACCAACATGGGTACATGTTCTCTCTATCTCACTGAGTAAGTGACTGGAAATAAAAATTGTAGTCCCCAATTTTTTGTTTAAATCGATAATCAGGGCTCTCATTTCAATAATCCCTTTGGGATCCAGACCGTTTGTTGGCTCATCCAGAATAATAAGTTCCGGATTGCTTAACAGCGAAATAGCCAGCCCCAGACGTTGTTTCATTCCCAAAGAATATTCTTTTACTTTTTTCTTTCGGGCACCTGCCAGATTTACAATCTCTAAAACTTCATCAATTCTGGCAGGGGAGATATCCTGACGGTAATTTGCTGCAATCCTTAAATTATCTACAGCATTTAGATGCTCATACAGAGAAGGATTCTCTATCAAGGCTCCAACTTTACTTAAAATATCAGTCCTTGTTTTTTCATCATATTTTTGTCCAAAAAGAGCAACCGTTCCTGAATGCTTTTTTAAAAGTCCTAATATTAAACGAATCGTTGTGCTTTTTCCGGCACCATTTGGTCCTAAAAACCCATAAATACTGCCTTTAGGAACATTGATTTCCATATTTTCAATATCCTGATGTGTTTTGTTATAGGAGAAATTAAGGTTTTTTGTATCTATTATAAACTCGCTCATATACTTTCTGTGATTATTTAAATAATCTATAATTGTTTTTCCTTATTTTAAAAGGCTTAACAATGTGTATAGCTAAGCCTTTTTTTTAAAATATTCAATATTATTTCGCTGCTTTTTTCTTGTAATCTTCAAGATTTATTTTGTACTCTTTTAGAAGATCATCATTAAAGAAGCCTTTCATCTCAGGCTGTACTTTTACAAGTTCTATGGCTCCATCTATGGCTTGTTGCTCTGATGCCGCTGCCTCTTTATAATATCCGGCTCTCGCCTCTAGTAAAGCAACTACATGGTAGATGGCAGGACTGTCCTTTTTTAATTGTCTTCCAAAATCCACCGAATATTTTTTCATTTTAGGAGATAGGTCTTCTCTTTGCAGCATATAAATAGTCAAAGACTGTACCCCAACATTTCCTTTTAATACTTCATCTCCGTATGCGATGGCCTTGTCTTCGCCAAATTGATCTAACAATATTCTAAACTTATCAGTCATAAATACAAACTTAAAGTCAGGCATGTCGGCCATTGCTGCATCTACATAACCCAAAGCCTTTGTATAATCTTTTTCAGATTCTGCCTTGGCAATTAAAGATTTATGATCTTCCATCTTTTTTGTAAAGGCAAGTCCTTCAGCCTGCTGTTTATCAAATTCTGCCCTTGCCTTATCCACATCATACGAACCCTCTGCAATAGCTTTTAGAATATCATTTAAACCATCAGGGTGTCCAATCCAGGCGATTTTTCCTTTTTGAATCACAAAAGAGGACGGTATCCCTTCCACACCTGCTGCCTCAAGCCAGTTTTTGTTCATATCCTGTGCATTGTTATCCATAATGACATTATAAGTCATCCTTTTAAGCTCATTTTGCTTCTGAACAAAACGGGTAACTTTTGCAGTACTGGATTCATACGGTTTATCTCCCACTTTCTCCAGTACGTTACAGCCAATAAAAACGTGTGTTTTACTGTATTCTTCTGCCAATTTTGAAAGATGCGGCATCGCCATAATACATGGGCCGCACCAGGTTGCCCAAAACTCGACAACATAAATTTTATCCTCTTTGATCTCGGTAACAGGTTTTCCCTGAATCCATTTTGAATACTTAAGTTTAGGTGCCGGGTCCCCAATATTTAACTTAGCTGGCGCGGCAGATGCAGTACTTCCACTTTGTGCAAATACTTGTGTCGAAAATATTGACAATGCTGCCAAAGTCATAATTCCGAAATGTTTGATTCTCTTGTTCATGGTTATATTTGATTAATAATTATTTATTTCTTTTAACAGTATTTAATCCATGTTAAATAGCAACCTATTTAACCGTGATTTTAATCCTTTGCTTTTTAAAACAATTTTATAAAATCCTTAGTTGCAGATTCTTAAAAAGGCTTGATAGCAAAACAGTAAACCTGGAAGTCCATAAAATAGCATCAGTCTATTTTATTGCCTTTTTCTTGTACTCATCCACCTTATTTTGGTATTCTTTCATAACATCAGCATTAAAAAAGCCTTCCATATCAGGTTTTTCTTTCATTAAAATTTTAGCCTGATCAATTGCTTTTTGTTCAGATACTGCTGCCTCAGCATAATATCCTGCCCTATCCTCAAATGATGCTATGATATGAAATGCTTTTGGAAAATCCTGTTTCATGCTTCTTGCAACTTTCACTGCGTACTGGTTCATCTTGGCAGACATATCTTTTTTTTCATATAGGCAGGCTACAAAAACCTCTAAGCTTACACCTCCATTTTTTATTATTTGATCTCCATATTGCATTGCTCTTTCTTCACCATAATGATCCAGTAATACTCTAAATTCATCCTCTATATACATAAACTTAAACTCAGGTTGGGAAGCCTTCGCCTCATCTACATATTGCAATGCTTTTGCATAATCCTTTTCAGTCTCCGCTTTTGAAATTCGATCCTTATTTTCTTTTAGTTTCTGTTGAAATTTTACTCCGGGATCATTCTGCTCTGCATATTGTTTCTTTGATTTTTCTATGTCAAAAGAGCCATTTTCAATAGAAGCAAGAATATCACCCAAAAAATCAGGATGTCCCATCCAGGCAACCTTTCCTTTGTTTATCACAAAAGTTACAGGTATACCTTCAATGCCTGCTGCTACTAACCAATTTTTATCCATATCCTGCGCATTGTTATCCGCAATTACATTATAGGTTAGCCTTCCAAGTGCTTTTTGCTTTTGAACAAAACTGGTCACTTTTGGAAGTATGGACTCATAAGGTTTATTTCCTACTTTCTCCAATACATTACAGCCAATAAAAACATAGGCTTCACCATATTTTTTTGCCAATTCTGAAAGATGCGGCATGGCATGAATACATGGACCACACCAGCTTGCCCAAAATTCGACAACATAAGTTTTGTCATTTGTCATTTCACTAACAGGATTTCCCTGTATCCATTTAGAATAAGCAAGCTTAGGCGCATTGTCTCCAATAGCTAGTTTAACTTGTTCATTAGAGGCCGAATGACCTGTACTTACCGTATTTTGTGAAAAAGCTTTTGTGGTACACACACTAAGTATATATAAAGCTGTAAATCCAATTTTTTTGATAGTTTGGTTCATTATTTTACTGGTTGGTTTGTTATTATATTTGATAATAGTTATTAGAAAATTAATTTGGCAACATGATATAAACTCTTAAAAAAATCACATCTTAAATGGTTAACAAGCAGACTTATATAAATTAGCACCTTACTAAATGACGAGCTGTTAAAATTTTGTTTTTCATACACTCCTTAACAAAGAAGCTGTATTATATTTATCAATAATTGTAATTTTCTAAACATATCTTATAAAATTCAGGCACTTTTAATACTACTTACACGATTAATAATGATCGAAGGGTAAAAAAAATTGAAAAATTTATATTTTTTTTAAACTTGATTCCAATAATTTAACCTTTCTGTAAATTCTATTTCATGTAAAATGCTATTAATTCCACCAATACATTTTCACCAATAAGTCTGCCGGACTGCAATGGGTAAAATATCACTACTATATATTATGGTGCTTTTTTGGCATAATAAATAAAGGCCGGAGGAAAATTGAGCAGCTCGAACCCTAATTGAATTTCATCATAATGATCTTTAATCAAGCCATAATCATTTAAGGCATACTGAAACTGAATATAGAGTCCTCCAGGTTTTAAAATAGCATAACACGATTTTAAAATTTCCTTTTTAGTATGCTTGTCCATATTGGCAAGGGGAAGACTTGAAATGATAAAATCTACCGAATTTTGCGCATTGAAACTCGAAAGCCTAAGGGCTGATTCCATCATAGGGTTAAATCGTTTATCTTCTATTTTTGCTATTTCACGAAATAGATACGGGTTGATCTCAAAACTCATCAAACTTGAAAAGGAACTCATCTCATGAAGAATATGTCTTGTAATAACTCCCTGACCTGCCCCTAATTCAACTATTTTCAATCTCTGGCTAAAGTCAATATCCTGGGTCATTTTAGCGGCAAGAAACCTGGAACTTGGAGCAACTGACCCCGTCTGTTTTATATTTCTAAATGCTTCTCTAAAAAATGTTGACATTTTGCTTTCTATTATTTTCTTTTACAAATTTAGAGTCATTTATAATTGTTTTTTTTCTTTCTATACCAAGAGGGGAGAATACTAGACTAAAATATTTTTTAGATTGTTTTATCTATTAAAAGTCCTGTTTTGTATAAAAAACATCAAAAAAGTAATTAAAAATTCGAAATTTGAACTTTAAAAAGCCTAAATTGTAATAGATTATGAATGAGCCAGAGAAACATCAAATCCCTAAGGAAGAACCCTTGTTAAGGTTTATTGTGGATGACAGGTACAGTATATATCGAAGAGGTATCCTGTTCCTGTTTTTAATGCTGTTTCTTTTATTTGTAAGTTCAGGAATTGACAAAGGCCGGGAAAAAGATCTTTTGGGGTTCTATATTATAATGATGATCGCGCTTATAGGCCCGATCCTTGTGAACATGTTTGTTCTTATTCCAAAATTTCTTTTCAAGGGAAAATATCTTCGCTATTTCCTCTGGCTGATCCTAAATCTTATTGTTTTTTATATTATTCTGGCTGCTTATCTTCGGTTCTGGCTGCCCAAAAATGCTGAAGGGCCTAAAACGATCCCAATGGAAGCTTTGTGGGCGGGTGGCGTATTTTATATCATTATTTTAGTTATCCTCTGCAGCGCCTCTGCCGCTATTAAACTCTTTCAAAGATGGCTCAGGGATAAATACAGAATCGTTCAGCTTGAAAATAGTCTCTTGCAGACAGAACTGGATCTGCTCAAAACCAATATCAGTCCACATTCCCTATTTAATATGCTAAACAGCACTGAAGTGCTTATTCAGACTGATCCCCTCAAAGCAAGACAGATCGTGCAGAAACTATCAGAGTTTCTCCGGTATCAGTTATATGACAGCAATCGCGAAAAGGTGCTTTTGAGTGCTGATATACTCTTTTTGGACCATTTTCTTAGTTTAGAAAAAGTGCGCCGTGACTTTTTTGAATTTGAAATTAAACAAACCGGTACCCATCGGCAGGTAGAGGTATCTCCACTGCTATTTATCCCTTTTGTAGAAAATGCAGTTAAACATAACATTACATCCGGACCCGGGGCATTTGTGGAGCTGTCCTTTATTCTCAATGAGCAAGGACTGGTCTTTACCTGTAAGAATCCGGTTTCTGATTCAAAAAGTGCTGAGCATGGCGGTTTTGGACTGCCTAATTTAAAACGCCGCCTGGAACTTTTATACCCCGGCAGGCATGAGCTTCAAATGCAGGAAAAAAACGGAATATATTGTGCAACTTTAGTCCTTAGCTTATGAAATGTATTATTGTAGATGATGAACCACTAGCCCGAACCGGGATTCAACTATTACTCGAGGAGTATTCTGACTTGAAAGTGGTCGGAAGTTTCAATCAGGCGGCATCAGCTTTGGCCTTCCTGATGCTTAATCCTGTAGATCTTATTTTTTTAGATATCCGCATGCCCGGTATGAACGGTCTTGAGCTCGCACGTTCCATTGGAAAAAATACCATGATTATTTTTGTAACCGCTTTTTCTGAGTATGCACTGGATAGTTATCAGGTCGATGCTATTGACTATCTGGTAAAACCTATTCAGCCCGAACGCTTTCATCAGGCAGTGCGTAAAGCCTTGGATTATACAGTACTACTGGAGCAGGCAAACCAGAATACTTCTTTGGAATTTTCTTCAGATTATATCATGGTAAGAGCCGATCGCCAGTTCATTAAAATCAAACACAATGATATTTTCTATATTGAAGGACTAAAGGATTATGTTATATTATTTCTTAAAGACAGTAAAATAATTACCAACATGAATCTTAAGATGATTCACCATGAATTGCCCCAAAATCAATTTATAAGGGTCAGCAAATCCTATATCGTTAACAGCCTTTATGTGAATGTTTTTAATAACAACACTATTACAATACTAGATAAAGAAATCCCTATAGGCAATATATACAGGGAAGATTTCCTGGATCGGGTGGTCAGAAAAAAATAACATCAAAACAAAAGAATTACTAGAAGTTCTAATTCTGCATCTCTTACTAACAAATCAGGGATCAATATTATATATTTTAAAATATGATTTAATTATTGCAAGAACCTATTGAATGTATATAATTCCATTTTAATTGCGACTTACTAAAAGAGTATCTTTTTTGAATTTCTTTTTTATCCATTATGCCTTAATAATTACCTTTTCCTTACCGGCCAATTATCACACTTAATAAGAATCTTACCGCCAAGATCCCTGCTTTGCAATTCTTGGCTACCTCCTATTTCTTATACGGCTTAGTGAAACGGCAGTTATGCCTAAATAGGAAGCGATGTGATTTAAGGGTACACGCTTTGCTATTTTAGGCTGTTGGTGTAATATTTCCTGATATCGTTTCTCCGGATTGTCTTTGATACGTGAAATAAAAAGCTTCTGATAAAACAAAAACCATTGTATAGTAAGCTCCTCAATTCCAATTTTAATTTCAGCTGAATTCTCAATAATAAATTCAAAATCCTCTTTAGAGACAGTTCTGAGAGTACTGGGTTCAATACTTTCCAGGGCATACAAACTAGGCTGTCCTGTTTTGAAACTTTCTATGCATAATATAAAGTCTCCTTCAAAGAAAAACTGAAAGGATATGTCCTTACCGTCATTTTTAAACCAAAACCGTAAACATCCCTTTTCTACAAAATAAGCTTTCTTGCAAACCTCACCTTCTTCTAATAAAACTGTTTTTGCTTTAACAATTTCCTGTTTAAACAAACTGCCGAATCTATCCCAATTTCCTGACTTCTGTAATAGATTTAAGTCCATTTAAGTTTAAAATATAATTTATTGTATTAAAATACTCGAAAATGACATGTACACACGAAATGATTAAATTATTATTCCTGTAAAAATTATTCTGGATTCCTTGTGATATAAAATTACAAACAGCCTAAAGAATCTAACCTGAATTAAAATTCACCTGTGACTTTCACTAAAACTTATAAAAATCATTTTTTAAAACCTGGTTTGTCTAAAAAACAGCCGCTTTTGTATAATAAACAAAATAACGGTTCCTGTAAATGATAAATTTGATTTTTCAAATTCAAAACATAACCTGTAAAAGCTTCAAAATAAAAAAATAATACATGAAATACTTTCATTATTGCTGTCTTGGAATCATTTAAATTTTATGTACTCGGGAAAAATATAGTAAAATGCAACTTTTAGATAATCCAAGATTTTCTGGTCAAATGTATCATTTTTTAACCCGTAAATTATCACACTTACCTAAAGGTAACTCATTACTTTTAGGTAACTAAACTCTCAAATCAAACGCATGACAACTTTTAAAGAAGAAGAAAAAGACAGAACAGATAAAACACTTGACAAGTCACTGGTACTGCAATGCAAATCGCAGGTACTTCCCATTATGGACGCCCTGTACATAATCAGTGGTAAATGGAGAATTCCCATAACCATTGCACTTATGCAGGGAAACAAAAGATTTGGTGAAATTCAGAAAGAAGTTTCAAAAATAACCTCCAAGGTATTGGCTCACGAGCTCAAAGAAATGGAACTTAACGGATTTATTGAAAAGAAGATTCACAAAGATTATCCACTGAGAATTGAATATGAGCTGACTCATTACAGCTGGTCAGTAAAACCTGTAATTTTATCACTGCTGGATTTTGGAACAGAGCACCGCAAAAAAATACAGGAAGAAAGAGGGAGAAAATCTTTGGAATCAAAATAAAAAAAAACACCTTCCAAATTTGTTAGAAAAACATTAATGCCAATAGCATTTTTCAGGGTTAAAAGTTCTTAGAAATCAAATATCCTCTCAAGAATCACCATAGTTGTTTCAGGCTATGATACTTTGGGGGATTTAATTAATTTCTCTACAAGAATTTCTGTGGAAAGAGGCCTGAATTTCCTAAACAAACCTATGGAATTGAACATTTTTATTACACTTACTGCTATTTTTTCTAGCAATCGATCTGAACCTTTCCTTGCCAGAGGTCCTGGTCTGAAGATAACATACTGAAAAAAATCAAGCTCCCTGATCCTTTGCTCAAGCTGTCCCTTCATTCTGGAATAAAATAATCTATTTGCTAAAAAAACTATCCGATACAAGAAAAAGATTAAAGCTAAAAAATGTTACAATAGAAAGGGGCTGAATTCTTCAGCCCCTTTTATCTAATTTTTAAGCATTATTAGTAACCAGTAAATTTACTTCTATATTCCCACGGGTGGCATTGGAATAAGGACAAATCTGATGCGCTTTTTCTACCAATTCATGGGCCTGGTCTATAGTGACCTCCGGAATATTTACCTGCAGCTCTACTGCTAAGGCGAAACCTCCTTTATCATTTTGTCCGATTCCTACCTTTGCAGTTACGCTTGTTTCGCCTGTTTGAATTTTCCCTTGTTTTATAATCACACTCAGTGCGCTGTCAAAACAGGCTGAATAACCTGCTGCGAATAATTGTTCAGGATTGGTGTAATTATCATTGGCACCGCCTAGTGCCTTTGGCATTCTTACCTCTATATCTAATACTCCGTTATTGCTTTTTACATGGCCATTACGGCCTCCTTTTGCAGTTGCTTCTGCGGTATATAATATTTTCATTTCTTTTTTTATTTATCTATAAACTTCCTTTGTGATTATTTTACTTGTAAGACAGAGCGCTGATGACTGAAGGTTCCAAAACTAAACCTGCCATGATACTTCCCAAATCCTGAAGCTCCGACTCCGCCAAATGGTAGGAAGTGAGACCCTACATGAATCAGTGTGCTGTTTATTTCCGCATCCCCGCTGCTGGTGTTGGAAAGTACATTTTCCGCAAAAGCCTGGTCTTGAGAAAAGACATACAAAGCCAATGGTTTTGGACGGCTGTTAATTTCTTTAAGTACATCATTCACATCGGTATAACTTAAAATAGGCAGGATGGGCCCAAAAATTTCCTGCTGCATCACAGCATCACCCCAGGTCACATTATCTAAAAGTGTAGCTTCAAAAAATCTATTTTCTAAATCATACTTTCCTCCATAAATTAATTTATCTTTTGAAGACTCAATATAACCGGCAAGATTTTTAATTTGCTTTTGCGAAACTACCCTTCCAATTTTACCCAAAGATTCATTTTGATAATTATCTTCAAGGTAATCTTTCATTTTTTCGATAAAGGCTTCTTTCACTTCCTGGTGTACATATACATAATCCGGCGCCACACAGGTTTGTCCGCAATTGGCCCATTTACCGCGGGAAATTCTCTCAGCTGTTTTATCCAGATCCGCATCCAGATGCACAATAGTTGGAGATTTCCCTCCCAGCTCCAATGTTAAGGGGGTCAGATGTTTCGCTGCGGCTTCCATTACAATTCTGCCCACAGCAGCGCTTCCAGTAAAGAAAATATAATCAAAAGGCAGTCCGAGCAGTAAAATATTTTCTTCGGTACCGCCTTGTACCACTGCTGCATAATCAGTAGAGAATGCCTCACTTATAATGTTTTCTATAACGGCTGCTGTCGCAGGGGTATTTTCTGAAGGCTTTACAATAACTGTGTTTCCAGTCATCAAAGCGCCAATAAGCGGACTGAAAGTTAACTGGACAGGGTAATTAAAAGGCCCTATTATATAGATAACACCATAAGGCTGATGAGTCACTTTGCTACTTACCTTATCACCAGAAGGCAGTGATTTAGAGGGAACTTCCTGAGGTTTTGCCCATTGGTCCATATTCTCAATACAGTAATCAAGTTCTTCCACCACCAATTGCACCTCGGCATATTGAGCTTCTTTTCTGTTTTTTCCCAAATCCGTCCATAAGGCCTCACAAATAGCATCGGTATGGCTAATAAAAACTTCACGAAGACGCATCAGCTGTGCTTTACGAAAGGGCACTGATTGTGTTTTTTGTGTGGCAAAGAAATCTTTCTGACTTTGAAATATCTCTTCTATCTTTTTTGAATTCATCATTTATTTTTTTATCAATATCCTTTTAAATCTTATAAACTTTGACCTACAATTTACTTAGACGTGATATCATTTTATCGGCTACACTTTCTGAAGATCCCGGGTTTTGTCCTGTAATTAACAAACCATCTTCCACTACATGTATCCCCCAATCGGCCGTTTTGCTGTAATGCCCTCCTAATTTTTGTAATTCAGTTTCCAAAAGAAAAGGAACCACATCAGTTAATTTTACAGCATCTTCTTCTGTATTGGCAAAACCGGTAAAGTTCTTACCTTTTATAAAAGGATTTCCGTTTTCAAATTTTACATTCAAAAAGGCACCTGGAGCATGACAAACTGCTCCAACTAATTTGCCGCTGTTATAAAAATCTAAAATCAGCTTTGCCGAATTGCTGTCATTTGCTAAATCCCAAAGCGGACCATGGCCCCCGGGATAGAAAACCGCATCAAAATCTGTCGCTTTCATCTCAGAAAGCTTATGGGTGTTAGCAATAACTTCCTGGGCTTTTTCATCTTTATAATACCTTTGTGTCGCTCCGGTTTGGGCAGACTCTATCTCACTGTTTGGATCAATGGGCGCCTGGCCTCCTTTTGGTGTGGCTACTGTGATCTGGTAACCTTCGTCTAAAAATTTATAATACGGGGCGGCAAATTCTTCTACCCAAAAACCTGTTTTGTGTCCTGTATTTCCTAATTGATCGTGTGAGGTAACTACAAATAAAATTTTCATAATATTTTCTTTAAAAATGAATATTTGGTTTTTATTTTCAATTCCGCAAAATCCGCTGCGTAAAGCAGCCTGAATTTGTGCTTTTGTAAATTTATAACAACAATTTACAAAATATTTAAAACACAAGCATGGCAGTAAACAATGATTTGTGTCTTTCTTAACATATGTTAATTTTAAATTCGATGTACATCTCTTTTTTCAGATTCAAACTCCAAAAAAAGCCTGACTTTAAATAGTCAGGCTTTCATATTAAGTTTATCTCAATTTGTTAAACGCTATTTCTATTTCTGGGTTTTCTGATTTTTGTAATCTAAAACCTGCTACTTTTTAACAAAAGATCTGCTTATAAAATCATTTCCTGTTGCAATACGCAGCAGGTAAATCCCGGGAACGAGATTACTACAGTTATAGACAACATCAATTCTTCCAGCCTGATATGTTTTATCTGCAACAACATCCACTTTACGTCCATTGATATCAAATAATAAAATAGTAACGTTTTGCTGCTGAGTTTGCATAAAAGAGATCGTTAGGTTCCCGCCTGTTGGATTTGGGTAAATATTTAAACTAACATCTGAAGATTTCTGAACTGCTTTATTCGTGCTAAGTGTTGCAGTGGTACAAGTTGGCGTTACACTAAATGCCATAGATGCTGGTGAAAAATTGGTAATCGCCGGATTGATATCTATATTAGATACATCGCTGGCACCTTTACCATCACATTCTGTTCGGCCATTTCTCCAGTAAGGAAACTGAAGATAAACACCCGCAGTAGAACAACTTCCTATTTCGGCATCACCGCCCACGATAACAGATCCTCCAAAGTTGCCGGCAAACAGCATCGCATTTCCTTTAATATTGGCAGTGTTTGCTACAGATCCGCCTTCCATCCAGGCATTCCCTTCCACTATAGCACTGCCGGATAAAGTGGCATTGTAAAGACATGCATTATCCCTAACTATTGCATTTCCGCTGATATTGCCGCCATCAACCATAGCATAACCATCGATACGGGCATTGCCGGAAATAGTCCCGCCCCTTACAATTGCATAAGGACCAACAAATACAGATGATGCAACATTGGCATTATTTGATACCCATCCTCCTCCATTGGTATGGATACGTCCGTTGGTTTTAAGAAATTTTCTAAAATCGGCTGCCGGCTGAAAACCTTCCGGGGTAGCATTGGCAATTTTTACCTCATAAGGATATCTTCTTTGTTTTGGGTAACCTACATCCATATTATAATTTTCGTGAACTTTTGGAGCTGAAAATACGACCAGGTAAATCCCTGCCTCTGTTGATGAGTTTAAAGAAAATGATGCCTCACCATCGGTTTTGTACATTGGACTGTAACGCGATACCGTTCCATCAGCTTTTGTGGTAACAAAACCATAGCGCCATCCTGCCTGGATTGGGTTTACTTCTGAATGCCCTTTGAATTTAATGGTAACTTTCTTCTCCGTTGCTGAACATGTTGGGTATAACGGTATGATATTCATTCCATAATCCTGAGGAGCCCAGTCATCATTGGTATAATATTGGTCAGTTGTACCTGTTACTTTTGTAAGCAGCGTGAATTGTCTGCTGGTATAACGAGGCATATTGTTTTTAATAAAACTATAAGTCTCTCTTATTTTTTTTCCAAAATTACTGGTATTGTTTATTTGAGAATTCCATTGAATGGGATAGTCAAATGCCGGCTGTCTTTGCGCATATCCCCAAAGATAATCGTTAAGCTGTTCCTGGGTAAATCCTTTAAGTCTCTTAATGGTTTCCAGAGGATGCTCCTGATTTTTGGACTCGGCCCACATTCTTCGGGTAAAATCAAAACCATCTTTTTCCTGCACATAATACATCAAATGAAAATTGGTGTAATGATGACGGTTAGACGACCACATAAAATTTCGGGTTTGTATCCATCTGGTTAAGGTTCCATCAATCTCTGCCCATTGCGGGTACGCCTGGGCCCTCATAAAATTAGCATGACCTTCATAAAACGGACCCGCCCAGTCATAACCGGCAAAGGCAGTCCCATTTCCGGGATTCTCCTGTATGGCCATCATCATTTGAAGCGTGTGGGCAAACTCATGAGATAATGCCCCGCCATCTCTTGTTGCCTGAGGATGTACAAACATAGCGCCAATGGTATTACTAAAAGAACTTGCATGTGCAAATGCCTCTAAACGCGGATCTGTAGAATTCCAGGTATTCATCATCATGATGATGATCTTATACTTTCCAAAATTTGTTGTTGGTGCATTATTGATGAACTTTAAATCCGTTATATACCGCTTAAAACTGTGTTCAAGTGTATCTGCTACTGATTTTGGGGTAAAGCGCAATGCGGCATCTGAATACGAAGCAGGATTGGTGCCGACTTTATCTCCCCAATAGAGTACAAAATTTGTAGACTCATACTTTCTGGAGTTTGATATCTTATTAAAAAATTCATTATTGGGATTACTCCATTCTGTAGGTGTGAACAGTGTTTTTTGTCCTATTGCAAAATAGCTGCAAAGGAAAAGGGTGATCGATAAAAAAAATGTTTTCATATAATAAATGATTTGGGGGCAATAGAATTCATTAATAAATCAGTAACATATTTGGAATGCAAAAAATATCCTGTTGATGATAAGACAACAGGATACTTTGCTATGTAATTAAAAAGAACCGCAGGTGTTTCCTGAAAATGTAGCACCGGCTCCGCTGGTGATATCATCTTTTACTGCAGAAACTGCAAGCATTACAATAGAATATGGTGGTGTAAAGCTGGTTTTGTCTCCTGCTGTATTACCGGTTGAATTTAGAAACTGATTTCCAACTGAAGTAACAGCAGTATATCCTGTCATTAAATCAATAGGTGTTTTAACCCCTTCGAAAACATTCGTATCTACACGGACATCTGCCTCAAAACCGGCAGCTACACATTTATTGCTTACTGTACTGTTAAAGTAACTATTGACAATATGTATTTTCCCAAAACGGATTCTTGGCATTCTTTCTCTACATCCGGGAGCCCACCAGCAACGCGCAAAAGTTATCCTTAGCTTTCCGCGATCTGCAGTAGCAGTATCACTCGAACCAATTAAATTAGAAAATCTATGGTCATCTGTACCTCCGGGACCTCCCGCTTTTGGCGTTTTTAAATACGTAAATTTTGTATAGGAAACCGTAACAAAATCTGATTTGTTTTTGATGTCCAGATTGCCGTCTACACCATCTCTGAATTCGCAGTGATCTACCCATACATTTCGACAGTCATCTATAATAGCATTATCCCAGCCGTCAGTATCATAAGCGCCCGGGCCTTCAAAAACAAGATTTCTAATGATCAGGTTTGTACACCCTTTGATATTAATGATACCTGAACCATCTTTAGTCTGATTTGTAGAAACTAATTTTGCTCCGCTGGTACCATAAATTGTTTTACCAGACTGGTTTTGAAGCGTCAGTCTTGTCGTAATGGTAATAGTACCAGTGACTTTAATGACTTTTACGGCATTATTTTCAATTGCAGATTTCAACTCAGCATAATTGGTAACCGTGGTCTCTGTTGCATTTGCTCCCCCGGTTGTACCACCATTTTGGGATGCCCAGCCGGGAACTTCTGCACAATTACCGACTTTGGCCGTACTGCCTTTCGAGGGGTTGACCGTAGCTGCTGTTAAAGCGCTTTCTTCATTTTGTTCGGTATTACAAGATGTAAAACACAACACGAAGAGTAATAAAAACATTGGGGTTCTAAATTTTAATTTCATAATAAGTACTATTAAAGTTATTTTAACAGTACAAATCTGTTTATAATTATTTCTCAAAAAGTTGAACAAGTTCAACCTTTTGAGAAATATTGTTTCTAAACCTGTTTTCTTAACAAATGTTAAGAAGAAAAGGTTGTTCAGAAACACAAATAATTCTTACATATCTATTAACTTTTCGACTTTAATACAGCAATTCGGTTACTTTTAGGTAAGCGGATTTTGCTTTCTGCGCTCTCTAATTCGATATTTTTACTGCTGTTGAAATGTTATTTTCCGTTAATTTTAAAAGGCAAATTATTAAATCCCAAACACAGCTAAACAACAGAAAACAAACAAAATAAACCCTGGTATTTTCCGTTTTTGATGCAAAAAAAAAACTTATAACAGTCTGGTTTTCTAAAAAATTATTATATCATTTCAAAAGCTATTTTTAATATGATTTGTAGTCATGGCTAATTTTTATTATTTGTATTTATTCTAAATAAATATAAATTTGCAGGATAAAAAATTTAAATAACCGCCATGAAGTTTACTTATTTATTTGCGCTGCTTGCCTTTTTTAATATCGGGCTGGCACAGAATGCCAAAATTACAGGAACCATAGTTTCTGAAAATAACCAAGCTGTATCTTACGCAGCAGTATCGATTAAAAGCCTTAAAAAGAGTGCTACTGCTGATGAAAAAGGATATTTCGAAATCAATAATCTTTCCCCTGGGAGTTATACAATTCACTTTTCAGCAATGGGATTTTCTCTTAAGGAAAAAACAGTTGAATTACATGATAATGAAAGCCTTAATCTTCCTGTTACTTTACAGGAAAATATCAATACACTGCAAACAGTAGAAATTACAGGCAGAAAAGAGAAATCTTATCGAAATACCAAATCATTTATTGGGGCAAAAACCGAAATTGCCTTAAAAGATTTGCCTCAGGCCGTCTCCTATGCTACAAAGGAACTAATTGCCGATCAGGGAAGCATTCGCGTAGGGGAAATCGTGAAAAATTTCAGTGGTGTTAGCCAGTTTACTTTTTACGATGACATTTCAATCAGGGGATTTAGGATTAACGGAGGAAGTAATACCCAATTGCTTAACGGAATGCGAACATCGACCGGATTCTGGAAACAGCCCCTGGCAAATTATCTGGAACGTGTAGAGGTTTTAAAGGGACCTTCATCAGCATTGTTTGGTAATGCTTCGCCTGGAGGAGTTATAAACAGGGTTACTAAAAAACCTTTGGACCAGGCGGCCAATAGTGTGAGTTTCTCCACCGGAAGTTTCAATACCTTAAGAGCACTGGCTGATTTTACCGGACCGCTTACCGAAGACAAATCGCTTTTGTACCGTTTGAATCTGGGGTATGAAAATGCAAACTCTTTCAGGGATTTACAGTTTGACAAGAATTTTGTATTTGCTCCTTCCCTGTCTTTTTTACCAAACGACAAAACAAGCATTAATTTTGATTTAATTTATACCAGCTCAAAAAGTATCCTTGATCGCGGGCAATCTACTTACGAAAACAATTTGTATTCTACCAAAACATCCAATTCATTAAACTCAACTAATGATTACCTGAATGAGGAGACGTATATTGTAACAACCTCTTTAAATCATCAGTTTACAGATCGTTTGTCGTTCTCTGCTTCATACATAAGAACAGGCTATAATGAAGATCTTTTAGAACATCGCGGTGCCAACAAATACGCATCAGCAGGAGATGGAAGCACGATACCGACAGCCATAGAAATGCAGGTTTTTATGCGTAAACGCAAGCGTTATATCGACAATCTCTCGACCTTTTTTAAATATGAAGCTAAAACCGGTGCATTAAATCATAATTTAATTTTAGGATACGATTATGCTCAGGAACAAGTGCCTCCGGGAGGTTCGCAATTGCAGGCAACAGGATACAGAAATGCGGCCAATACCGGATCGATTGCTACTTACAACCCGAATAATAAAGCGGCTTACTTATTGGATTCAAAAGGAAATCCTGTTCCTAATGTGGCGCATTTTGACCTTACAAATCCATCTGCATCACAGCAGTTAAAAGATATGAGCAAGTATTTTTATGTTGCTCGTCCCTTTGATCCAACGTACTATTCCCTATACGGAATTTACCTTCAGGACCATATTAAATTTGGAGCTTTTCAGGCCTTAATAGGAGTTCGTTATGACCAGTATACCGATAGGGAAAATTATAAAAAAACTAACGAAGACAAAGTAAAACAGCATTCGTTTTTACCTCGTTTTGGACTAACTTATACCTTAAATCCAAATGTAAACCTTTACGGTACTTATGTAAAAGGATATAACCCGCAAACTGCATCTTCATTATCCAATCCCAATGCAGGAGGTCCGTTTGATCCCTTAGAAAGTAATATGGTAGAGTTTGGAGGAAAATCTTCCTGGTTTAAAGAAAAATTATTTGTGACCCTTGCTGTTTTTAAAATTGAGCAAAAAAACACTTTATACAGTGCCAATGATCCGGCGAATATCGACTTAATGAGAGCAATTGGACAGGAAGAATCAAAAGGTATTGAAATCGATATTAACGGAAATATTACGCGTGAATGGAGCATTTCTGCCGCTTATTCGTATAATGAAGCTCATATTACCGATAGCCCAATCGCCTCTGAAGTAGGAAGACAAAAACCAAATACGCCAACCCAGCAGGGAAATGTCTGGACACGTTATAATTTTACGCACGGTGCCTTAAAAGATTTTGGTCTTGCCATGGGATCTAACTTTGTTACCACACGTAATTTAAGCAACAATGCAACCCAGACTATTCCGGGTTATACTTTATTTAATGCTGCATTGTATTACAACATCAACAAGTTTAAAATACAGGTAAATGCGAATAACATTACCAACAAAACCTATTGGGTTGGTGGTTATGATTATATCCGTTTATTTCCCGGAGCACCAAGCAACTGGCTGCTCACACTTGGTTACTCATTTTAATATACTCTTTATTTACTGAATTAGTGAAGAGCTTTTCTATGAAGAAAACATTGAAAAAAAATATTGAAAAACTACATTTATGGCTCGGACTTACCTCCGGGCTTGTAGTTTCTATAGTTGTCTTAACGGGAAGTATTTTGGTTTTTGAAAATGAAATCGATCCTCTTATTAACCCAGAATTTCACATTGTTTCCAGTATTGGCAATTCAAAAAAAACTTTTCCATTACCAGGCATCATCTACATCATCGCCTTTTACGTTATGATTTTTTCTAGTCATTTGGTTTTGAATTAAGGTTGTTTTTAGTCGCTTTTTTCTTTCTAAGGTAAAGTTGTTATAAAAAAAAGGCCAGTTTTTACAAAACTGACCTTTGCAACATAGTCATGTTTAATGATCGCTGAGAATCAAAAAGAACTATAATGACCGCAAAACAACAGGTGGGTACTCTATCATTGACCGGATAAAATTATCAGCAAAATCAAAACTTATTTGATAAGTAAAAAATTATACGAAATCTTTATCTTATCGGCAATCTTTCTACGAACCATACTTGGTATTTCAATATCAAAATCTTCAGGTTTTACGTCAAAAGATCCATTTAACAGAACTCCGTTTGCTGTTTTTGAAGCTTTTACAGTTACTGATACATTTTTTGTTTTACCGTGTATGTTAAGATTCCCTTTTAAAACAAAAGTTTTTCCGGCCGCTGTAATTTTAGAAACATCAAAATCTTCAAATTTACCTTTAAAGGTGGCTTTGGAATACTTTTCAGATTCCATATAATTTTCATTAAAATGCTCTTCCATTAAGGCAACCTTAAAACGAAATCCTTTTATAAGTACCAAGGCTGCAAAATCTCCGGTAGATTGTTCTAAAACAGCAGAAACACTTTTACTTTCAGCAGCTACTTCTTCATAAGATGGCATAGAAGTATTATCATTACGATAAGGCCCTCCTGCCCAAATAGTCTGCTCGTTGAGCTGCAGCGTCTGATTTACAGGCTGGCCATATAACATGGCTCCAAGTCTTCCGTTACCCAGTGGAAGCGCCTCAAACCAATTGTTTCCAGGAGTATCATAGCGCAGTATATTTTCAGTATACTGCGCCCTTAAAGGAAAAACGACAACTATGCTCATAAAAAGCACATACATAAAAAGAATGGAGCGCTGCTTTTGTAAAAGAAATAAACTTTTGGAATGAAATTTTACGGGCATAGCAAATCTTTTTTAATTAATGGTTAAAATGACCTCCAAGTATACAGTTTTTTTATAGATGGAATTGGAATTTGGTTCTTTTGTAATTTTTTCGCCTTTTAAAATTTATAGATAATCTTTTACAAACCTATGATTATTTCATTAAATCACATTTTACAAGCAGTTAAAAAACCTTAAATCAATAAAATCGCAATAAAAATTTCATTTGGTATAAAATATACAGGCTTTGGTATAGAAACAAAAGACGCACCTTTTTTCTTTATTACCTTGTCTGATCTAAATTATAATATAGCATTCAAACAAGCAATAAAATTAATTATAAAAGTGATCTAGATGTCTTTTAAAGAAAATAATACACAGGCTCCTGCTAATCAATCTACCTCTGCTGCAACAGAGTGCCGGGTCTATGCCTCAGAAGGGGAAAAACTAATACAATATGACCTTAATTGTGATGATGCCTCCCTGATCAGAAAATGGTCTTTAACCCTGCCTGCTTTTATTCAGTCAGGGTGTTTCCATCCAACAAAACCTCTTTTTTATCTGGCGCTCAGTAAGGGAGGATATGCGGCAGCTGTTCCTATCGAAGAACATTACCTTATGGCATTTAAAATAGAATCCAGCAGTACATTGACCCAGATTGGAAAAACCATTTCGCTGCCTTACCGGCCAGTTCACATCTCTCTGGACAAAACAGGGGTTCAGGTACTAGTGGCTTACAATGTACCTGCGAGCCTTAGTATCCATGACATTGCAGAAGATGGGTGTCTTACAGAAGCATTCCGGATACCCGATCTTACGATGCGAAAATATCCGCATCAGGTAAAGACCTCTCCAAAGAATGATCTGATTACCATCTGCGCCACCGGGCAGGAAATGATTATGGATTCCACTAATTTTAGAGGAGCAATACATGTTTTTGGTTACAAAAACGGACACCTTACCGGTACTTTGAATTCTGTTTCCCTTAATAATGGACTCAGGTTCAGTCCCAGACATTTGGAATTTCATCCTTATCTTCCCTTAGCTTATGTATCTCTGGAGCGCCAAAATGAGCTGCATGTATATCACTATGATCATAAAGGATTTGATCCGGAGCCTCTTTTTGTCCATACCACCTTGTTTGGAGGCGCTTCAAAATCAATGCAGCTTTGCGGCACCGTGAAAATACATCCAAACGGACGATATGTTTATGCTGCCAACAGGACACTTGGATGGTATGAAGAAAACGGTAAAAAAATGCTGGCCAAAGGAGGTGACGATATTGCTGTTTTTGAAATTGATGCCCTTACCGGCGCCCTGACCCCACTGCAGCGAATAGACAGTGAAGGGATAATGCCCAGAACAATGAGTTTTGATACTGAGGCAAAATTACTTATTGTTGCCAATCAGTTTGAGGCAGAAGCCCTTGAGGGAACTGAAATGAAACATATACCACAGGCCCTTGCAGTATATAAAATAAATACAGACGGGCATTTAGAACTTGCCAATAAATATCCACTCAGTAAATACCAAAAACCGATGATCTGGATGGATGTCTTATGCAGAAACCTTTAAAATATTTCGGCTGATTCTCCGGAAATAATTACTAACCACTAATTTATAATACATATTACCATAATGGATTTATTGGAGGAAATACAGCAGGCGCACAGAGAATTATATAGTATTATATTACCTACGCCTTTAACTAAAAGCCTAAATCTCTCCAACAAGTATGGTTCAAGTATCTTATTGAAACGCGAGGATCAACAAATAGCCCGCTCTTTTAAAATAAGAGGAGCATATAACAAAATGATATCCCTAACCAATTCCGAAAAAGAACGTGGAATCATCTGTGCAAGCGCCGGAAATCATGCTCAGGGAGTTGCCTATTGCTGTGAGCTTTTAAAAATAATGGGCAAAATATATATGCCAAAAAATACGCCGGCCCAAAAAATAAAAAAAGTGGAACTTTTAGGGGGAAGCTTTATAAAAACTGTACTGGTCGGCGATTTTTTTGACCAGACCTATTCAATAGCTATGGGCGATGCTTCTATTAATACCAGGGCCTTTATACATCCTTTTGATGACGTAAAAGTTATAGCCGGGCAAGGTACAGTAGGTATTGAAATTCTTGAAGAACATCAAAAACCAATTGATTATATTTTTATCCCTCTTGAGGGAGGAGGTCTTGCTGCAGGAATTTCAACTGTATTTAAGCAATTGAGCCCCCTTACAAAAATTATTGGAGTTGCAATACAAGACGATAGTTCCTGCGGAATTTCAACACTTGACAAAAACTCATTGGATCCAATTGATCAATTTATTGTGGATGAACCTATTACAAAAAGAAACAGTCTGACAGCTAAAATCTGTCAGAAGAACTTAACAGCAGTATTAAAAATTCCAGAGGGAAAGGTATGTTCTGCTGTTTTGCAGCTATTCAAAGAGGAAGGTATAAACATTGAGCCTACAGGAGTATTAAGTATCGCTGCATTGGATTATTATACTCAAGAAATAAAAGGCAAAAAAGTAGTCTGCATTATAAGCAACGGCCTGAAAAATAGCCAAAGAGAACCTGAAATACTGGAGCGTTCTTTATTATATGAAGGATTAGTCCATTATTTGAAGGTTGAATTTCCCCAGGGCCCCGCATCATTTAAAGAATTTGTAAATGAAGTTCTTGGTCCGGAAGATCAAATCACTTATTTTCAATCTGTCAAAAAAGATAATTGTAAAACAAAACCTTTTTTAATGAGATTAGAATTAAAAACTCCAAATACTATTTTAGCCATAAAAGCCAAAATGCTGGCAAGGGAATTCCTTTATCAGGATTTAAGCCAAAGACATGATTTGTTTACCTCAAATTTCTGTCCCGGAGATACGGCTTATCTTTGGGAACAATAATACCATACATTCAGAGTTTACTATGCAGCGATAAAATCAATGGGATTGCGAACCACCAAAATTAATTCACCTAGTGGTGCAGAAATTATAGTTCCCAACGGAAATTTATTATCTCAAAACATTACGAACTTGACCTATACTGATAATTTAAAATTTGTAGAAATGACAAATATAAAGTGTTGGTGAAATTTTGGTGCAGCATTTATAAAACAGAAGAAACACTTAGCAATACAAAGCAAGAATTATTTAATAGTTTCAAAATAACAGAATTGACATTTCTAAGCTAATATATAATGTATTGGCATAAAGAAAAGCTTTAAAATCACAAAAAATATAATAATGTAACTTGTTGGTCAAGCTTAAATAGTAAAAATAATGCTTTTTCACGCAAAAATGCCCCCAAATAGTATCTCACTTTTGGGGGCATTGCATTATGCTTTGAGCTATTCTCTTTTAACTAAATTAGATATTTCCATTTTTTAGTTTTCAATAATACCGATAGCGTAACCTCCTCCGGGCGCAGAGAACTGGGTTAATTTAGTTTTATTTGTCACAGGAATTTTTCTAATGGTATAGGCTTGTGGATTTGTTTTGTAATTCGCATCTTTAGCATCCGCATAGATGGTAGCGGTATATTTTTTACCCTTTTCAAGAAAGCTAAAATCAATATTTGAAGTACGGGGTGTTTCTCCATTTACATTGCCTAAAAACCAGTTATGAGTTCCTTTGGCTTTTCTTGCAACGGTAATATATTCACCGGGCTCAGCTTCCAGATATTTGCTGTCATCCCAATCAAGGGCAACATCTTTAATAAATTGGAAGGCATCTGCAAAACGTTCATAATTTTCAGGAAAATCTGCCGCCATCTGTAATGGACTGTACATAGTAACATAAAGTGCCAGCTGGTTGGCAATGGTAGCGTTTACATGCGAGCCATTTGTAAGATCCATTTGAAAAATTCCCGGAGTATAATCCATCGGACCACCAATCAATCTGGTAAAAGGTAATATGGTAACATGGTTGGCATGATTTCTCTCACCTCCGAAAGCCTGATATTCGGTGCCGCGGGCAGCTTCATTTCCGATAAGGTTCGGATACGTACGTGCTATTCCTGTTGGGCGTACCGCCTCGTGTGCATTTACCATAATTTGATAATCTGCTGCTTTTTCAATGGCATATTGATAATGGTTATTGGTCCATTGACTGTAATGTTTTTCACCAATTGGAAGAATATTGCCCACATATCCGCTTTTCACTGCATCATATCCGTATTGTTTCATCAATTTGTAAGCAGCGTCCATGTGGCGTTCATAATTACGTATCGATCCGGAAGTTTCATGGTGCATGATGAGTTTTACCCCCTTAGAATGCGCATAGTCATTTAATCCTTTAAGGTCAAAATCAGGATATGGTGTAACGAAATCAAAAACATAATCTTTTTCATGACCAATCCAGTCTTCCCAACCCGTATTCCATCCTTCGACCAGTACGGCATCAAATCCATTTTTAGCCGCAAAATCTATATATCTTTTTACATTGGCCGTAGTGGCACCATGTTTACCATTAGGCTTTGCTTTGGCAAAATCGGTAACCCCTAATTGTACCGCAGGGAAATCATCAGTATATGACCAGCTGCTTTTTCCTGAAATCATTTCCCACCAGACACCCACATATTTTGTGGGTTTAATCCATGAAGTTTCTTTTATTTTACTTGGTTCGTTCAGGTTGTAAGTCATTTTCGAAGCTAAAATAGTACGCGCATCGTCACTTACAATAATAGTTCTCCATGGCGTGGTGGAAGGCGCTTGTATTTTACCTTTATCCCCATGTGAATCAGGCGTCAGCCAGGATTCAAAAACAAAATTTTTCTCATTTAAATTAAGATGCATACACGAGTAATTAATAAGCGCTGCTTCATGCAGGTTGATATACAATCCATCAGCACTTTTCATCATTAAAGAGGTTTGTACCCCCGTTGGAGAGAATGAAGTTTGCGAAACATTTCCAGTGGTGTAAGCTTTTTCCATTAAGCCTTTTATTTGGGAAAGTTTCGAAGTAGTGTAATTATATTCCTGGGTATCATAATCTCCCGGAATCCAATAAGCGGTGTGATCTCCTGCCATCACAAATTGTGTACGTTCTTCTTTAATGGTAAAATACACCAGGTTTTTTTGCTGAGGAAATTCATACCTGAAACCAAGTCCGTCATCAAACAAACGAAAACGAATTATCATTTGTCTATCGGTTCCTTTTTGATTTAGAGTAACAGCCAGTTCGTTATAATGATTACGGATTGAGGATACTTCTCCCCATACTGGTTTCCAATTCTCATCAAAAGTACTCACTTTGGTATCCTGCGTCTTAAAATCATTTAAAAGTGATTTAGCATCGTTTTTAAGTTCTAAGCCCAGCTTACTTGTTTTTATAACCTCCTTGCCTTTATAGATAAGTTTATAGACCGGTGTCCCATCTACTTGAAGGGAAAAATTCATTAAAAAATTGCCGTCGGGCGATTTTAAGTCTTGCGCCTTAACGGTAAAAATACCTAGCCACAAAACAGCTGTTAGAAAAAAATGTTTCATTGTGAATATAATAAATATTTAATTTTTAATTGTCGTTACGCTGCTCTTACCCAGATCAGGCAACTTTACGCAGATATTTTTTTGAGCTTCATTCCAGCTCCAATTCATTTTTACAAAGTCTGTCTCAATATTTTTCTGCATAAGATCAGCTTTTAGCTTTTTAAGTTTTACCCCATCGATAAAAATGTCTTTTGGCTGGCCTGCTGCGTGAACTTTTATTATAAAATTCCTTGGCCCTGCAGGCTTAAAACCTTTTGATTCGCGTTGTGATATAGAAATAACAATTCCTTCACCGGTTGTTTTAGAAGTTATTTTGGTTTTACAATAAACGTCTTTCTCATAATCACGGGTTTCCCCGTCGTCTTCATAAAGAGTAAATGATGCCTCTTTGTTTAAAGCCGCTGGAAAAACATCAAACGTAACCGGATAGGAAGTCTTTTCTCCAATGAACTGCATCACTGGCATTTGCGGGATTATACTGCCTTTCTTGACAAAAACAGGAATAGTATTCAGAGGCGCATCCACTGTAATCCACTGCTCTCCCTTATATTGGATCAGTCCTGAATTAAAATCAATCCACTCTCCCTCGGGCAGATAAACTTCCTTGGTAATGGCGCCCTGTTCTACAACTGGCGCTACCAGCAGTTCTTTTCCAAAAAGGAACTGTGAGTTTAATTTAAACGTCTCCTTGTCATTGGGATACTCTAAAAACAATGCTCTCATTAAAGGCATACCTGTATCATGAGCTTCCCTTGCGTAGGTATAGATATAGGGAAAAAGTTTGTATTTGAGTTCAATGCTTTTTCTGCTGATATTTTCAGCTTCCATGCCAAATTTCCAAGGCTCCACAGCATTGCCTCCTTCATGATGCGCACGGCTTAGTGGGTTAAATACTCCAAACTGAAGCCATCGCACATATAATTCTGCCATCGCGTCATAATCTTTAATATCACCACAATAGCCTGAGATATCACAGGTCCAAAACGGAATGAGTCCCATACCTGCAGAAAGCCCTACAGGAATCTGATTGGCCATTTGTTTCCAGCCGTCCAGTACGTTACTGCCATTTCCAGAGTCACCGCTCCATCCAAAAGTATAACGCTGCAATCCTGCATACGCAGCACGTGTCATTTGGAAAACACGCTTATTTGGATTACGCTTATAAAATTGTTCTGTAACTACCTTATCCCAGGTGAAGCCAAAAACATTATGTATCTCATTGTGCATACCTAAATGATGCTTCATCTGGAGCCTGTCTGCAGCATCTTCATTACTCCATGCAGGCTCTCCCATATCAGTCCAAAAACCACGGACTCCATCATTTAAAGGTTTTTGTTGATATTCGCCCCACCAATCAGCCACCTCTGGTTTTGTAAAATCAACAACCCCGCAATTTCCTCCCCATGGCCATGGCATATCATATGATTTACTGGTACGGATATCCTTTACCAGATAGCCCAATGCATCGGCCTCTTTCCACTGTTTTTCATTGGCCTGCGAAATCACCGGATCCTGGGAAACAATCATTTTAAAGCCCATCTCACTAAGGTCTTTTACCATTGCTGCCGGGTTTTTGTAATTATTTTTTCTCCAGTCAAAATCCTGCAACCCTTCGGTCCATCCTATGTCCTGGTAAATGATATCACAGGGTATTTTCCTTTTACGAAATTCCGCTGCTACTTCCCTGGCTTGGTCTTCCCGGGTATAATCTCCCCTGCATTGAGAAAATCCTAAGGCCCACTGCGGCGGCATAATGGGTTTTCCTGTTAAGGCGATGTAGTTTTTTATAATCTCTTTATAATTGTTTCCAAACATAAAGTAATAGATCATTTGTCCTGCGGGGGCTTCAAATGAATAGTATTCATTACTCTCGCTTCCAAACTTGAATTCTGTTTTATAGGTGTTGTCAAAGAAAATACCGTAATGATTGCTGCTCATAAAAAAGGGAATGCTTTTATACAGTGGATCCTCGTTTAGCCCATAACATGGCTGGTCGCTGTTCCACATTTTGTAACTGCCACCACGTCGATTCAGAGGCCCTGATTTCTCCCCTAAACCAAAAAATTGCTCATCATGACGCAAAGTTTTATAGGATTTAATTTTATCACTATTATAGGCAAATCCTTTTTCAGCATAATCACTAAAAAGCAGTTTTTGATACTTGTCAAATATTTGTAGCTGAAACGGGGCTTTATTGACCCTTATTCGTAATTGCTCAGTAAAAATTTCGTAAGCAGAAGTTTCTTCCTTTACATGGATAACGTCCTTCCAGCCCAAATCTTCTTCAACAACAGCAAAGGATTCATTGTTCCTTATAAAATTGCCATTGGCCGAAACCCAAATTTTAATCACTTCACCACTGCATAATTGCAGCATGACTTTTGCTTTATTGCTGCAGTTAAAAACAATTTTATTCCCCGTTACTGCATAACCGGAACAATTTCCTAAATACTGTTCTTTGGTCTGCGAATATCCCGTAAAAGCCAAAAGGCAAAAAAGGACACAACAATAAAAAATAGTTTTTTTCATAATATATCATATCGATTAATTGAACACTCAAAAACACTAATGCTTCATAAATGTGTTTCTCATTATACAAAGATGCTCAAGCTGTTAAAAAAATTGCCCCTTTGTTATGGGGCAATTCGTATTTTGATTCTTCACTGCCCGGCAGCTACCAAAGTCCGCTAGAGCCACATGCAGGGACAATATAAAATCCTAATAACCTAGATTTTGAGTCAAATTAGGGTTTCTGTCACGCTCAATTTGCGGTATAGGCAGCAGCAAATGGTGCTTATCTGCATTAGATTTGCCAATAGAGTGTAGGAAATCAAGTCCGTACTGGCCATTATCTACCCGTACAAGATCAAACCATCTTTGTCCTTCAAAGGCCAGTTCCATTCTTCTTTCATGAAGTACTGCCGCTCTAAATTCAATTTTTCCAAGCCCTGGAGCTATATTGGCTAAACCAGCACGTTTACGCACCAGATTAAGCGGAGCTTCTGCCAAGGATGTATTTCCTAGTTCATTTTGCGCTTCAGCTTTCATTAAAAGAACATCAGAATAGCGCAATACAGGAAAATTAAGAGGGCTGTTATCATAAGAAGGCGAAATACTAAGGGGTACTAAAAACTTTCTTAAACTATATCCTGTCAATGAATAGGAGGAACTATAAGGAATCCCCTGAAAGTTTGGCCCTCCCTGATACAATACCGTTTTATCGCGACGAAGGTCCCCGCTTTCATAACTGTTGAAAAATTCTTGTGTAGGCTGACTCCATCCAAAGGCTCCGGCAACCATATTAGAACTTCTTGGTCCTGTAAATGTGCTTACCCATGAAGCCTGGTTTTCATTACTCCAAAAATCATAACCTGCATTGGCTGCGTATTGAACTTCAAAGAGCGACTCATTTGAATTTTCAGTTTCAGTGTTAAAATTATCAATGTAATTAGCATTAAGGCTGTAGCCCATTGTTTCTAATTTTGTTGTCAGACTGACCACTTCCTGCCAGTTGTTCAATGTCAAATTTACTTTGGCCAACAATCCAATGGCAGATCCTTTGGTGGCACGGCCTTTATCGGCTTCTGTATAATCCTCTTTATTGGGA
Source organism: Flavobacterium sp. FlaQc-48 (assembly GCF_044007335.1). Taxonomy (NCBI): domain Bacteria; kingdom Pseudomonadati; phylum Bacteroidota; class Flavobacteriia; order Flavobacteriales; family Flavobacteriaceae; genus Flavobacterium; species Flavobacterium sp. FlaQc-48. The sequence continues at coordinate 129,716 of NZ_JBIPCR010000002.1, read as the reverse complement.
AGTAAGCTTACTGCGTTTTCCAGGTCACTTAAAATTTGCGCATAGACTTTATCTTTTGATGTTCGCGATGGGTAGAGGTCACTGCTTGAATTTTGCGGTTCAGTAATCAGGGGAACATCACCGAAAAAACGCACCAAAATAAAGTAATACTGAGCCCTCAGGAAATATGCTTCCCCCATACTTCTGTCTTTAATAGATTGTTCAATTTTCAATCCCGGGGCAACCAATAGTACAATATTGGACCTCAATATGCCCGGCCAGGGTCCGCGCCATAAATCCAATACCCCTTGATTATCAGTTGTCGTAACAAAATTAGATAAGTTCGTGGTTTCAATACCATCTTCTCCTCCTCCTGCTCCTACAATACTGTTACCTGCAAAGATATCACTGGTCCACATTCTGAAATTATATAGTTTAGGCCATTGCAAGGGCTGATATGCGCCATTGACCATCGTGATCAATTCCTCTGCATTGGTAGGATAATTTCCCGTATTAATTGTATCGGGTTGTGTTTTGTCTAAAAAGTCATCACTGCACTGCACCATTAAAAGTGACAAGAATAACATTAAGCTTATTTTTATATTTTTCATTTTCGTAATTTTAGAATCCAACATTAAGTCCCACCGAGTAATTTGTCGTAACAGGATATACATTATTGTCAATACCATTTGCCAAAACCTCAGGATCAAACCCTTTGTAATTGGTAAAGGTCAAAACATTCTGAGCAGAGAAATACAATCGAACTGATGAAAATGTACTGCCTAGTGCCTTTTGCGGAAAATTATAACTAAGGCTGATATTTTTTAACCTCAAATAGGAACCGTCTTCAATGAACCGGTCTGAAACCCTTGCATTATTGTTAGGATCTCCATAGACTGCTCTGGGCATGCTGTTGCTGGTCCCGGCACCTGTCCATCTACCCAGTGTGGCGGTAGTCTGATTATTTGCAACGGACATTGATTCAGTATACATGCGGTTAGCATTATAAATATCATTGCCATATACGCCTTGTAAATAAACCGTTAAATCAAAATTCTTATAGGAAAATGTATTGTTTAGTGAGTAAGAAAACTTAGGATTTGGATTACCTAAAAATGTTCTGTCCTTATCATTTATAATTCCGTCATTATTGAGATCTTTAAATCGTACATCTCCCGCAGCAGTGCTCGTTGCAGTATTAGAACCTGCCATCTGCACTGCATGATTATTCACATCGGCCTGAGACTGAAAAATACCATCGGTAACATATCCGTAAAAAACGTTTACAGGATAACCTGCCTGAATAAGGGAAATACTGCTGTTAAGACCTGTACTTCCAGTAATTATTGGGGTATCCCCATTAATACTTTCAACTTTGTTTTTGTTGTAAGAGAAAACAACGTCGCTGGACCATTTCAAATCGTGCACCAAATTTTTTGTGGATAGGGAAAATTCTATCCCTTTGTTTTGTATTTTCCCTGCGTTAATAGATGGAACATAAATATCTGAATATCCAGAGGTTACTGGTACCGACATGGGAACGAGCATATCATTGGTGTTTTTCACGTAGGCATCAACAGTTAAATTGATTCTGTTGTCCAAAAGTGAGGCGTCCAACCCCAGATTAAACTGTTCCTGACCCTCCCATTTTACATTAGTATTTGGCAGTACAGTGGGTACAACAGCACTTACGTAGGTATTGTTAAAATTATAAAGAACTGTATTATAAGAAGATGAAAAAGCATAATTGCCAATATCCTGGTTACCAGTTATTCCATAACCAAATCTTAATTTTAAATCATTAATGGCAGTTACTTTTTCCATAAATTTCTCAGATGAAATTCTCCATGATATTGCTCCTGATGGAAACCAGCCCCATTTGTTACCCTGTCCAAAACGGGAAGACCCATCTCTTCTAATGGTACCGGTAATATAATACTTACCATCATAATCATAATTTGCTCTGGCCAGATAAGACATGATAGCCCATTCCGATGCATTGCCACCTACGGTTGGCTGCAGGGTTCCATTATCAATTTGCTGGGTTCCGTCACTGGCAAATTTCTGAATAGAGCCGTTTAAAAAATCATATTTATTAGACTGTGAGCTGCTTCCCACAACTGCATTAAAATTATGGGCTCCAAAATGAGCATCATAAGTAAGGGTATTATCCCAAAGAATGGTAATACTTCTATTGGTACCTTGTGAGAGGTAGGAATTGGTCTGCACGTCAGATCCCCAGGAATATTTAGGTGACCAGGTGCGGTCGAACCAAATATTGGCTTCAACACCACCCAAAGACTTAAAAACCAAATTTTTTAAGATATTGATTTCAGCAAAAAGATTACCCTGAAGATTATATCCTTTTGTTGATCTTTCAACAGTTGTTGCTTTTCCAATTGGGTTCTCAATATCTCCAGAATACAGAGGATTTCCAGTAGGTCCTGTAAAATTTCCGGTTGCATCATAAATAGGCTGAGTAGGATTGGCCAGTAACGTACTGCGGATATCATATGCGCCGCTTTCTTTTATATCATGTGCCATTTTTATACTGTTGCCAAATTTGATTTTGCTGTTTATTTTAGTATCTGAATTAAACTGTACAATGAACCTTCGATAATCTGTATTTAAAATAATTCCTTTTTGGTTAAAATAATTAGCTGAAACATAGATATTTGATTTCTTTGTTTTATTTCCGTAAGACAAAGTATAACTTGACATTAATTCCGGGTTAAATAAGGTTCCTACCCAATCAGTTCCCGATCCTAAAGAAGAAGGATTGGTCCAGAGTGGATTTGGCGTAAGACCACCGTTTGAAAGCATATCATTGTTTAAAGATGCGAATTGTGATGCATTTAAAACATTTACTTTGTTGGATGCATTTTGTACAGCTGTAAAAGTGTCGAATGTCAAGGTAGAGCCTTCTTTTGTGCCGCCTCTTTTAGTGGTTACTATAACAACTCCATTTGCCCCTCTTGAACCGTAAATTGCTGTAGAAGAAGCATCTTTAAGTACACTTATCGACTCAACATCATTCATGTTTACCTGGTTAAGCCCGCCATTTAATGGCATTCCATCTACTACAACTAAAGGATTATTATTGGCAATAGTTCCTGTTCCTCTAACCCTAAAGCTAACATTTGATCCCGGTTCTCCACTCGAAATGACCTGAACACCTGCCGCTCTTCCTTGCATAGCTTCACCAACATTGACCACGGATTGCGTTTTTGTCCCAGCCAAATTTATTGATGAAATTGACCCCGTTATATCTTTAGCTTTGGCTTTTCCATAGCCAATGACCACAACGTCGGTTAAAGCTACGGCATCAGTTGCCAGTTGTATTTCCACATTTGAACCTTGGGCGGCGATTTCTTTATCAGCATAACCTATATAGGATACGATAAGTATGATATCGGCTGCGCCCGAAGCGATAGAAAATTTTCCATCAAAATCTGTTGTTGTACTTGTTGATGTTCCTTTTATAATGACAGTTGCTCCTGGTAAAGGCTCATGTTTTTCATTATAAACGATACCTGTAATTATCTTTTGCGTACTTTTCACTGTTGGCTTCTGTTGTTGTGTTTCAGCAGCAAAAGCGGTATTACAGAATGAAAAAACAACAAGCATAAAAAGAATCAGGACGACATCTTTTGCATATTTGTTATTAATGTCAATTTGATGATAGGATCTCATTTATTATTTTGTTTAAGTTAGGTTAGTTAAAAAAGTAATTTGTTTTTAAGATTAAGGCTGTGCCCCTTTGAGTGGTTATTTCATAATTATTTTTTGGTTATACTTCATTACTCATTGTTGTGAATTCACGGATTTACATCCTTAATTTGATCTGATCAAAGCAAAGGAACAAAAATCCACAAGTGAAAAAAGAGCAGTTAGAAATCATATAGAAAAAACAAATAAAAACAAAGGATAGAAACAACGTAAAAAACTAATAAACAATACTTTACAAAAAACAAACTACATAATTTCATATAGATTATTACTTTTAAAAACATAACAAAACAGCAGTAAAAAAACATAATTTGTAAAAATAAGCCTAAAAAAATAGATTATTCTTACTTCGAAAAATCAGGTGTCGGTATAGATTTTAGAAGACATAAAAAAAATCCCACTATAAAATAGTAGGATTAAAACTTGAATTAATTTAAAGAGGTTATAAAAAAATTAATTTTTAATGGTAGTCTCCATCATAAGTTTATCGTCAAAATCATCATTCTCAATTATGGATCTGTTTCTGATCTTGGTCTTATAAGCATATATGGAGTTGACCGAATACCCCAGAATTTGTGCAATTTTTTCATTATGCTTTATTCCAAGACGGATCAGGGCAAAAATTCTTAATTCCTTATTAAGGATTTGATTGGCTTTAAGCTCAATGCGTTCACCAGGTTTCATTAAGGAATTAAACACATCTATAAAATCTGGAAACAAACTGATAAAAGCAGTGTCAAAATTTTTTAAGAGCTTATCTTTTTCTTTTTTTAAATCATACTTAGATATTCTGAATTTTGCTTTAGCATAATCGCCAGAATCAATATCTTTCTCAATATTGGAAATAAACTCATTGAATTTTTCAAAAATATCATCGTATTCGGTAAAGAAAAAACCGATATACTCTTCATTGATTTTATTGGACTCAAAGAGACGATTGTTAATTGATTCTATCTGATTGTTCCGGGCCTTGATTTGTTCATTTACAACCAAAAGCTGCTTATTTACTTTCTGAAGATCACCATGGGCAGCAGCAATTATTTTTTTTGCTTTCTGAATTTTCTTAAATTGAATAAAAGTCAATATCAAAAAACAAATTACAACTAGTGAAAAAACAATTGCACCGATATACTGAAAATAAAGACGTTTTCTTTCTCTCTCTATATTCTGTACTATTTCCTGCTCTATAAGCGGGAGAATAGCACCTACTTGTAGCTTTCTCTGTTGTGCTCCGTAAAACAAAGCATCATCATACGCCTTTTGTACCAATCCCGAAGCACCTGGCAGATCTTTTTTCTGAATAAAAGTTCGGAAAGCTTAATAAGGGCCAAAGATTCTTTTGTTGAAATCTGTACATCTTCTATAGCGGCCTTGCTGTAGAAAATAATCGCCTGATCATCTTTACCGGATTCCCTGTAAATCTCCCCCATCATATAATGCAATAAAGCTTTATCGCGATCACTTATATTGGTATTGAGCATCATTTGAAATCCTCTTGATGCACTCTTTAAATCCCCATCTTTATATTGGTTGAAAAAATTCAGGAATGAATTAAAAAAAGTACCGCTGGCAGCTAGTTTTAGTGCCTTAACGCGACAATCCTTGGCCAGCTTATTATATTTTTGACTAAAAAATGGAATACTGCTATATTCAGCCATATCACTGTAGCAGCGGCCTAACAATCCGTAATACATCGAACCGTTCTCATTGTTTATTTCTTCAGGTTTAATCAAAAAAAGATAATCCAATCCTTCTTTATACATACCGGCCGAAACACTTATGTTGGCCAGATTAATGTTGGCCTTCATCAAACTGGACTTATCATTAAGGCCTTCTGCCAATGATTTGATCCTTAAGGCATAATTAAATGCTGAATCCCTTTTAAAAACAACATATTGGTCAAAAAGCTTTTGATTTAATTCCAGTTGTCTATAAGGATCATTCTTAATCTTTCGTAATTGATTTTGTAAACTATTGATTGTTTTTATTTTATAGCCATCATAAACCGACGAGGAATCAATGACCTGGTCAAGCTTTTTAAGCAACTCTGCCTGCTGTCCATAAAAAGACTGTGGATTAAATAGTAAAAAAAGTAATAGAATAGTACTCTTTACAATAAATTGCCAATCAAAACAAGAAATAATATTTCCAAAGAAAAATGGATGTAACTTGTAGTATCTTCTCTTTTTAATTGAAATTACCCTTAACTTTTGCATTAAAAATTTATTTTAGTAAAACTTAAAAATCAAATATACAAAAGTTGATTACATACTTAGTTCAACTCAATAAAACTAAAAAAAAACAATTTATTTATGAGACGATTTAAGGCCCATAAATATGAGTGGATAACTTTGGAGTTCATACCTGAAATTGGACACAGAAACACAAGATCTTTGGTTTTAAAACAAAAAATGTAAAATCAAAGGCAATCGTACAGATTAGATTTCAAACTTCAGGCTGTAAAGCTGGCTGCAGAATACAATAAAACAATTCAGGCTGCTTAGGAACTGGGCACAAGTGTGGAAAATATCCGCAGATGGAGACGTCAGCTTGAAGAAGGATTATTAGGCCGCAAAACGCGACAGAATAAAACAAGCAAACTCCTGCAATTAAAAAGGATGATAAACGTTTTTCTCATGACATTTTATATATTCTATATAAGAACTCAAATTTTGATAACATTTTTTTACTTTCAAAGCCACTTAACACAGCGATAATTTTAGAAGAAATATATTTGAGTACATGTAATATTGTGCCTTGCGAAGTTTAGTGTTTAATTGCTGTTGAAAGGAATATTAGCTATACTGTTAAATTTTCTCTTTCTGATGTTAAATATGAGTAAATCCAATGCATACTTCAACTTGTTTATCTATATTTGTAATAGACACCACGGCAATTTGCGCTATCATTTTTTAAAGTGATATAATCTTAAGATTTATTGCCGAAGATTGCAAAAAATGTTGTTAATTTATATACTTTGTTTTCTGGATGTCTGAAGACCATATAATGCCTAATAGCCCCAAACTATGAAAAAAATTACTCTAATGATTTGCCTGCTGCTGACAGCTGCCGGCGCAAGTGCACAGCAGGAAAAAGGAATTATAGGATACAGCAACTGGCTGGATAACTGGACCGAATTCAAGCCTCAAAAGGCCGAGTCCAAAGATGCAAATCAAATTTTAGCCGGAAATATTACTGAAAACACAAAACTGCTGAAAAGAAATGTGTATATCCTTCAGGGAAATGTATATGTAACTAATAATGCAGTGCTCACTATTGAGCCTGGTACAGTAATTATTGGAGATGCTGTTTCAAAAGGTACTCTTGTAATCACAAAAGGGGCCCAAATTATGGCAGCAGGACTGGAAACAGACCCTATTATATTTACCTCAAACCAAAGTGTGAAAAAAGCAGGCGATTGGGGAGGCGTGGTAGTTCTTGGTGATGCTCCAATAAATAAATTTGGCAGTGCTGGTTCTTACAGTATGGATCTTGATCCGGCACTTACTGTATATGGAGGTAACAACCAGGCTTCAAATTCAGGAGTATTAAAATATGTAAGAATTGAATTTGCCGGTAAAAAAGTTAAAGGAATGGATTCTTTTAATGGATTGACTATTGCAGGAGTGGGCAATAAAACCATTTTGGAGAATATCATGGTAAGTTACTCCGGCGGTGATTCATTTGCTTTTTACGGAGGTGATGTGAACACGGCTCAATTAGTATCCTACAAATCCATCAATGATGATTTTAAATTTACACAAGGAATCCAATGCCGATTATTTAATTCTTTAGCGGTGAGATCATCTTATTTATCGAGCAATAAAGATGGATCCAGATGTCTGGAAGTAAGAACCTATGAAAAGAAAAACGAAACGGACTTTACCAAAAAAGCCACATTCGTTAGTGCTTCGAACATGACAATGCTAAACGACAGTGAAAATATTACAGCAGACATTCAGGCAGGTTTAGTTAAAGAAGCTGTGTATGTTGGTGAAAATGCATCTTTGGAATTAAAAAGAAGTGTAGTTTCTGGTTTTAATCCTGCAGTGCTTATAGACAGTAAAACTGAAATCAATGAGGTTAGCCTAAAAAAAATCAAATTTGAAGAGATGTTCTTTAACCAATGCAGTGGCAATATCTTTACAGAAAACCAGGCTGACAATACCGATTTAGAAAACTGGTACGGTAACAGCATCTTTTTTAATGTTTATTCCCACGCAGATAACAAAGAAACTTTTGTTGACGTTTATAATCCAAAAAGACCCGATTACAGACTTCAATTAGGGAAAATTACTGCCTCTAGCGGGAAATAGATCCCGATTATTTCGCATAAAAATCAATATAAAAGGAAATAGCGTTTATTAGCTGTTTCCTTTTTTTATTTCTAATCCTTTTAAAATTCTGTCTGCACTAGATCATTTGATATAAAAAACCGGAACAGGATTACTCCTGCCCCGATTTAATTTATAGTTTGAATTTATTTAGTTTTTTGGCATTACCTAAAAAACTTCAATCAGTGCCTGATAAACTAAGCTATAGTATATTTTTTTCTGTAATAGTATTGGTAGTTTCAGTGGTTACACTGTCTACAAATCGCCATTCCGCTTCAGAACCAGATGGTGTAAATTTAAGATATGTATATCCTCGCTTATACAAATTTGCATATTCTAAATCATCTATCAGTACTGTGAATGCTTGTGCAAGTTCTATCGCTTTTGCAGGGTCTGAGGTAATTCCAAGATAAGCTTCCAGTCCCGGTGATGAAACAGAACTGCAGGCTATTTCAGTTCCAATATGTTTACCCTGCATATCAGTAAGTTTACCCATCCACGCATTATGAGTATCTCCTGCTAAAACCACAACATTTTTTCCGGATAGCATCGCATACAATTGTTCTCTTTCTGCAAAATAACCATCCCAGGCATCCAGATTATAAGGTAAAGTTGTCGTAACTCTCGCAATTTCCTGAGCAGTCAGGGAAGGATCATTTTGTTTATGTCTCATTTTAATAACAACAAGTGCAGAGATTGCACTAATAAGAGCCTGCATCGTTGCCGGCTGTGCACTTCCAAAATGATCCACTTCTGCTAAAACCTGATTCAAGAGCAGCAGCAGCTCTGCAGGAATGAGCATTTTTGTCATCAGGATTTGCTGGCCTAATACTTTCCATTTAGCAGTATCTGCATTGATCTGTGATCCCAGCCAGGTCATTTGTTCGCTTCCAATTAATTTTCTGCTGGTACTTAATAAATCCGTTCTAAATTTAGTCTGGTCAAAATTTCCGCCATTATCAATATAATCAGAATAACTCATCTGCTTATCTCTTGCGATCACTCTGGTATCCATCATGTAAAGGGAAAGAATGTTACCGAAATTAAAACTTCTGTAAATTCTAAGATCTTTTCCTGTTTTAAGCGGAATATATTCGCTGTAGGCCTGAAAAGCAGCCATTTTTCTCATCTGAAAATCGCCTTCGGATGGCTGATGGTTTTCTGCACCGGATTTATAAGTATCGTTAGCAAACTCATGGTCATCCCATACACATATAAAAGGTTTTTTCTGATGAAGAAGCTGAAGATTTTTATCTCCTCTATATTGTCTGTATCGTTCTCTGTAATCACTGAGGCTTGTAATCTCCCTGGCTGGCTTATGTTCTCTGCCCAGCGCGTTGGTAAAAGGATTTGTTCCGTACTGCCCCGGCGCATATTCGTAAATATAATCTCCAAGATGAACCACTACATCGGCATCTGAAGAAGCAATCGCTCCATACACATTGAAAAGTCCTGCCGGAAAATTAGAACAGGAAACAACAGCCATTTTTACCTCATTTACAATATCTGTTTTAGACGGCAGCGTGCGTGTTTCTCCGGTAACAGTTACCTGTTTGGTTTTGGCATTGTAAAATCTATAATAATATTTTGTATTGGAAGGAATATTCTGAACATCTACCGCTATTGTAAAATCATTCGTGGAAGATGCTCCAGCCTGCCCCTTTCTTGTTACTTGGGAAAATGCGGCATCCTTACTTAGCTCCCAGGTAATTTCAGCATCTAAACCTGCTGAGTATCTTGTCCAGATAATCATTCCTGTTTCAGTAGGGTCAAAACTGGCTACTCCTGTCTCAAAACCTTCATTTTTCATTCCGTCGGGCGCGCCGCTGTTATCCGGTTTATCATCGTCACTGCAGCTTTCAATAAGTGGGGCGATGAAAACTCCTCCGGCAGCCAATAAAGAATTTCTAAGAAACCTTCTTCTGCCTAAATCATTGTTATTTTCCATAAAAAAATTTTTAAACCAAAAAAACAATTTAATATCAAAACTCAAGTTATGGTATATTTAAAATTACCTTACATTAATATTAACAATCTATTTACTATAATAAATCATCAATCTGTTTAAGATCTTTAAACTGGAGTTTATAGCTTTTTCAACAACGAAGACTTTATCAGACTTACTTTATGTTATAGTTTGATTAGCTGGCAGATCGTAGAATTTTCTTGATTTGGATTGGAACTGATTGGCAGGAATATTTGGCAATTAACTTTTTAATTGTATCGGTTCTGTCGCATCTGTCAGAATAAGTAATTTAAAAGTTAGCCCGCCAATTTACAGAATGATTTAAACATAGTTGCCCTGTTTATAACCGGGATTTTAGAATCTACTTATATTCATTGTAATTAAATCGATTTTCGAACCTACAAGTTCCTAAATGTAGTGTGTTATATATCTGCAATTATTCCTGACTTAATTCGATTCGAATATACAAAGTTCTTTTTAACATATTAATTGTCAATAAAATGTAAATTTAATTCTATTCAAAAGATCATAAATTAAAAAATATAACTACTTTTAAGTCCCCTTAATTCCTTTTAATTTCATAAACAAAATTCTAACCGCCTAAAATTTTTAGTGTATGAAATGGTTTAGTCGCTTTATAATAAAATGTAAGGATGTCTTTTTTGAATCAAATCCCAAACAGGAATTAGTCAATTTAAAAAAAGGAAAAGACCTCTATTTATCAAATAGATTTGGTGAGGCCTTATCATACTTTGATAATTCAATAAATTCTGGTTCCGATTTAAAAGTTTTTAGATTAAGAGCAAAGTGTCTTCAGAAATTAAATAAACATTCTCAGGCAATTGAAGATCTTGATAAATTGATCGAAAATAATCCATTAGAGTTTTCAAATTATTACAGACGTGCTATTTCAAAAAATGCCGTATTTGATTTAAAAGGCCAGATTGAGGATCTTCATAATTGTATTTACTACTACAAGAAAAATAAAAATATTGAAAGCAATATTCTAAAAAATCTCGAAACAGATTTGATTGACGCTGGAAATTACATAGAAATGGTAAAAAATTCTATTACTTCAATTCATAATGTTCCCTACTTTGAAATAAAAAATCTCGTTAATGAATGTCTACATCAAATCAAAAAAATTAGAGTTCAAAATAAATTTAGAAAACAATCGAATCCTGTTACGAAACTAATACAGGTGTAGAAATTAGATTAATATATTCTCTAGGTGTATAAGTAGTAATTTCTTTAAAATACCTGTTAAATGATGATTTTGAATTAAAACCAGATTCATAAGCCAGGTCAAGAATAGTAATACTGCCATTCTTTTCACATAAACTCTTTAATTTCTGCTTTACATATTCTATCCTGTACTCATTAATAAAAGTGTAGAATGGTTTATTAACGAAATGGTTTAATGTTTCACTTATGTGATATTTATTAAGACTGGTAAGTTTTGCCAGTTTATCGAGCGTTAATTCGTTTTCCCTAAAATACTGCTCCTTTTCCATAGCTTTTTCAAGCTTTAGCAATATTTTAAACATTTCACTTTGACTTAAAATTTCTTTTCGCTTTTGAGGCTGCAATGTTTCTTTTTCTTTGATTAAGGTATTTTCAATAATAGAATCGGGTATATAATTATTTGCAGCACCTGAATTCATTTCATCACTAATTTCTGAAGGGCCATTATAGCCAACTACAGATGAAAAAATCTCATTATTTAGAGCAATTGAACCAGAATCACTAACAGCTCCGTATTTATAGGTGATTATTTTAATCGTAATAACAATAAGCAGTGTATAAATTATAGATCGGCTTAGATAATTTAAGGAAAAAGTGAACGGCCTGAATACTGTAAACAAGACGCCTAATATTCCAATACATAAAAAAAGTGATGCAAGCTGCACAATTAATTTTTTCTCCTGACTGTTTCTTGGTAATTTATGTATTGCCAGATAAATTATGCCAGAGGAAAAAATGATATCCAGAGGAAGCAGTGTGTAAAGACTAATCGTATTATACCAGTATAAAACTAAATAGGCATTTGGCGATGTAACTGATAAGACACAAACTGTAGAAAAATAACCTATCGCCCCAATTATAAACGGAATAAAAATGTACCATTTTGAAGCACTGACAAATTCAGGACGAATCGTTTTTAAAGTGTATAAATACAATAATGGTATGTAACAAAAGCCGATAAAAGTATTCAGCATATTAAGTACCTGCTGATCCTCAACAAAAGTAAAAATGAAAAACTTAATAGAGAGGTGCAGTCCAATACATACCACTAAGGAAATTAGTAAATCATCTGCATTTTTTCGATACCTGCTCCTTAAAAGTAATACTACGGCTAATACCGCCTGAAATATTCCAATTGCAATAATATATTTCATCTTAAAATCTTTGTGCTAAAGTACCATGAGTCTGTTAATTTAATGTTTAATAAATGCAAAACAATTGATTCATAACAATTTAATAACAACAATTAAAACATTGTAAATCAAACCACTAGTCACAATTAAAAAGATTGGCACTTCGTAAAAGTAGTTCTGGTTCGACAAAGTCGTTTCATAGTTTAAATCAAAGCAATCTTTGCAAAAAAACTATAAAACATGACACCTAAAATTATTTTAAAATCTTTGTTTAAGCAGGAAAAGATATTTAAAAAAATACTTTTCACAGCCGTATTCACAGTTTGCTCTATATCGAGTTATGCGCAGACGATAAAAGGAATTGTTACCAGCGATGCAGGAACGCTCCCAACAGCTAACATTGCCGGAAAAACTTTTAATAATTCAACCATTTCAGATTTACAAGGTGCTTTTACAATTACAGCACCGGCTGAAGGAGAAGCTGTTATTGAGATTAGCTACATAGGCTTTGAAACAAAATCTATAACAGTAAATCTCGTAAAGGGAATAAATGATCTTGGCTTAATTCAAATGTCGCCTGATGGTTCCAGTTCTCTTAAAGAAATAGTAGTAAAAGGTACAATGGCACCATCTCAGGCTAAAGCTTACAGCATCAAGAAAAACTCACTTGCCATTATGGATGTCATGGCTGCAGATGCAATTGGTAAATTACCAGACCGTAACGCTGCAGAAGCTGTACAGCGTATGCAGGGTGTTGCAGTTGCACGTTATCATGGTGAAGCTGATCAGGCGACTGTGAGAGGAACTCCCTTTGCGTGGACTTCTACTCTATTTAACGGAAATCGTCTTCCTAGTTCAAATGTTATGGGTAACCGTTCTTCAGTGCTGGATGCCGTGCCTTCTGAAATGATTCAGTATGTGCAGGTAGCAAAAGCTATCACTCCTGATATGGAAGGAGATGCTATTGGCGGTTCTATCAATTTTATTACCCGTACAGCACCATCAAAACGTGTTTTGAATGTCAGCGCCGCAGGAGGTTACAACACATTTAGCGAAAACGGTACTTATAATGCGTCCGTAACTTATGGTGACCGATTCTTTAATAACAAACTTGGTGTAATTGTTTCAGGAGCAATCTGGAGCAGACAATGGGGATCTGATGAATTTGCTGCTACCTATAATACCGGCGCTACAGTTGCAGAACAAAAAAAATCGCTGAATACCGTGCTTTTTAAACGCTACATGGGAGAACGTGAAACCAAAGGTTTAAATGTAGGTGCAGAATATAAACTTACAGCATCTGATAAAATATTCTTTAGAGGAATGGCTAATAAATTCGATGATATACGTCCTGTTTATGAATCTTATATTGATTACACCAATTCTCGTTTTCAATACAATTACAGATACTCTCATTATCAAACTGCTTTAAATGGTTTTGAAGTGGGCGGTGAACATCAAATGAGTGAAAAATTTAAACTGGACTGGAGTTACAGCAATCATAAATCAGAATATTATTTAGATACTCCTCCAACTTCTGGCAACAAAGGTCTCCCTATTGCTACTTTCCGTCAGAAGATAACAGGAGGTTTCAATGATCTTTCAAGCGATGGAAAACGTTATTGGGGGTTTGACTCTCCAAACGGAGTTGGCGGTACTGTAGATCATTTTGAAACCGGTCTTACAAATCCAAACGAAGTAATGAGCGCTGATAAGTTATTACTGAATCAATTGGTAATTGCACAGCTTAATAATAGCGAAAGAGATCAAATTGGACAAGTAAATTTAAAGGTAGAAGCCAGTTCTAAAGTAAATTTAAAATTTGGGGCGAAATACCGTCACAAAGACAGAACAAATACTTACGGATCGAATTTCGTTTATCTGCCGGGAGTAGCTGTTGGAATTCCAAATTCTCCAGCCTTAGTACCGCTTTCAGCATTGCAGACTACCAATTTCCCTGGCGGAAGTAAATTTTTCGGAAACATGAATGGTGATTTCAGCCAGTTTATCGTAAATCCATTGACTAAAGATCAGTTGTTTAACATGTACGGGCAGTCTTTCCAAACTGCTAACGGGTTTCTGGATTTTACATCCAAAACAAATGCAACTTCTTTTTATACTGGCGATGAAAATGTAATCGCTGGTTATGCAATGGCCGAAATTGATGCTACAGACCATCTAAAGATAGTGGGAGGTTTACGTAACGAATATACTTCTATGACTTTGAACGGAACAAAAGCCACTACACAAGGAACTCCTGCTGTAATTACATTAAGTCCGTCTGTGGTGGAGAATAATTATAATTCGTTTCTTCCAATGCTTCATTTAAAATACAAGTTAAGTGACAAATCAAATCTTCGTGCTGCTTATACACGCACTTTTGTTCGTCCCAATTTTGGAGACATGACACCTGGAAGTTCAACAAATACAACCTCATCTCCTCTAACAATTACACAAGGAAATCCTGATCTAAAGCCTACTTTCAGTAATAATTATGATTTAATGGGAGAATATTATTTTGACAATGTTGGAATTTTATCAGGTGGTGCATTTTATAAAAACATTACTGATGTAGTATTTACTGATGTAAGTATGCAGCATATTGACGGAAATGATTATTTAGTTACGCAGGCAAAAAACTTAAACAAAGCTTCTTTATTCGGATTTGAAGCCGGAATCAATAAAAGGTTTGATTTTCTTAATGGTTTCTGGAGTGGTTTTGGAGTAGAATTTAACTACACTTTTATAGACTCAAATACAGAGGTACCGCGCGTTAATGGAACTACTACTTATAATGACAAAACAAGTTTGCCAAATCAATCTAAAAACTTATTTAACGCTATTCTTTTCTACGAACGTAACGGCGTAATGGTTCGTCTTGCAGGCAATTACCGCGGAAAATCAGTAGAAACTATTAATCAGCAGCTAGGCCCCGATTATTATATCCGGACAGATTCTAACTTTACTATTGATGCTTCAGCAACGGTAAATATTAACAAAAAACTTAAGGTATTTATAGAGTTAAACAACTTAAGTGATTCTCCGGTTAAAATGTACATGGGGAACGATAAACGCCGTATTACTTCACAGGAATGGTACGGAAGCCGGGGTCAGGCAGGAATACGTTATGATATATTTTAAAAACAAATAAATTAATTGAAAATAAAAATGAAAAAAACAATAATTATCGCTGCCATTTTGGTACAAACATTGGCAAACGCACAGCTTACAGACAGCATAAAAAGACTGGTTCCGGTAAAAGGAGCATTAAATTTCAGAGATGTAGGCGGATACAAGACTACAGATGGAAAAGAGGTTGTTTGGGGAAAAGTATTCAGAAGTGCCGGAATTGATAAATTAACAAATGAAGATCTGGTACTTTTAGATAAAAAGAAAATCCATACCGTTGTTGATTTTAGAGGTGTAGCTGAATCGAAAGCTGCTCCGGACCGTCTGCCTCAAAATACGGATTACACTTTAAGTCCGGCAGGAAGCGATAGTATTCCAAATCCGGCACAAATGGTTTCACTTTTGAAAGAAGGAGGTTTTCTTGAAAAATTTTATGGTGTAGACGCTGTAAAATACAGCGGTGACAGATTCCGCCCATTATTTGTAAAACTATTAACCGCAGACAAAAAAGAAGCGGTAATGTATCACTGCACCGGCGGACGAGATCGCACCGGCATGGCAACAGCATTATTTTTATATGTTTTAAATGTTCCTGAGAAAACTATCGAAGAAGATTATGTTGCCTCAAATATCTATCTTAAGAAAATGAATAAAGGAATGATGGCGCCGCTTGCAAAAATGAGCGGCTTAACTGAAGCACAGGTTGAGAATGAAATGGCATTAAAACCAGAACTTATCCGTTCGTTTTTTGGAGGCATCAAAACACAATACGGAAGTGTAGAAAACTTTTTACAGCAGGAAATGGGAATTGGACCGAAGGAAATAAATCTCTTAAGAAAAAAATATACGAAATAAAATACGCATCTGTTTCTGCATAAAACACAATTTATAATAATAAAGCCTTTGCATTTGCAAGGGCTTTATTATTCCGACTATTTCAATACTGTGAATTATTACATCTTTTTTATCTCTACTAACATTATTCCATATTGCGCTCAGCAAGCCAATTATAAATTTCGGTCTGAGCACGTCTTGGTTCGTCTATACTTAGAATATCCAATTCATTATTTCCTTCGCTATTTATGATTCTTCGTTTTGTATTATCTTCTAGTTGTAACTGAATAATTGTATTAATTTCCGCAATGTATTTTTCATCATACAACGGAAAAGCCACTTCTATTCTTCTGTTTAAATTTCGGTTTAACATATCAGCAGATGAAAGGTAGATTTTTTCCTGACCATTATTGGCAAATTTGTAAATCCTCGAATGTTCTAAAAACATATCTACAATCCTGTAAATTTTTATATTCTCACTTACATTCTTAATACCGGGCAATAAGGTACAAATTCCACGTACGATCAATGTCACGTCAACACCTGCTCTGCTTGCTTCAATAAGTTTATCAATAATATCTTTCTCATCAACTCCATTTACTTTAAAAAATAGAGCAGCTTCTCTGCCAGCTTTTTTATTTTCTATTTCGTGATCTATTAATTCTGTCAACTTTTCTTTCATGTTGAAGCCTGCTGCCAGAATATATTTTGGTGCTCCTGCTTTTTTCCTGGTTTTTAAAAATGTGAAGACTTTTTTTAAATCATCGGTGTATTTTTTTTCTGAAGTGAAAAAACCAAAATCAGAATAAACATTTGCGGTACTTTCATTAAAATTTCCCGTCGATAAATAATTATAGTATTTTTTATTTCCGTATTTATCTTTCATGGTCACCATTGCAACTTTTGCATGAACCTTTAAATTTGGCATGCTTTGAATGATTTTAATCCCTGCATTTTTCATTTCACGGGACCAGAATAAATTATTGTACTCATCAAAACGTGCTTTGACTTCTACAAAAACAGTTACTTTTTTGCCATTTTTCGCGGCACTTATCAAAGCATTTGCAATTAACGACTGTGATGAAATTCGGTATAAAGTAATTTTTATCTCAAGAACATTTCTGTTAATGGCCGCCTGATTGAAAAACTGAAGTACATAATAATACGATTGATAAGGGAATTGCAGCAGTTGATTTTGTTTATCAATAATTTCGAAAATTGGCCTGCTGCTTTCAAAAGGCAGATGCTTGAGACCCGGATAATTTGCTCCCTGAAGATTTGGTTTAACAGGATTTGGAAACTTGAACAAATCATAAAGATTATGATGGCTTCCTCCTTTTATCATTTCATTATTTTTCAGGCGGAAAGCTTTTTTACATAGCGAAATCGTTTCAGAATCCATATTAGAATCATACAGAAATCTTGTAGAGGAACCACGCTTACGCTCTTCTATTTTCGCTTCAATCTTCGCTATCAAATCTCCTGAGTTTTCATCTTCTATCAGATAATTTTCATCGCGGTTTAATTTTATGGCATTACAGGAAACAACTTTTCCGGAAGGAAATATAAAAGACAAACAATTCTTTATTATAGTATCAATCGAAATAATATAATGCGTATCTCCCTGACTTTGCAATTGTTTGTATCGATCCAGTTTATCCGAAGGAATATTCAGGTAAGCATAGTTATAGTTCCCTGCACTATCTTTTAATTTTACCAAAAAATACAAACTGCGATTATTTAAAAAATAAGTTTTAGGCTGGTTTACTGAAATATAAATCACCTGAATATAAGACAAAATAATACTTTTAAAATAATACTCGATCTCATGAAGATGTTCTTCGATTAGCTCTTGATTTTCATAGTACACAATATTATCAGATGCTAATTCCGGTAGTATTGAACTGTTCCAAATTGCTCCGAATCTATTTTGCTGGAGATTTACTTCAGTTAGAATTTTATCTAATAAATCTTTGTTCTTTTTTGAATTTTTAATCAGTAGTTTTCTGATTTTAACCCTGAAAAATTCATCCAGATTAGACGAGTGAATGGCTAAGAACTTAATTCGTTCGTATAAAGAATTATTTAAATCATCAGCTTCATCCAAAATACAGTTATTAAAAGAAAGCCACGAAATTTCCGAAGGTATAAGATAGTTTTGCACGTTTAAAAAGATACGATTTTAAGAGAATATAATTGGTTTGTAATTTTATTAATACACTGGTAAATTACAGGAATAATTATCTTAAAATACAATATAGACAGGCAGTTAACTATAATTTAATGTATGGATAACATATCGTAATCTGTGCCTTATTCCTGTCATAACGTATGTATAGATGCTGTTATAACTCTAATTGAATATAATTAGACATCATTGTTTTCCCTGACTTCACAAACAACAAGTAATTCTGGCAGTGCTTAAATAAATTTTTTTTCTCCCTCTTATTATAAAAAAGATTCCTGATACTAATTGTATTATATTTACCCTTTAAAGTGAATGTAATATTATGGAAGATTTTTTAATTGGTATTGGAAAAAGGTTAAAAGAAATTAGAAAGAAAAGTGCCTTAACCATTCATGAAGTAGCCAGCAGAGCCGGAGTGAGCAATGGACTTATTTCAAGAATTGAAAACGGCAGAACTATCCCTTCTCTTCCTGTTTTAATAGAACTTATTCACTCTTTAGATACTGATGTTACTTATTTTTTTGAAGGAGTTAAGAACATCAGAAATGCCAAGTTTATCCACATAAAAAAAGAAGATTATCAGAAGATAGAAAAAGAAGACCGATCAGAAACAAAGGGTTTTAATTACTACCATATCTTCAGTAAAAGTATTAATTCTATCGGTTTTGAAGCTGTAATTCTTGAAGTGGAACCAGATAGTAAGCGTGAAAAAGTTATTACTGATGCGTGGGAGTTCAAATATATTATAAAAGGAAGCGTCACTTATATTATTGATGATGCAGAAGTAGTTGTAAACGAAGGCGATTCACTATGTTTCAACGGAAGGCTTCCTCATGTACCTGAAAACAGAACTCAGGAAAATTGTATCATGCTTGTCCTTTATTTTTATTCTGAAAGTAATATTTAAAAGGTTACCTCCAAAATGGAGATAACCTTCAAAAAAAACAATAAACACAAATTCTAATATAGTTTAGTTTCCTGCAGGAATCCAAGAACGTCCATCCAATAACCATCCTGAATTGATTGGTACGCCGAACCACTGCAGTGATGAATAGGCAATATCTACCATTTTAGGTACTACTCCATTAGCAGTTCCGCACTTTAAGGTCGCTGTACTTGTTGTCCAGGTTGGTGTGTCAGGAAAAGTAAGGGTAACTTGTTTTGAACTCGAATCTGTAAAGCTGTTACCTGATCCGTTATCGCCTTTCCAATACCCAATAAGATTGGAATAATCAGGATGAGAAGCTGTAACAGATGAACAGGTATAATTAAGAATGGAGGCTTCCGATAAGGCTTTATTCCAAACGCGGACTTCAGCAATATTTCCGTTTACGTTTGCACCGTAAGTCAAAGTTCCGTCTTGTCCTACTGCAAAAGGCAATCCAGAAGTTAAACTTCCAAATGTGCTGACAATAGCAGCTTGTCCAACAAAAGCTCCGTCTTGATATGTTTTCACCAATTTAGCAGTACGATCCACCACTAATGTTAAATGATGCCATTTTCCGTCATTGATTGTTCCTCCGGAAATGTCTACACGATTTTGGGTATCACCAATATTTACTTTCCATGTTCCTCCGGTGTTAGCACAAATCACAAATCCACGATTTTTACCACTTAACCAGTTTTTATTAGAAACTAAAGAGGGGTCGCCTGAGTAACCTGAAGTTTTTACCCTGCATTCAACCGTAAAACTTGAAGTTCCAAAATTATACAATGCATTAGTTGTCGATGCATATATACTATTCGTATTAAAATTGGCGAATTTACCTGTAATACTTGTTGTTGGATCAACAGGTTTTTCAATTTTAGTCGAAGTAAAATTTTTATTATTAAAGATGGTAAAAATATTTCGCTCTTCATAAGATGACCCTCCGTGAGATCCTGCTGAACCGGTAACAATTCCGCCATGATCTGGTGCAACAATAACCAGCCAGTCTTCATTTGCATAATTAGGTCTGCTTTTTAGCGCCGTTAAAATCTCGCCAATATAACCATCTGTAGTTTCAACAGAAGATTTATATTGCGGTACATTGATCGAAAACCCGTAGCTGTGTCCAGCGTGATCTACATCATCAAAATGCAGGAATAAAGCGTCCGGATTGTCGTTTGTTAATGCCGCAACTACTTCATTTTTTGCGGCTAAATCAGTTGTTAGAGTTTTCTCAACATCAATTCCGTCCACAATATAAGTGTTGATTGGAGCCCAATGTACAATTGACATTGTTCTTAATGCTTCATTATATATTTCAAGACGTTTTAGGAAGCTCGGGTAAGTTCCAAAATTTGGACTTGAAAATGAATTGTCTGTTACTCCATGTTTTAAATGCGTAACACCGCTTAGCATTGTCGACCAGCCATTGCCACTCCATGTTGGGGCTTCGGTTAAAGCATCTAAACTGTAAACAGCATTCGAAAGCAAACCATGAACATTTGGTGTATTTGCTCCCATCAAAACATCGCCACGACAGCCGTCGATGCCTATAATCAGTAATTTTTTAGTACCATTGTTTAATGCAGATTTGCCTGTTTTCGAATTTTCAACAGCTTTTGCTGAATTTTCATCGCTCGCAGGCATTGCATCATTAGTACAAGAAGCGACTAAAAGTACGCTTGTCAGAATTGTAATGTAACTTAATCTAAAAATCTTTTTCATTGATTTGAATTGTTTTATGGGTTACTATTAATTTACTTTTAAAATGCTGTTTAATGCTGTAAGCAATTATTTTTTTGATACATAAATTCCTTATCCACAAACTTTAAAACACATTATAACTCAAGAATAAATCAATGAGAATATGTATATTAAATAAGTGAAGACCTTGATTGAAATAAGTAATTCTATAAGGCTATATGCTGAAAAAAGGCTGTTTAGTTTGTAATGCTATACAATGAAGCCAGAGAATCCAGAATGTAATCCGGTTTTGCTTTTTCCAGCTGGACTCTGGTTTGAGCCCCTGATAAAACACCAATTGTAATACCGCATTTCGCATTTTTACCTTCTTCGATATCTATGGCAGAATCTCCGGCTTTTAAAACTTTTGAGGCGTCTTCAATTGAAAACAATTGCATGGCTTTATGTATCATATCCGGAAAAGGGCGCCCTAATGCTACATCATCAGCAGTTATTAAAGCATCGTAGTGCGTGTTTTTTTTCCAATTTAATTTTTCTAATAACGTATTGGCAACATGACCGCTGTATCCTGTATTTAAAACTATTTTTACACCATCTTTTTTAAGGTTTCGAAGCACATTTTCGACACCTTCTATTGGTAAAACTTTGGCTGAGAAATATTCCTTATCAAGGATTTCTTTGAAATATTCAAATATTACATTTGCTTTTGCATCATCATTAATATTAATGTGATTTAAGATATCTTTTATTGCCTGATACTTTTCTTTTCCAGCACCTAAGGAAAGTACCGTTTCAAGAGAAACTTCAATACCAAAATGGTTTATAGACTTATATAGCGTTTTATAAACTATATTTTGTTCATTGATTGTAGTTCCGGCCATATCAAAAACGACCATTTCAATTTCATTAATTTTCATTTTGTGTGTATTTATTTTTTTTCACTATTAAGAGATTAAATTATATTAAGAAGCAGAACTTCATTTTTCTTACTCGCTTAATGGTTTAATCTTTTTAATCCTTTAATCTCTAGCTCTATCTTTAATAGTTAAGTATTAAAAATTTTATCAATATTATGTTTAGAAAATCCTGCGCTTCCTGTCATTCCTTTTCCTCCTATTCCTGTTATGATGTGAATGTTTTCATCAACGGTATATTCAAAAATATCTTTGGTTTTGCATTGCGAATACAGACCGAACCATCTGTTTTGAATTTCGTACGTTGGCAAATCAATGATTTTTTTGGCTTCCTCAATCATAAAATTGTCAATATCCATATTCAAATCAAATCCCAGAGAATCTATATCTTTTGCTGGCGCGTATTCGTGAGAATCTCCCAAAATTACAGATCCATCCAGCGCTTGTTTGAATAATATGTGAACACCATACCTTTTCTCAAAACTATTCGGATTTTCTTTTTCTTTGATCGCTTTGTACGATTTACATTCTTCAAAAGATTCATATCTTCTAATTGTTAATCCTGTCAAAATAGAGCCGTCTAATCTATAGTTATTCTGAGGTTTGGTTTGCAGCATCTGAAGTTTAGAAACAATCAAATCGCTGTTGTTGTAAATTTCAGGATATAGTATTTTGAAATCACTTCCATTGCAAATAATGATTTTTGAAGCTTTATATTCTTCTCCCGCCGAAGTGGTTGCTACTACTCCATCATTTCTATTTTCAGTTTGCACAACAGTGGTATTCATAAATAGCTCAAGACCTAAATTTGCGGTCATATATTGATGTAACTTATTAATCATCGTTGAAGGTTCAACCGTTACTTCCTGCGGAAAAAATAATCCTCCAGTACAATAATCCGATCGTAATCCGGGATATTTAGCCAGACATTGCTCTTTACTCAACAAATTAGATTCATAGTCATTTGAGATATTTATTTGATGCAGTTCTTCTATCAATTGCATTTCTTCTTCGTTTGAAGCCAAATAAATAGTTCCGTTTTGACGAATGCTGATATCAAACTGCGACTGAATATCTTTGTAAATCTTTAAACTTTCTTTTCCGAAATTTTGCCATTTTCTGTCCATTCCTGACGGTACAACCTGACCAAAATTTCTAACAGTAGCGCCTTCTGGTTTACTGTTTTTCTCTAAAACAACAACTGACATTCCTTTTTGTAAGGCGTGATAGGCATGAAAAGTTCCTAATGCACCTCCTCCAATAACTATCAAATCATATTTTTTATCCATTCAATTTATCTTTTATATTTAGGGAAAAGCAACTATTTGTTTCTTGCTTTTTTCATGAACACGCTTGTTAAAATAATATAAAGAGCCTATCGCGAGTAGTAATAGTAATGCAGCCGATTCCAGATTTAGCCATATAAAAAAATGACTCCACGTTTGTTTAAATCCTATTACTTCTTTAAGCAAAAGCACAACAACACTGCCCAGATATCCCATGGCGTCGGCGATATAAAATAGGAAACCAACATTTCCTCTAAACTTCATAACGGCGACTAATCTTTCAAACACAAGACAATGAAATAGTATGTAAGGCAGATAGACTCCTATTCCGGTTGTGATCATCCAAATTACAGGAGATATAAGTCCTGCATTAAACAAAAAGGTAAAAAGCATAATAACAACTGCTCCGGCAGCGGTAAGATACATCCCTACACTAAATGCCTTTTTATTATTTTTTATCAGCACACCTGCTGCTGCTATTGCCAAAACAATTACAGCTACCGGAATTTCTGTAAGAGTTACAATTTGTGGAGAACCTGAATATCCTTTTTCTGCCCAAAATTCAACCATAAAATTGTCCCGAAAATCCCTAACCACTGTCAAGAGAACATAAATACCAACTAAAGCAAAATAACCTACTCCATTATCTCTTATAAAATCTTTGCGCTCTTTACTATACATAGGCACTCTCTCGGCCCTTGCTTTGATGTCGTTTTCATCCGGGTCTTGATTTTTGTTAAGAATCCATACTGACAAAAGGAATAAAGGAAAAAACAATAATCCTGTATAAAATGGCATCGTATATTCGTTTGCATTAAAATCTCTCATCAGCAGCAATCCCACCGTTTTTACCAGTCCGGTTGAAAATATAAATGTGGCACTTAAGGATGCGGCTAACATTTCTGTATTTTTTCTTCCTTCGATATAAGAAAAGACAATCCCAAAGACCATCCCTAAAGGCAGGCCATTTAAAAACAATGCCAGTATTTTCCACTTTCCTGGAACAATAGCAAACAACCCCAGCATTAACAAACCAAAAGAAATAAAGGCAATCAGCCATTTTGCTCTTTTAGACCTCGGCATTTCAGAAATAATTTTTATTCCTATAAATTTTGAAACCATATAGCCCAAAACCTGACTTATTACTAGTACTGTTTTAGCATCTAACCCATAGCCGAAAGCAAGTGAAAGATATTGACCTGCCAAAAATGATTTGCGTACCGCATACATCCCAGTGTAACATACAAACACTGAAACCACAATTGCAAAGGTAGATATTTTTTTACTATTTGTAAATTTTTTACTTTCTTGAAACATGCTAATATTATTAAGTTTTAGCAAAAGTAAGCCTCTAATCAAATATAAATATTATCTAAATGTAAAATAATAGTTAATAAAGTTTACAAATAGTAAATATTATTTCGTAAAAATAAAAAAGATGGTAATTTTGAAACTTATAGTAAAACCTATATATAACAATACTTTATCGATTCTACATTCAATTTAAACCAAGAAAGAACTCGGGTTTTAAAAGTAAAATAGATAAATATTCAAAAACATTTTTCACTAAGAGCATTTTTTAAAACAAAATATTACAAATAGTAAACAAATTAAAAAATAATGACAATAAAAGCAACTGCAATGGTTTTTTCAGAAGTAGGTCAACCATTCAAAAACCAAGAAGTAATTTTAAACGGAATAGATAGTAATGAAGTATTGGTTCGCATCCTTTATACCACTATATGTACCAGCGACGTTCATACCTTTACAGGAAAAAGATCCACTCCTTGTCCCTGTGTTTTAGGACATGAGATAATTGGAGAAATTCTGGATAAAGGAGAAAAAATAACCCGTGATTTTAATGGTCATCTGTTGAGTATTGGAGATCTGGTTACCTGGTGCGTATATGCTTTTGATAAAAGTAGTGAAATGGCTAAAAAAGGAATACCTCAAAAATCCGAAGGCCTCTATAAATACGGGCATCACCAATTTAAGCCCAACGATGGATTAAATGGTGGATTTGCTACTCATTGTGTACTAAAAAAGGGAACTGCAATTTTCAAATTACCTGATTTTTTAAGTTATAAACAAGCAGCCCCAATAAATTGTACACATGCCACAATTGCGGGAGCTGTACGCGTAGCGGGTTATCTTGAAAATAAAAATGTCATGATTACCGGAAGTGGTATGCTGGGACTTTCAGCTTGTGCAATGGCCAGAGAAAGCGGTGCCAAAAATGTATTTGCTATGGATATCAATCCGGAACGCCTGGTGTATGCTAAAAAATTTGGCGCTAATAAGTTAGTTGATGCAAATTTGTCGCCTGATGAAATTCGAAAACTTTATCCAAATGAAAAAATCGATGTTGTTATCGATACAACCGGAATACCTGCTGTAATGGAGCTGGGAATTGAAATTCTTAACATTGGAGGTACAGCAGTCTGGATAGGAGCTGTTTTTAATCAGCCTGCTACAAAAATAAATGCCGAGATGATCGTTCGAAATCTTATCACGATAAAAGGACTTCACAATTACACTCCAAATGATCTTGGTTTTGCTGTTGATTTTATTGCCAAAAATCATTCTAAATATCCTTTTGAAGAACTCGTTGGGAAAGAGTTTCTTTTAGATGAACTTCCTGAAGCTTTTGAATCTGCCCAATCAGGAAAACATTATAGAGTTGGAATTAGACAGTAAATTTGAAATCCTATTTTTTTTTTTGAAATTCAAAATTTCAAATATCTTGTCACTTTAGGATAAAAGAAAAATCCAGAATCAATTTAGATTCTGGATTTTTTATTGAAATCTGAAATTTAATACCTTAATTAAATTTCAGATTTCAATAAAAAAGAGAAGCACTTTTGGTCTTCTCTTTTTTAATTATTTGGTTAACCAGGCATCTTTTAACGGATCATCTGCTCCTCCAAATTGATCTCGTATTGCTTTTTGATAGTTTTGTGGATTGTATGCAGATTCTGTCGCCATATACATCCATCTGCGCGGCAAAATGCCATTTGCAGTTCCAATTCCTGTACCTCCGCTCAGCAATGCCGGAATTCCTGTACGACGGTAGTTATAAAAAGCTTCCCATCCGGAATTGTTAAACATAGCCATATATTTCTGCGTTAAGATCTGATTTAAACCTGTTGCATTATCACCTGCATAAGCAACATTGGTTAAAAACTGAGCAATATTCACTGTAGCAGTTCCCCAAACATCTCCTTGTTTAAGTCCTTTAGGATTAACCTTAACATTCGAAGAACTAATTGGAAAATTGATGCTAACAGTTTGACCTTCACTTAAACCGTAAGTTGCCAGCGAAGCGTTAATTCCTTTCAGGTACCAATCTTTAGCATTTTGGCCTGTTATCCAGCCTCTGTTAATTGCTTCAGCAATATTAAAACACATCTCCGAGTAACCTATAAATATAAAAGGCTCTGCATTTGCTCCGGTTTGAGAAACATAATAACGGTTATAGTTCGCAAAAGAGTACATACCGCTATCGGAATTATTAAGTAAAACTGCCTGCGATAAATTGGGATCAGAACCTATAAAAGCAGAAAAATCGCTTACAGCTTTTCCAGCCGATATTTCTGCTGGCGCCGGAGTAGAAGTAACAAAAATCCTTGGATCTTTTGTTTGTGATCCTATATTTAAATACGTGCCACCAGGATTTGAAAAATTATTATAAGCATTTAATTGCAAAGAATAAACAGGATATCGGTTTACGGCATTATAAACATATACCATATTATCACTGTTTCCTTCCATTATTGGATATTGTGCCGGGTTGCTAATGATATTGGCAAACTTTTGAGCTACTTGTAAATCGGCATTATCTTGCGCTCTTTTACTTAGGCTTACCAAAACACGTAAAGTGTAGGTATTAATCAGTTTTTGCCATTGCAGGTATGTAAAATTGAAAATATCACCGCCCGCATCTACTTTTTGAGAAGCCAGTGTTGGCGTAGCTGCAATTAAGTTTTTTATAAGGGTATTGGCATTATCAAGCATACCCAAAGCACTTTTATAAACATCTTTTTGATTATCATAAGCCGGTGTTAAGTTCTTTGAATCCCCTGCTTGCGAAAATGGAATATCTCCCACTCTTTGTGACAACCAAATACCTGAATACGCTTTAAAGAATTGCGATAATGCAAAATAAACATTGGTATTATTACCCGATTGTTTAACAGCTTGCGTCTCTAAGCTTAAAGCGTATTTTAGAATATCATAACTATCGCTGGTATTACCATAATTATAGTTATTATTAAATCTATAATATTGATAATTAGATATATTATACTGTGCACCACCAGCAGACAAAGCCCACGGTTGCTCATCAGTACGGATCAGTGTCGCTGTTAAATGGTTTAATAGCAAGGTTCTGGGAATAATTGCATCTGCATTTGCTACGTTAGGGTTATCAATCAAATCACCTTCCTGGCAAGAGAAAAAACCTAAACAACTGATGCTTAATAAGCTGAAAATTATATTTCTTAATTTCATGGAAATAGAAAGATTAAAAAGTTAAATTAATATTGAAACCATAACGACGAACAGTTGGACTAGAAAGATCGCTTCCTGCACTACCTCCAACCAAAGCTCTGTCAGAAGCATTATAACCTGATGCGTATTGATCCAAATCAATATCCTTACGCGCTGCGAAATACAGTAAATTTCGACCTACCAATGAAAATGTTGCTTTTTTAATGAAGGAACGGGCTAAAAATTTTGCCGGCAAGCTATATCCAAAAGAAACTTCTCTAAGTTTTGCATAAGAACGGCTAATCATGTAATATTCATCTGCGTTGGCACCAATACCACTAGAGATATAACTTTGTACCGATACTGGTAAATCATTTTTAGCAAAAGTTAAATCATTTAAATTATCAATTTGTCCATTGCTAAAATGAGGTGTACCTGATATAATTTTAACTCCGGGACCAATATAGGAAGGTGTTGCTGCTTTTGTACCATTTGCAGTACTGTTCCATTCAGCTAAACGGGCTGCACCGAAATCTCCCGTAGCAGTTTCCAGATCTGTACCGCCATTCATAGCATGGTAATAAACAAAATCATACATTTTACCACCTATACGACCATCAAATTGAAAACTTAAACTATAACCTTTATATTTAAAAGTATTCGTTATACCAAAAGAAAAGTCTGGATTTGCATGTCCTAAAAAACCGTTATTTGCAATACCTCCAGGCGATTGTAAAGGCAATCCACCGCTTCCGTTTACAATATTACCGCTTCCGTCTCTTACGAATTTGGTTCCGTAAATAGCGTCAAGTCTGTCCCCAACTACAAAATTGTGGCCGTTTTGCTGTAAGTACTGCTGATCTCCATAAATTTCTTTAAGTGTTTCTTTATAAGAAGAATAATTTAAATTCACATCCCAATTTAAACCTGCCGGATTTCTCAATACTGATCCCATTAATTCAAGTTCAACACCTCTTTTAAGTGTTGTAACTCCATTAATCAACTGATTGTTTGATGTGGTTGCCGTTGAAACTGGTAACTGAAAAATGTTGGGACCATTAGTTGTTGTAAAAAAAGTAGCATTTAAACCTAGTCTGTTCGAGAAAAATTTGACATCGAAGCCTGTTTCAATTGACTCTACGTTAAAAGGTTTTATATTTTCGTTAGCAATAGTGTTTGATAACGTGATTGAGGGTGTTCCGTTATAAAAAGTACCTGAAGCAACTGGCGATTCATTTACATAGGTTGGTCCGTTGTATGGTGTATAATTTTCTGTTCCGTAACCCAGTAAACCAAATACAGGCTTGCTATTCCAGCCTGTTCCTAATGCTGTAGAATTTAACGCATTATAAGAAGTACCAATTGTTGTAGCCGTCAAACCTCCTTTTACATCAGCATACGAAGCTCGTATTTTTAAGAATGAAATAGCCTCTGGCAATTTAACATAGTCTGAAATCGCAGAACTTATTGCTACTGAAGGGTAAAAATAGGTGTTATTTCCCTTTGGTAAAGTCGATAGATTATCTACACGATTAGTGGTATTAATATTGAAATAATTTTTATATCCAATATCAAACGAATAAAAACCACTATACACCTGCATTTTAGAACCAAAATTATAACTATACGGTTTAGCTGCTGAATTGTTCATATTATAAACTCCGGGAAGTGATAAACCCTGAGTTGTTTCCCATGTAGAATCATAAGTAAAAGAACGCTGGTTAGCTCCAACTAAAGCACTAAAATCCCAATTACCAAATTTATGTTTGTAATTTAAAATTAAATCGGTGTTGTTCTCTAATAAATTTCTTTGATCTCTTCTGTAATCCCCGTACCAGCCAAAACTATACCATGGCAAATACAAATTTAAATTGGCCGAAGCCGGAACGTCTTCTGTATTAAGCTGATTGTAAGTATTTATAGATTGTCTCAATGACAAATCAAAATCATTATTGAATTTATAAATAGCTTTTAAAGAGCCATAAACATCTGTTTTTGTTCTTCCCTTTAGCCATTCGTTAGCCATAAACCAGGCATTGTTCAGCCTTCCGTATTCTGGTGCATATTGAGTCAGTCCCGGAACACCTTGCGGTCCTTTGTAGTAATCTTTTAAATCATTAATATCAAAATCAGCAGAACCATAAACCTTAAACATATACACATAACTGTTAGGGCTATATTGTACATCTGGTACATTTGGAGAATATTGCAAATTTAAATTCAGGTCTGCCTCTACTCGTAATTTTTCGCTGATATTATATCCTAAATTAATTTTAAAATTATCTATATCTAATTTTGTGTTGGGAAAAATCCCTTTTTGGTAGGTATGCCCGTACGAAGCACGAAGATTGTACTTCTCACCGCTTGCTGCAAGGCTAATACTGTTAGTGCTTACATAACCGTTCTGTACGAACTTGTCAAAATTGTCAGCACCACGATTCAGCCAGGGTGTTTTTTGTCTATTACCTGTTACCGGATCATAAGGGCTATCATATTGCTGCGTTTCAAAACCACTATTAAAGCGAGGTCCCCATTCCGGTAAACGCTGTTTATTGTCATACAACACATTTCCATAAGTATATTGATAATTACTGCCTCGACCATATTCCGTCTGACTTTGTGGCAATACAATAAATCCTTTATCCAATTCAGTTGTACTGTTATAATCTATCTGCCAGCCATCACTTGCTTTTGTACCTTTCTTTGTAGTAATTACAATCGCACCGTTAATTCCTCTTGAGCCATACAATGCCGCAGCATTTGGGCCTTTAAGTACTGTATAGGTTTCAACATCATCTGCATTAAAGTTATACGAATCTGAGTTTACAGGCTGACCATCTACAACGTACAAAACATCTTTGCTACCACGCAACACTACTGTTGGCGCGCCATAAAACTCAGAACTTGCACCAATTTGCAAACCCGCAACTTTTCCGGATAAAGAGTTTATAGGATTAGCATCACGACCTAAAGTAAGATCTTCTCCTTTAATTTGTGATTGAGAATAACCTAGTTTTTTTACTTCTTTTTTAACACCTAAAGCAGTTACTACTACTTCAGATAATACTTCCTCTTCAGGAGATATGCTAATATTTAATTCAGACTGGTTATCCAGTAAAACTTTTTGAGACTTATATCCCAAAAATGTAACTAAAAGTGATTGACCACTTTTTGCATTTATGGAGAAATTTCCATCTATGTCAGTAGTAATGCGGGTATTAGAACCAACAATTTGTACACTTGCTTCTAGTACTGGTTGTTTTAACTCATCTGTTACACGTCCCTTATATAGGGTTTGAGCAAACAGCGTATTACATCCAAATACGAAAAAAAACAATAACCCTTTTCCTATTTTTTTTAAACTCATTTTTTTTCTGTTTTTAAATTCATTTTCTTTTTTTTAGCGGGGTATTAGCATTAATTTATTTTTTACAAAAAATGCGAAACAAGGGATGAAATTTTCACCTGATCAAGATGAAGTAATTTTATCAAAACAGATTTAAAAAGCGCATTTTATGAATCTAACCCTCGCCGCTTTCTAATGCTTATTTTTCAACCCTGAATTAAATTATTAGTATTAGTAAATTAATCCATGCAAAAATGATTTAATTTTTACCATTAGTAAACTTTTGCGTTTTAAGAAATTCTTAACACGTTATTAATCTTAGGTAAGTAAATTGTTAAGAGAGGGGGAAAACGACCTAATTCATTAAGTTTTTTGGAAAAATATTAATATAGAATATAAAAGCAGATATGCAAAAGTTTACAAATAGTAATATTTTATAGTAATTATAGAGGAAGTATTTGAAATAAAGATTTCATTTGGATCAAGCAGTTCTTATTAGCTACATTACCATCTACTGCTACTGATGGTAAATTTTTAAGAACATCTATCGCATTTCCATCCTTTGCGGATTCAAATTGATAAACTGGGATAATAACGCACAAAGATTGAATAATGTCGAAAAATTAATGATGTAAAATTATAGTTGGTAAAACTATAATTCCAAGTTCTGTAATTAATTAGAAAACAATATATTTCACGGTATCAATTACAAACTTTATAATAAAGGCTTATAAATATTCAATTGGCATTGATTTTAGTTAATGCTATTAAACAGGTAAAGCATTATTTGAAAGAATTTTCAAATAATGCTTTATTATCTTATCTCGAAAAATTTTATAAATATTAATTTAATATTCTTTCCAGATTATTTCATCCAATTAGAAAAAGTATAAAAATACTATTCTACTATTTCAAAAAGGTCAGAGTTTAATACTTCTTTGTCACAAACCTTATTGTAAATTTCTATCCTACTATTACAAATTTGCAGGGCACAATGGTTTCGTTTTTTTTTATTTTCGCTCTAACTGTATGTTACAAATTTTATTATATGCAACCGGAATTTGCTCAACCTGAACATCGCTCTTATCTAAACCGAAAGCTTTTTCATCACTCAACCCTAATTTTTTAAGAAAGAAATATCCTTTTAATAAGAAACCGTCACGTAATTCAAATTCATTTTCTACTGAAAGAAATTTTTCGATTACAACAAATTTAAAATCAGGTTCGTTGTTATATTTTGTCGAACCATCTGGACGGATATGTAAATTTAATTCTTTACTTGCTACTAATTCCTGTACAATTTTTTTGAAATACAATTCGGCTCTTGGCTGTACTCTAAAACCCACATTGATATTTATTTTTATTACTTTATCATCAACCAACTCCGAAACATCATAAGAAAGAGTAAATGGATCTTCGGTTCTGTTGATGTGAAGAAACCAATATACATCAGCACGTTTTGGTTTTTTTGCGAAAATTGATTTGATAATTTTTTCTTCTATTTCATGTCTTCTGTCAGCTTTAGTCAGATAGATTAAATGTGTTGCAAATTTTGGTATAACATCATCCTGGCTTAATTCGGTCAATTGTTCACTGTATTTTCCCAGTTCTACAAATTTAGTGTAGCTATTATTAATTTTTCGTGCATAATACCACACATACATTACCATAAAAATAAATAATTCGAAAAATAAAAACATCCAGCGTTCTTTTATTTTAGCAACATTGGCGATAAAAAATGATATTTCAATAGCTCCAAAAATAACTAAAAATCCTATTACATACATTTTATTCCATTTTAATCGATAATAGATAAAATAGCTTAATAATAAGGAAGTCATCATCATTGTGATGGTTATAGAAAATCCATAAGCCGCTTCCATGTGAGCACTTTCTTTGAAATAAACCATCATTAAAACACAGCCAAACCAAAGCATGGTGTTTACACTTGGTATGTAAATTTGACCTTTGCTGTCGCTAGGCTGGCTCACCGTAACTCTGGGCCAAAAATTAAGATTCATTGCTTCGCTAATTAAAGTAAAGCTTCCGCTTATTAAGGCTTGTGATGCAATTATGGTTGCCATTGTAGCAATTATAACACTAGGTAAAAGAAACCATCTGGGAATAATTTCAAAAAATGGATTTCTGCCATTCAGCAGTACTTCTCCCTGATGCATTAACCATGCGGCTTGCCCTAAGTAGGCAGTTACTAAACTTATTTTTACATAAATCCAGGTGATGCGAATGTTTTTGATACCACAATGTCCCAAATCTGAATATAATGCTTCAGCACCTGTTGTGCAAAGAAAAACGGCTCCCAAAAGCCAAAATCCATGTGGATAATTAATTAATAAATTATAAGCATAATAGGGATTTAATGCTTTTATAATATCGGGATGGATTAAAATTTCGTTAATTCCAAAAACAATTAGCATTGTAAACCAAAGTGTCATAATAGGGCCAAATGCCTTACCAATAACCTGAGTTCCAAAACGCTGAAAAAAGAATAAAAGTGAGATAATGGCCACTACAATTCCAATGGTTAAAGTATTTCCCGGAATAATAATATGTTCTAATCCTTTGACCATGCTTAAGCCTTCAATAGCTGATGAAACGGAAATAGGCGGAGTAATAATTCCATCAGCAAGTAATGTTGTTGCTCCCAAAATAGTTGGAATTACTAGTTTTTTGCCATAACGCCTAACGAGTGCATAAAGAGAAAATATCCCTCCTTCACCGTGATTATCTGCTCGGAGTGTAAGCCAGATATATTTAATTGTAGTTTGAAAAACTAAAGTCCAGAATACACATGAAACGCCTCCATACACTAACGTTAAATCTATATTTCGTGTACCAATTATGGCTCTAAAAACATATAACGGACTTGTACCAATATCTCCATATATTATTCCAAGCGCTACTAAAAGTGAAGCAATTGTTACTTTGTTTTTAATTCCATTTTTTGAAATATCCATTTTAATTTGTTAAAAATTTAATGGCGCAAAGTTCGACGAAATGGTATCTGTAAAACATAAAGAAGTACCGTTAAAATATAAAGATTTTATAAAGATTAACTAAAGCGATAGCCAACACCGCTTTCCGTAACAATATGTTTGGGCTGATTTGGGTTTTCCTCAATTTTCTTGCGTAATGTTGCAACAAAAACACGTAAATATTGTGTCTCGGTTTGATACCCAATCCCCCAAATTTCTCTTAGAAGGTATTGATGTGTTAAAACCCGTCCTTCATTTTTTATAAAAAGAGATAATAAATTGAATTCTGTTGCTGTGAGTTTTAAAATTTCATTACTTTTTTTTACAACTCGTGCACTTAAATCGATCTGCAATTCGCCAAAATTTGAAATATTACTATCTTCATTCCTTTGATTGCGTCGGATAACAGATCTGACTCTCGCCAATAATTCAGCTGTTCTGAATGGTTTTGCCAGATAATCAGTTGCGTGATTGTCTAATGCTTTTACAATATCTTGTTCACTATTTTGAACAGAAAGAATAATAATCCCTTTGGTGTACCAGGTACGCAATTCTTTTAAGACCTCATGACCACTTTTATCTGGTAAGCCAATATCCAGCAAAATTAAATCAGGCGGGTGGTTTACTGCCATTAGGATACCGCTTTTACCTGTTTCGGCCTGCCAAACTTTATAGTCGTTACTCTCTAAAGTGATTTCGAGCAGTTTTCTAATTGGTGCTTCGTCATCTATAATTAATATTTTGGCTTTATTCATTCTTTAAATTTTTTAAATAGGAAGTTTCAACAGGCAATTTTATTATAAATTTTGCTCCGCCACTTATATTGTTTTCCAATTCGATAGTGCCGTTGTGTGCTTCTACAAATCCTTTTACAATTGACAGGCCCAATCCACTTCCGCCGCTTTTACTGTTTTGCAGTCTGTAGAATTTATCAAAAATAAATTCTATCTCATTTTCAGGAAAACCACCACCATTGTCGGAGACAGAAATAATACAATTAGAAATCTCGTATTTCGTATCAATCTCAATAATTGTATTTTTTGGAGTGTAAAGTAGTGCATTATAGATTATGTTGTGCATTATCTCTTCGAGTAGGCCTGTATCTAATTTAAAAAAAGGCAAATTTTCGTTTGGTTGAAAAACTAAAATCTGATTATTGGATAATGGTAATAATTTTTGAATAACACCATTTATCAATTCATTAGTATCACACCAATCTTTTTTTAATTGTAATATTCCAGTGTCTAATCGGCTCATATTTAAAAGGTTTTCAACCTGCTGATTTAGCCTGATACTGGCTTTGTCTATTTCGTCTAATAAAACTTCTTGATTTTTTTCAGAAATAGCACTGTCTTTTTCTTTTAATAGATCGATAGCTCCTATTATTGTTGCAATTGGTGTCCGTAATTCGTGTGAAATTGAATTCAATAAGACATTGTAGAGTTTTATGGTTTTTATTTTTTCTTCTATATCTCTGGCTTTTTCTCTGGCTTTGTTTTCAGAATCCCGTATTTTGAAAGTTAAAACTGCATTTACTAACGCAATAATAATATACATCATAAACAGCAGTACATCTTCGGTGTTGGTAATTTCAAATGAAAAAAGTGGCTTAATAAAAAAGAAATTCAAAATTAAACCACTTAAGATTGCCGTTATTAAAACCGGAAAAATATCAAATAAGACTGCAAGAACCGAAACAGTCATTAGTAAAATTAATGCTGTAATTCTATAATCGATCAAATTTGAAGATAAAAAACAAAGTGTTGCAATTAGTAAAACTAATGTAATACTAATAAAGGATTGCTTTTGAATGGAGTATACTTTTAATGTAAATCTTCTCAAAGTAAAATATTGTTGGCCTGAGCAAAAGTAATTAAATATTAAACCGTTCTGGAATAAAAATTTTTATGTGTATTTAATTTTGGCTAACATATTAAGTTGTTAGTTATTTCGAAAATTTAACTCCTTTTTCGAAAGGTATAGAAACATTAGATCTATTGTAAAAAAAAAGATACCAGAACCTTAGAGAATATTTCACTAAGATATATTCCTGTCAAAGTCAACAAGTGCAATGAAATATCTGCCTAAAATACAAGATGAAAACAAACTTGCCCTTTGGAGTTATTGAATGGTTTCTTATTCTTTCAATACTGTGAATTTGAAGCGGTACAGGAATTAATATCTTTTTGCAAATTTTGTGATTTTATACTAAATGCATTTTTTCATCACCTCATAAACTGGCTGACTGTCTACAAACTGCTCAAAACTAATAATTTTTCCATCCTTCAATTTCCAAACATGTGCCACTCTGGCTTCAAACGGTTTGCCTGTAATTTTGTATGTGCCTGTATAAGTACCAAAAGCAACAACTTTATCATCACTTGCTACATAATCTTCGGGAGTAAATTTGTAATCGATCCATTCACTTCCTAATCGGCTAAAAACATTTTTGGTAATGTTTTCCAAACCAATGTAAGTTCCTCCGTACGGAAAACCTTTGGCTTCTGTCCATGAAATCTTATCTGCTGCATACTGCGCCAGATTTTTACCATTTTCCTCCGAAGTTTTTCCTTCGTATGTACTTTTTACAATTTCTAGATTTGTCATGTTATTTTTATTTAAAGAGCAACCTGACAATACAATAAGTATCGCCAGGCTAATCATGATTTTTAGTTTTACCATTTCATTTCTCCCGTGTTTACTTTGGCACCAATCTGCAAGGCTGTGTCAAAAGTAAGTGTTGGATATTTTGCTTTTATCGCTTTAATTAAAGCTTCTGAAGTTTTATTGGTTTTTAAAGCTTCTTCATAAAACTGGATATAGCTTTTTGTATGTTTTACAGCTGAAATATCAAACGGACTTTGAGAATTAGCGTGAGCAGGAATTACAATTTGTGGATGTAATGCTTCAATTTTGTCCAGAACATTAATCCATTGTTTGCGTGCAACTGGTGTCTGTGCATCTGCCATCCAAAGGTTAAAGGTGGTTCCAAAAACATTAATACCACCCACAACTGCTTTTATTGAAGGAATCCATACAAATGTTTTTGATGGAAATTCTTCTAATCCTGCAATTTCTAATTTCTGTCCTTCCAAATCAATACTGTTTCCTTTTAAAACCTGAGGTAAAACAATATTAGAAGTAATGGCTTTACCTAATCGTTCTCCCCAAACGTCTAATTTTTTCTGTGCAGTTGCTTTAATAGACTCGACTGTTGCCGGCGAAGCATAAGCGGTAACTTCAGGGAAATATTTTTTGAATACTTCCAATCCGAAGTAAAAATCAGGATCTGTATGTGAAATATAAATAGTGGTTAGTTTTTTGCCTGATTTTTTAATTCGTTCGGCTACTTTTTCAGCATCTTCCAGCGTAAACTGTGCATCAATCAAAACAGCATCTGTTTTTCCTGAAACTATTACTGAAGCGACACCAAAACTATTTTCGGATGCATTAAAAACTTCCAGCTTTAAATTATTGGCTTCAATAGTTTTGAAATTCTGTGCTTGTGTTTCCATATTAGATAAAATTAGTGTTAGTAAAAATACTGTTGAGATAATTTTTTTCATTTTTATATTGTTTAGAATGATCAATACAAATATGCAATCATTCTGTACAAAAAATCTTTAAACTAGTTTAATAAAGGAGTTCTTCAATTCTATTTACAATGGTTTCAAAACTGGCGTAACCTTGTTCTAAAACAAATTCTTCTTTTTTCTTTTCGACCAGTAAAGTTGGGTAAGAATTGGCATATTGCCTGGCCATTTCAAATGTTTCAAGCGTAGCATTTTTTATAAATTCTGAATCAAATACTTCAATAAATTTTTCTATATCCAACTTTAGGTCATCACAAATCTTCACATAAGTCTGGACTATATTCAGATCCTGACCATATACATATCTTGCTTTTTGAACCTCAGCAGCAAATGATACAGCTTGTTCAGTCCATAATTTTTTTACAGTAACAATTGCTCTTGACGGCACTTCACTGTCTAAAATAACATCTTCATTTTCAATTAACTTAAAATAAGCTTCCCCAAATGCAGTTCCTGTAGTATGCTCTACCTGAAGGTCATGCTTTTTAATATATTCTGCCATTGGTTTAGATTGCTTTCGGGCATTTGCACCGGTCCACATACCTGCAGGCAAGATTTCAAAGTCAAGGATCTCTTTATATTTGTTATACAGTTTTTGTGTATTGGCGGAGTTTCCATAACACCATCCGCAAAGTGGATCCATTACATAAATAAGTTTCATTTTTTTGATTTTTAGAAGCCGGACATTTGCATCAGAAAAGAAAAGGATGTAAATGCAATAATTTAATTTAAGAAACTATTTTTCAGCTGGGTTGATACTGTAAAGGTACTACCGCATAAACCCAAAAATCTTTAAACTATTTTAATAAATTATAACTGAAAATTATTTCTTTAATACGATTTTCTTCCTTATATTACTCAGGAAAACATTGGTAATACCAAGATAAGCAGCCACTTGAATATTAGAAAGACGCTGTCCCAGTTTAGGATATTTTTCTACAAATTCAATATAACGCTGGTCTGCTGTTTTACTCAAATTATCAATCATTCTTCGTTGTAGGGCAACATGTGTTTTTTGGGTCATTACCCTAAAAAGTTTTTCGATTTTAGGCAGGTTTTCGTAAGCAAATTCCTTGTCTTCTTTTGAAATTAAAAGCACTTCACTGTCTTCAAGTGCCTCTATAGAAAGCTGTGAAGGTGTTCCATTAGTAAAACTATCAATATCAGTAATCCACCAATTTTCTATCGCGAAATAAAGTATTTGGTCAAAACCATTTTGGTCAATATGATAAACACGCAAAAGCCCGCTTGAAACAAATCCTTCAAATTTGCAGACTTCTCCTTCCCGCAATAAAAACTCCTTTTTTCGAATCAGTTTTTTCTCAAATAAATCAACAAATGCTTCTGTTTCATTTTCGGAAAGTGAAATATGTTTCAAGATGTTTTCTTTGAGAAGCTCTTTCATTTTATTGGGTTTTTCTTCATTTGGCTGCATTATTTGTGTTTTCATGGAGTGTCAGTGACAGCAATCCGAAACTTAGTACCAAATTTAACGTTTTACGAAAATATAAAATAAAATATTTCGTAAAATTAAGATATGATAAAAACGTTTCTAAGTTTTGCCTAAAGCCAGGCTTTCAACGCTGAAATTTTCAGTTAAAATACAAATTACAAAAAACCGATGTTATTTGGTACCTTTTGCTGCAAGTTCTTTCTTTAATGCATTTTTGGTAGCTTTATCTATAAATTTTTGTGGTAATAATGAAATCAAAAAAGTCTGTATTGCGTGTTGCCAATAAGGCATTATGCTTTGCCTGCCGCAGCCTATTCTATTTAACACACATTTTGCATAAGTTTCGGCACTTGGACGCATAAGGGAAACAGGCTTTCTATTGCTTCCGGTATTTACGCTTCCTGTGAGCAATGAAATTACTTCTATATTTTCAAGTTCACGAGCCAAAGAAATAGAGAAAGCATTATTATAGGCTTTTGTTCCGGCATATACTGCTAAATAAGGCGGAGGTAAAAGCCCGGCATAAGAAGACACATTGAGTATTAAAGCGGGCTTTTTGAAATAAGGTATTAAATCATGTGTCAGTTGCGAAGGAAATGCAGTGTTCAGCATAATTGTTTTGTCAATTTCCTGATTACTCATTTTCGTAAGTTCAGAAATGGGACCAACACCTACATTATTTATTAAAATGGTTATCGGTAAATGGGCAATAGATGATACATTCATTCTACTGCTTTCGCTTCCATCGTGTATCAAATGTATAACCTTACAAGTTGTGTTTTTTGTTATAATTTCATTTTCTACCGATTTTAACTTTTCTGCGTTTCGTCCATGAATAATAACATTAAATCCATTATTAGCAAGTTCCATTGCAATTGCTTTGCCAATGCCGTCAGTTGCTCCTGTTATCAAAGCATAGGCATCTTCTGTTTTGTATTTAAGTAGTTGAGAGGGATGTAAATAGGGTATTATGAATTTAAAAAGTTGAAGAGACAATACCGTTAATGTAAGGATTCCAATGCTCCAAATAAGCTGATTTATCATAGTTGTATTTTTCATACAAAACTATCTCAGCTCTCTTGTATTAACAATAGAAATACAATGGTAATTATTGGACTATTTGCGGTATCTTACCCTAAATTGCAGCGGAGTCATCTTTTCCAAATTAGAAAAATAACGATTAAAATAGGCGGGGTCATCATAACCCAGTTGATAGGCAATTTCCTTTACTGTATTATCCGTGGCATACAGTAATCGTTTAGCTTCTGTTAGTATCATTTGTTGTATCCAATAGCTAACAGTTGAGCCGGTAATTAATTTAACAGCCTCATTCAGGTAAGCGGAAGTGATATTTAATTCATTTGCATAATTTACCGCACTTTTATGTGTTTTGAAATGCTTTAATAACAAACTCTTAAACTGTTTTGTGATGACATGCTTTCGGGAAATAGCGGTGTCACTAACTTTTATTTCTTTATAGGCTTGTGCAAATAGACAAACACACGTATTTGTAAGCGAATAAATTACTTCCAGACTTGTATTTAATTTTTCAGAAGCTTCTGCCAATTCTATGCAGGAATTAAAAAAATGGCTGGTAGTTGAATTTAAACTTATAGACTGGTAATCAAAGTAGTTTTCTTCGAAGATAGCTCTGTTTTTTTTACTTATTAGTTTTGAATCAACAGTCAATAAAGATGCTTCTGTGCCAGAATCTACCAAAATAACGTAATGTACTTGTCCCGGTAAAATGCAGATTATGGAATTTTCCGTTAAGGTGATTTCTTTAAAATCAACTACAATTTTACTATATCCATTTTTTTGAAGAATGAACAAGAAATGGTCATCCCTTCGATGTGGTATTTTTTCATATAAAGTGCTGTTGTCATCCGCGCCAACAAAATGAAAAATACTTGTTGCCTGGTTTGTAAACTCATTTAAAGAAACTGTAGGAATATTTTTTTTCATCCTATGCTTTGTTTATATCTTATACTTTGCAGTGCATATATCTATAACAAATTGTATTTACACTATGATGTTTCTGTTGCGATTGCACAATATTACTCAAAAAACAGATATAGGAATTGTGAAATTTTATAAATTAAAATTTATTTTTTCCAAAAATGGGATAACACACAAGTGTGTCTGTGGAAAAAGAGCTAATAAATAAATAACGCCACTGAAAGACAGTAGCGTTATTTGTCATTATGGCGGGCGATTAGGGGTTCGAACCTTACATCTATTTCAATTTCTTAGATTCCCTCACTGTGCTCCTCTAAGTACTCCGTTTTTGTATTAAAATTAAAACAAGGCTTCAAGACTTATAAAATTTTTATTTCTTTAAGTCTTTATTCATCCAAAAGTACAAGGGGGGATTAGAATTGGAGCGAACAAAAGAGTACTGGTCAATCCGCCTATAATTACTGTTGCGAGAGGTCTTTGCACATCCGATCCTATACCTGATGATATCGCAGCAGGAATAAGCCCCACAATGGCAACAATTAGAATAGACAATAAAGCTCTTAATTGTTCTTTTGAAGCTGTCAATACGTTCTCCTGCAAATCATTCTTTTCAAAAATTGTCTTCCTGTTGAGCGCCGATACAAGAAGTACGCCTGCCATCACAGAAATCCCAAAAATACTCACAAAACCAACACCGGCAGAAACATTGAAATAATATCCCCTAAGGAGTAAAGCAACAATTCCACCTCCTAAAGCAAACAAGATACAACACATTGTAATCATGGTGTGCTGGAAATTTTTGTACAGCATAAACAGAAATAAAAACACCATGATAACTGTCAAAGGAATCGTAAAAGCCAATTGCTTTCCTGCTCGTTCCAGATTTTCATATTGTCCTCCATAAATAATGTTATATCCTTTGGGTACTGTTACACTTTTTTCCACTTTTTCTCTCAGTTCTTTTACAAAACTTCCCTGGTCCATCCCCTTTATATTTGTTCGGACCGTAATCATGCGTTTACTGCCGTAGCGATAAATATTAGTTTGTCCTTGAACAAAATGTATGTCTGCCAATTGGCTCATTGGTATTAATGCGCCATTGGAAGATGGAACCAAAATATTTTTTACAGCATCAGTAGAATTTCGGTACTCGGGTAAAAACCGAACTACGATATCATAACGTTTTGTTCCGTCATATAAAGTCGAAATTGTTTTTCCGCCTATAGCCGCTTCAATCATATTTTGAATATCAGACACATTAATCCCAAAACGTGCAGCTTCTTCTCTGTTAATATCTATCGCCAATTGTTCCTGCTCTCCTTCCTGTTCAATATTAACATTGGCTGCGCCGTCAATCTTTTTCGCAATTTGAGCAATAGTTTCGGCCTTTTTTCTCATCATCTGTAAATCATCGCCAACCACTGAAATAGCAAGGTCAGCTGCGCTACCGTTTACAATCTCCATTACCTGATCTATGATGGGCTGCCCTGAAGAAAATTGTACTGATGGAATTTGCTGCTGTAAATCCGTTTTAATTATTTCAACCAAATCTTTTTTAGCAATGGTATCGCTCCAAAGTTTATAATCCTTTAGTCCCACTAAAATTTCATTTCTGTTGGCAGGAAACGGGTCAGTACCATCATCATTGCGGCCTGTTTGCGTTATTACATAGGATATTTGAGGATACTTAGCAATAATTTTTCTGATTTTCGGAGCGTATTTAGCATTTTCCTGTATCGAAATTCCGGCAGGGAAATTCCCTCTTAAAAAGATGGATCCTTCATCTAAAGGTTGGCAAAAATTCGGTTCCTAGTTTTAATCCGCATAAAATAAATACAGCTACAACCGAAAAACCTATGATAGTGGTTTTCTTATAATTATTTAAAAAACCTGATAATGTTTTTTCGTATGACTTGGTTAAAAAATCCAATACCAAATTTTTGTGTTCTTTAATAGGTTTATCAATATCTAATAATTCTTTTCTGTAAACAAACGAAATCAGCACAGCGATAAAAGTAAGTGCCGCCAGCATTGAACCTATAACTGCAAAAGCCAAAGTTAAAGCCATTGGAGAAAACAATTTCCCCTCCACTCTGGTCATTAAAAGTATCGGCATATAGGCCAATATAATAATGGTTACTGAAAAGAAAATTTCCCGGCCTACTTCCTGTGCGGCCTGCAGGGTGATTTTTACAATCCCTTCCTGTCTTTCCTGAGGTGTGGCAGTTCTATATTTCCTGATCAGATGTTCTGCCATTAAGCAGGCGCCATCTACGATAATTCCAAAATCTATGGCACCAAGAGAAAGCAAATTGGCAGGAATGCCTGTAAGTTTCATTAGAATAAAGGCAAACAGTAAAGAAAATGGAATTGTTAAGGCTACTACTAGTGCACTTCTGGCACTTCCAAGAAACAAATCCTATCTGGTGATTTGCATTATTACTGCGTTTTAGTAAAGCTTTTATGCGAACCAAAAGTTCTCTCATCTCAAAAGGCTTAGTAAGATAATCATCTGCACCGGCATCAAAACCTTCCACTTTATCATCAGTTGTGCCAAGCGCCGTCAGCATAATAATAGGTAAATCCGGTTTAGTCCTGCGAATTTCTTTACTTAAATCCAGTCCGTCAAGTTTTGGCAGAATAATATCTGTAATCATCAAATCATAGTCATTTTGTAATGCCAATTTCTTTCCGGATAGTCCGTCATAAGCTAATGTGGTTACAAATCCTTGTTCTTCAAGTCCTCTTTGAATCAATTCGGCTACTCTTTGGTCGTCTTCTATTACTAAAATTTTCATCTAAGCAAAGTTACAATAATGACAGCAGAATGGATAAAATATTTATTATTTGAAAATTCAGCATCAATAGGTAAAAGGTATGTACAAATTGCGGTCAGTTATTTTTTTAGATTGGCAGTGTTATTAGGCAACTTTAACAGAAGATTAAAAGCAAGTAAAAAACAAAGTATTCCTAAAATGGCAATCCAAAAATTAGAAATTTCTGTAGTATGCTTAACAATACCATTTTTCTCTTTAATAGCAAGCATATTCAACTTCATAATCTGAAAAATATCCTGACGAATCTGGTTTTTCAAAATGTCATTAGTACCATCTTTTTTAAAAGAATTAAAATTACTCTGTAGACTATAAGTAACTTTATCTTCACCAGATTCTGTAATATTTGCCATTTGTTTGGTGAGATTACTTTCAAATATTACTACTGCTTTTTCTTTATTCGAATTAATTTCGTCTAACGAAAGAAGCATATTTCTAGAATACTCAAGGGTATTATAATTGGCTTTTAAGATGCTTTCTGTGTCCTTTTCTATCGAAAAATTATAGTAAGCACTCACTAATGAAAGAGTAATTATCATTAGAAAAAGCAAACCAGCTCTTAATTTTAATGTAGTTTTCATCTTTTTGAATTATTAGGTACTGTCCACTGTGTTCGATTATTTTTACAGATATGAAACCTCATTTTCAATGCTTTATCATAAGCTCTAAATTACAACTCTTAATTTTTAATTCCTAATTTATAGCTTTATCCCCATTATTACAGCAGTTCACTATATTTAATGCCTTTCGGATCATACTTCATCGCAGTGCACAAACAGTTTTTTCTTTGTTTACTGATCAATATTGGACAATTAATACTGGATTTGCATCCCTCCCGGAAAAGTTCATCGGTTGTCAACTCAGAATAAGTAACCGGCTCAAAACCTAGTT
Source organism: Flavobacterium sp. FlaQc-48 (assembly GCF_044007335.1). Lineage (NCBI taxonomy): Bacteria > Pseudomonadati > Bacteroidota > Flavobacteriia > Flavobacteriales > Flavobacteriaceae > Flavobacterium > Flavobacterium sp. FlaQc-48. The sequence goes on along the minus strand of NZ_JBIPCR010000002.1, from coordinate 84,790 downwards.
CTTGGTTCATTTTCATTACTGCTAATCCCGATGTCGAAGTAAATATAATTGCCTCAGGATACATTTCCCGGCTCACTTCAAAAATCTTTCCTTTAATCATTTTTGCAAGTCCGGTATGTCTAAATTCAGGTGCCACAATAAGTCCTGAGTTAGAAACATATTTACCATTCTCCCAGGCAGAAATAAAAGCAAAACCTGCCCATCTCCCATCCGACGCAAAAGCTATTACTGCCTCTCTTTTTTTCATTTTTGTCTCCAGCAGTTCGGGTGAAGATCCTGAAATACCAATGCCGCGGGCTATCGCAGATGATAAGGTGACCTCGCATATCTGCTTTATCCAGAAAGTATGGGAGGACCTTGCTCGTTCTACAGCAAAATCAACCGGTTCCTCACTGTGTTTGACAGGCAATTTTTTATAGTTGTGAGATGAACTTGAATAGAAAAAACCTTTCTTGTTAAGGTTTATTATTGGATCTATTAATGGGCTTATAATCTTCATAACTTTAAAGTATTTGAGAGATCATCAGAACAGTAATAAAAAATACGATGGTAAATACCAATAAGTTTATAACCCTTTCTTTATTCCTTATCGATTTATTTGATAAATATAATTTTGTAAGTTCCTTGTTTCTTTTTTTATCTACTTTCATAGTTCTTTAAATTAATATTGTTTTGGGTTTATTCGAATTTGTTAGTACTGTCACGAATTTTTTAAGTCAATTTAGAATATTGATTTCAATTCATAAAGTAACTGATTTTATTATGAGTGAAAACCATTGAGAAAAAATTACAGAAGAGTTGAAAAGTCGTTAATGAGACTCATTTTCTTTTGGATTATACCGCATAGCCGTACATAAACAGTTTTTTCTTTCTTTATAAATTAATATGGGGCAATTGACACAAGACTTACAATCTTCCCAGAAATCGTTGTCTGCTGTCAACTCTGAATAACTGACCGGCTCAAAACCAAGTTCGTGATTCATTTTCATCACAGCCGAACCAGTAGTAAGACTGAATATTATCGCCTCGGGATATTTCTTGCGGCTCAACTCAAAAATTTTTCTTTTAATTCTTTTTGCAATACCTGTATGTCTAAACTCAGGAGCGACTATAAATCCTGAATTAGAAACATACTGATCATTATCCCAGGAAGATATAAAACAAAAACCTGCCCATCTCCCATCTGACGTAAAAGCAATAACAGCTTCACCTTTTATCATTTTTGTTCCCAGAAACTCCGGAGTACGTCCTGAAATTCCTGTTCCCCTCGCTTTAGCAGATGCTAAGGTCGCATCACAAATTTCTTCTATCCAAAAGACATGATCTGCATTGGCTACCTGAACCGTAAAATCTATTTGATCAGAAACTTTATCATTAAGCAATAGTATTGCTTTGCTTCGTACAGAATCAGGCCGAAGAAAATCTGTGCCTGAAAAATCTATAATGCGTTGTTGGGTTTTCATATTTGATTTAGTATTTCTCGATTTTGTTTATACTAAGTGAATGAGGAATACAAAAACATTCTATCCAAATTACATACCACTATTAGCTGTATAACAAACAAAAGCCTATATATCAATAGTTTGTATATAAAAAAAAATTAACCCTTATTTATATCCTTATCAAAATGATATGCTTTTATCATTTTGATCAAATTTTAGCAGCTCATTATTTACTAATCCCCAACAGGACGTCTAAACCAAAATGCAGAAGACATAAAAAAGTCCATTTAGAAATGGACTTAAATTAAGATAACTCAATACTATTAATTACAAATCCAGAAATTAAATTTTCATATTTTAAGTGCACCAAATACATTTTGAGGTGCAACTAAGAAACAATTTGAACAAGTATAGCATGATCTACAATCACACCTCTAATCTTCATTATTTCTTCAACATCCCGATAACTAAGTGTAAATCTTAATTTGAAATATACTGACTGAAGAATTATGTATTTTGGAAAACAATGACCTTTAGTATTCCTTTTTTGATCGGTTTAAAATTCTAAAGATAAAATTTATTCCCAGATGAGACAGCCCTCCTCATTGTAACCAAGAACATAATCACCAAACAGAACCTAAAATAGCCTGTAAAATAATATTTACAGGCTATTTATTTTTAAGTCGCTTTCTTTTTATAGAAGAATATGATTATTGTTTAACAAATGATTTATTGATAATATTAGCACCTTTTTGGATTCGTACCATATATATTCCTTGAATCAATTTATTACAGTTGTACGGAATCTCAATTCTGCCTACCTCATAAGTTTTATCTGTAATGATATCCAGTTTGCGTCCATTTATATCAAACAGCAAAATGGTTACTTTCTCTTGTTCGGTTTGCATAAATGAAATTGTTAGAATTTCATTTACCGGATTTGGATAAATACTCAAATCCACTTCTGAATCAGCAACTGCATTCTTAGCAGTAAGTGTGGTTACCGTACAATTTGGTGTTGTACTAAAAGCCATTTGCGCAGCTGTAAAGTTGGTAAATGTTGCATTGATGTCGATATTAGAAGTATCACTAGCGCCTTTGCCATCGCAATTGTCTCTTCCGTTTCTCCAATAAGGAAATTGCAAATAAACACCCGGAGTAGAACAGCTGCCAATTTCGGCATCGCCGCCTACTACAACTGAACTGCCAAAATCTCCTGCAAACAACATTGCATTTCCTTTTATATTGGCCGTGTTTTTTACAGAACCGCCTTCCATCCAGGCATTGCCTTCAACAATAGCGCTGTTTGATAAAGTAGCATTGTACACACAGGCATTTCCTCTTACAATGGCACTGCCGCTTATTGTTCCACCATCTACCATGGCATAATCATCGATACGGGCATTTCCTGAAATAGTTCCGCCTCTTACAATTGCATACGGGCCTACGTAAACTGTAGACGCAACAGTTGCATTATTAGATACCCATCCGCCACCGTTAGTATGCAAATGTCCGTTTGTTTTAAGAAAACTTCTAAAATTTGCGGCAGGCTGAAATCCTTCAGGAGTAGCATTTGCAATTTTTAATTCATAAGGATATCTTCTTTGTTTAGGGTAACCTACATCCATATTGTAATTGACATGCACTTTTGGCGCGGCAAAAACTACCAAATAAATATTGGCTTCTGTCGAAGTATTTAGCGCGAATGAAGCTTCACCATCTGTTTTATACATGGGGCTGTAACGCGAAATCGTTCCGTCTGTTTTTGTAGTTACAAAACCATAACGCCATCCTGCCTGAGTAGCATTAACTTCTGAATGTCCTTTAAATTTAATGGTAACTTTTTTCTGAGTGCCCGTACAGGTTGGGTATAACGGAATCACATTCAATCCGTAATCCTGTGGCGCCCAATCGTTGTTCGTGTAATATTGATCTGTTGTTCCCGTTACTTTTGTAAGCAAAGTATATTGTCTGCTGGTATAACGCGGCATATTCGTTTTTATGGCATTGTAAACGTTTCTGATGGTTTTTCCGAAATTACTGGTTGTGTTAATTTGAGAATTCCACTGAATAGGATAATCGAAGGCCGGCTGCCTTTGTGCATATCCCCAAAGGTAATCATCGAGCTGATCCTGTGTAAAACCTTTTAATCTTTTAATGGTTTCCAGCGGATGTTCTTCATTAGTCGATTCTGCCCACATTCGTCTGGTAAAATCAAATCCTTCTTTTTCCTGAACATAATACATCAAATGAAAATTCGTATAATGATGTCGGTTCGAGGACCACATAAAATGTTTGGTCTGAATCCAGCGGGTCAAAGTTCCGTCAATTTCTGCCCATTGCGGATAAGCCTGAGCACGCATAAAATTGGCATGACCTTCAAAAAACGGACCCGCCCAATCGTATCCCGAAAATGCTTTTCCGGCACCAGGATTTTCCTGAATGCTCATCATCATTTGCAGCGTATGGGCAAACTCATGAGATAAAGCCCCGCCATCTCTGGTGGCTTCAGGATGTACGAACATGGCGCCAATGGTATTACTAAAAGAACTCGCCTGCGCAAAAGCCTCTAATCGTGGATCTGTAGAATTCCAGGTATTCATCATCATGATAATGATCTTGTACTTCCCAAAATTGGTCGTTGACGCATTATTTACAAAATGCAAATCAGTGATATAGCGTTTAAAACTAGTCTCTAGCGTATCTGCAACCGATTGAGGCGTAAATCGTAAAGCAGCATCCGCATAAGCTGCAGGATTGGTACCTACTTTATCACCCCAGTACAATACGAAGTTCGTAGACTCGTATTTTCTGGAGTTGGACACTTTATTATAAAACTCATTATTGGGGTCACTCCATTCTGTGGGAGTAAAAAGCGTTTTCTGTGCAATTGCAAAATAACTGGATAGAAAAACGACAACTAACAGTAAAAGTTTTTTCATAGTTTATTTAATTAATAGGTTAAGAAATAGCATTCTTTTGTAAATGTATAAATCACACTTACAATTTAATAAGACAATATTACCTTAATTTAATACTATTTTACCTATTTTAATAAACATACTATTCTGTAAAACAAATAGTTAAATACAAAAAATTATATAATAAAGAAGTCGAAATTTGAACTTAACCCTAATTTTTAAAATCGACAGCTGTAATGTCTAATACCACACTGCTTTCCTGTTTAGAAGAAGAAACTTTCAAACCTACTTTCATCAAAAAATCACCTGAAAAAATTTTTCCTGAATCCTCAAAAGTATTTTTGGCATCCGGCATACCATTTATTTCTTTGACCTGGTATTTTTTCAAAGGATCAAGCCCTTCTAATCGTACCAGACTGTAATTAGGATCTGTGAGTGGATGCAGCGAATAAGAGAAAACAACCGACTTGGTTTTGTCCTGATTTACATACATCAATACGGCCCTGCTTTCTTCGTAAGGCGAAATCAAGCGATACAAATCGCCTTGCCAGATTACCGGACTTAGTTGTTTGTAATTAGCAACCGCTTGCTGACAAAATTGTAATTCGTTTGGTTTTAAACCGCCAACATGAATGTCAAAACCCAGTTTGCCCATCATGGCCACATCGGTTTTAAATTTAATGGACTGATTGCCCATAGAAGTCACGTGATTGCAGGTCGCCAATGCAGGATAAAAATTAGAATATCCCCATTGAATGAATACGCGATCGAACGGATCTGTGTTGTCGCTTGCCCAAAACTCCGTAAAATAATTCAGCATTCCGTAATCGACCCTGCCTCCGCCACCGGCACAAAGCATCATAGGAAGATTGGGGTATTTGGTTTTTATTCGGTCTAAAACTTTATACAAACCTCTGGTGTATTCTATGAATAAATGCGATTGCTGATTTTTAAGATAAGTCGAATACGCACTGGTCATCATACGATTGCAATCCCATTTAAAAAAAGCAACACCCGATTTGGTCTGCATGATATCATCGACCACCTTAAAAACAAAATCCTGAACCTGCGGATTACATAAATCCAAAACCAATTGCGTGCGATAAATACTTTTTTCCCTGTTAGGTAAACTCAATACCCAATCCGGATGTTTTTCGTACAGTTCTGTCTTTTCATTGATCATTTCCGGTTCTATCCAGATACCAAATTTCACATCGGTTTTTTTAGCCTGTTCCATCAAAAAACCGATTCCGTTTGGCAATTTAGATTTTGTGGCCTGCCAGTCTCCCAAACCTGATGTAGAACCGCTTCTTGGATATTTGTTGCCAAACCAGCCATCATCAAGCAAAAACATATCCACGCCCAGTGTTTTGGCATCTGTAAACATATTGGCCAGTTTCTTTTCATCAAAGTCAAAGAAAGTCGTTTCCCAATTGTTGAGTAAAGTAAGACGTGGTTTTTCGCCATCTTTAAGACCATACTTTCTGGCCCAGGCATGCAAATTTCTGCTCGCCTGCCCTTTTCCGTGATTCGAAAAAGTATAAATAAAAGCAGGTGTTTTGAAGATTTTTCCGGGCTCGAGATTATATTCTGATGCAAATTCGTTGATTCCGGAGATAATTCTCAATTCGTTATTATTATCAATATCAAATGTATATTTAAAGTTTCCAGACCAAGCGATTGTACCTGCAATTACTTCGCCTGTATTTTCCCCCGATTTCGAGTTTAAGGAAAGAAAAAAACTTGGCGATGTAAACATATTCGTTCGGACTCCCAGCTTCGAATCGATAACTTTTATACCTCTTGTAAGCTGACTTTCTTCCATTCGCACTTCTTCAACTACATCACTGTAAAATTGAGTCAGCCAATATTGGTCTGCATCCAGATGTAATGCCGATGAAGCATAATTGTACAGCATTACAGCTTTTTTTTCATTGTGCTGAATTTCTGTCCACGATTCGATTACATTTTCTTTATAAAAAGTTTTATAATGAAGGTTGACAAAAACCGGATACTGAGGGTCTTTTAATTTGATCATAATCTCAGCAGTATTATCATCAATTTTTTGAATAGTATGATTTTGATATTCTAATTCTAATGAAGGATTTCCGTCGTTATGGGTAATTCTGATTGCAGGTTCGAATAAATTATCGGTTCCAAAAGTGGGATATGCTGAATGGCGTAAATCGATTAAAGGATTCCCGTCATTCACCACAAAATTCTTGGTATTTTCCTTTGAAACGGCTTCGTATTCATCGCTATTATTGAGCTTTGTTCCCAAATACGTCTGATACAATTTTTTGTTTTTACCTATCTTTAAAACCAAAGCCGAACTTTCGGTCTCAATTTTAATTATGGAACTTTCCTGCGCCTGAACAGACAAACAGACAATGGTGAATAGTAACAGTAAAAATTGCTTCATTTTTTATTTTTTATTTTAATTAATTATAGTCTGTCTACTAATTTTCGGTTTTGGGTTTTGTCTGTTTCATTAATTGAAGCAGATCTTCCTGACCAAGCGCATAATCATACAAACGCAAAGAAGCCATAAAACCTGAATAATTCTCCCCTATATCAGATGCTCCAATGATAATTTTTGCTTTATCAATTGCCGATGATAACAGCATATTTTGAGAATTATCCAAAACGCCGTCTACATATATTTTCTCCACAACGCCATCAAAAGTAAGAACGATATAATGCCATTTATTGGCCTCCGGAATTTTATTGTAACGCATATCAAAATGTCCGTCTAAATGTGGTGCAGCTCCGTAATTGCTGCTGTTATAAGCCAAAGCATTGTACGAATTCGCTAAATTAAACTCGTTTCGATCGCACCACGATGCCAGAATTTCTCCTTCTTTGGCAACATCCGGATTTTTAACCCAGGTTGCTACCGTGTAAGAGCCATTCCAAGCCAAACTTTTGGGTACGGCTTTATCTAAGGTTAAAGCTCCGTTTTTAAAATGAAAAGCGTTAATTCCGTCCGTTTTTTCTAAAGTTATTTCTCCGCTTTTTGTGAAAGTTCCACCAATCGATCCTTTATTAGCAATCTTATTTATAGCCGAATTATTAGCAATTTTATTGGCGTTAAGATCAACTACTAATTTCTTAGTGCTTTTTACGGCAGGAAGTATTTTCGACGCTGCATTTTTCAAGGGTAACGGAACATCAAATAAGGAACTATAGATTTTTATGTTCCAGACTGCTGCGTACAATCCTCTTTTTTCGGTTCCTAAAACGGTCAGTTTGATATAACGTGCACTTACTTCATTATCATCAATCATTGGGCTTCCTGCGGTGCTGTTTTTGGATTTATCGGCATAAGGAAACCAGTTTTTTCCATTTACGGAATATTCCAGTTTGTACTGATAATAGTAACTGGCAAATTCAAATTGGGTCATTACTCTTTTTATCTTCTTTTCTGAACCTAAATCAATAGTTAAATCCTGAGGCGATGTGTTATCAGCCGCTTTCCACATTGTGGCATTATTATCATCTGTTGCATAAGAAGGTTTATATTCATAATCATATTCGGTCGATTTTAAATGATAAAAAGACGAAGCTGTCGTTGTTGCGCCAAAAGCAATATCATCAGGCACAACAGATCTGACAAGATCATCTATTCCTTTACTTGAAGGAAAAACTGCTTTAATTGTCGAGTCATTCTCAAATATCATTTTATCAATACAAACTTGTCTCGCAAGTCCGCCTCTGGTCATTGGGTAATCGTGTTTGTGATAGACAATGTAATAATCGTCTTTCTCTTTTAAAACAGAATGATGTCCCGGACCATGAACGGTTTTGTCTTCATTCGTACTTAAAATCGGATTGTTTTTTCCGGGTGTAAAAGGTCCGTAAGGAGAATCAGAATACGAATAACGCACATTGTAGGTTTCGTCATGACAAGAAGCTCCGGAATACATTAAAATGTATTTAGAACCTTTTTTCATCACATAAGCGGCTTCAAACGGCGCCGGAGTTTGCTCTAATGGAATGTTAGTGGAATGAGTCATTTCGCCCATTGTTTTTTTATTCAATTCACCCACCGCATAACCGCCATTGTAGTGAACCCATGTTCCCCAATAACCGTATATTTTGCCATCGGTGTCTGTAAAAAACTGTGCATCGAGAGAGGGATAACCTTCTCGTGGATATCCGTTTGAAATTACCGGAACATCCTGATCGCTTAATTTTTTCCACGGGCCAACGGGCGTGTCTGAAACATAGCCGTAAATATTACAGCCTATTTCGCAATTTCCAAAATACAAATAATATTTGCCATCCTCGCCTTCTATGATATCCGGAGCCCAAAAATTCGTGATCGATTTTGCTGAAAAAGACGGAATTTCCATGATATAATTGTACCAGTTTTTAAAGTCTTTACTATACCAGACTGTAGGAGCGCCCGATGCCAGCATTTCATTATCGGTCGTGGCATAGATATAATAAATATCTCCAAACTTTTTAATGGTAGGATCGGCAAACCAACCGGGCAAAATGGGATTTTTAGCTCCGGGAGTATTTACAGGAATATCTTTTTGAGCCAAAACAGTTCCTGTAAAAACAAGTATAATGAGACTGTAAAGCAATTTCTTATTCAGCATTGATTCTTATAGATTAATTTGAATCGCTTTTGTTTTCAAAGCAATTTTATAAGCGCCTCTTACTTTTTCATACGATAATTTTACCTCTTTGTCTACTCTTAAATAAGCATCCGGTGTATAGGCTGTTTTTGGATCTAAAGTAATTTTAACTGCGCCCGTTTTGGTATTATAGCTTACTTTTTTGAATGTTCCTGCGTCTAATGTCAGCCACATTTTCTTTGGTGCAATAAATACTTTCGATTTTGCCGCTGTTGTAATTTCTACTTCAACTTCATCGCCGTTTTCTTTTAAGTTACCTCCAAAAGCCAGCCATCCCAAGTCTTTTTCATTGGTGATAAAAGTGGCCGTATTTACCGCATAACCAAAGAAGCCGGAACCATAATCCCCGGATAAATAATCGATTCTCAGGGTTTCAGGATAAGAGTGAAATGCTGAAGGACCAAAACCATCCTCAGTAATATTAGAAATTCCGCCTAATAATCCTCCGTAACCTACTTTTAGCAAATGAAAATCTTCCGGTGTTTTTTTAAACTGTTCCAAAACCGGTATCGCATTCAAAGCTGAACCGTAATGATGAATCTGACGTTCTACTCTTGATAATTTTCCTCCGTATAAAAAGTCCCAATACCTGCGGGCATTTCCGTTGTACGCCCAGTTTGGCATTGTTGGCATGTAGGCCAAAATTGCATCCAGCGTAACATTTGCTTTATCTGTATAACCAAAATAATCGGACCACATATATACTTCTTCCTGACCTGTCGAATCCCACGGCATTTCACTTCCAAACGGATAATTCAGTGTTCTCCAATGATCGGCTCTTGCTTTCATTTTCGCTTCTAAATCATTTGCCATTTCAGTATATCCTTCCGTTTTTAAATCTTTCAAAATCAGTAAAAAAACCGTTCCTTCCATTTGCCCGAACTGAGCATAATAAGGGGCTAATCGTGTCATGGCAACGCTTGTTTCGTAGGCATTTTTCAAATACCAATCCCAGGTATGATTGGTTACCAGACCTTTGTGATATCTTGCCAAACGATACATTGTCCAGTGTGCAGCGGCAACGTGCGGATAATTGTATGATCTTCCCGGATCATCAGATCCTTTTTTGTCCCAGGCAGCCCATGTTTTATAATTGACGTCCTTGCTGTACGTTCCTTCCGGCATTAATGCAGGTTCGTAATAAAAAACACTTTTTTTAACGCCGTATTTCAGCGTATCAGCTGTGTTGTACTGAATTCCTCCCCAAAGTGTGTGGTCAACAAATTCTTCCAGTTTTACTATTTCCTCTTTGTTGGGTTCTATCAATTGTTTCATAATAGCACCTAACCATCCTCCTGCTCCGCCTTCGTCACTTAAACCTGCAATCCATACACGGCTGTCCTGCGTTATTTGTTTTTTGGTTTCGTAATCGTACGAGATTACAGAAGGGTTTCTGTGAAAAGGATCATTTTTTTCATTAAACCATTGTGCCGTTGTAGAGAAATGACCAAAATCTGCCACAACATCTTTCTCAGATTTAATTATTTTATAGTTAATGGTTTGCTGTAATCCATCTTCATAAGTTACTGTCAATCTGGCTCTGCCCCATTTTTTCCCGTGTACTGAATATTGAAAATATCCTTTGTCATTTTTACCTTTAGCCTCAATTGTCAAAGCACCTTCCGGTTCAATTTTAAATGATTTTACTGCTTTTTTATATTGTAAAAAAAGTTTGCCGTCTACATCTTCCGGCAATACATAACCCGGAATTCCTATCGCTACTGGACGTTCTTTTTCGATTAATGTTTTTTGGATATTTTTGATTTCATCAACCAAAACTAATTTTAAAGAAAAGTTTTTAGAAGCGCCTGGTTCCAAAATCAATGAAGTAGGTGTATTCCATTGTTCTGCAGATTTCCATTCGTTTTCTGCATAGGCTTTACTTAATGGCATCCATTCATGAAATCCTTCAAACACAATACTTCTTGGCGTGGCATCATCCAATAACGGGCGATACGCTTCAAATGGCATATTTTCTTCGGGAAGTAATAACAAAGCCGGACCATGACCGCTTAATCTTTTTACTTCGAGATAACCGGCATCTTTTCCTATGTACGGATCAAAAAATACATTTTGTGCGTGCGTGTCATCCAGTGATTTTCCTTCAAGAATATTATTAAAAACCATTGGAATTCCCAAAGCTCCAATTTCTATTGCCGCTGCTGAATTATTCGTAATTTCAAAACGCATTACCAAATCGCCGTTTTTATCTTCATAATAACGTTTTACGGTAAGCGGAGTTCCAGCCGGAAATGCATTCGATAAGTCTGCTCCTGCCAATGTAGTTCCTGAAACCGCTAATTCTTTTACCGAAGCTCGTTTGGCAGCACTCGAATAACTTTTCCAGGTCCCGTTTGCTTCTTTTATTCTAAAATTGATATCGCCCAGATAATAAAGTCCGTCTTTATCACGAATAGACAATCGTTCTCCGGGAGTAAAATCAAAGTTCTTGTTGCTTACCGGCGATAACGCAGCTACTGTTTGAGATGATTTTAATAATTTAAGCTGAAATGACTTGGTACTCAGATTAAGATATCCCTTATCAATTTCAAGTGTTGATTTCTGAGCTTTAATTTTATCCCAATACTCCTGCGCGTGTAGATTAGTTGAAGCCATTGAGCAACACATAATCGCAGCTAATAATGTTAGTTTTTTCATATTCTTATATTTTTTAATCCCTTTAAACCGACTTTTCAGCCTCTTTGTTTTATATTTTTAATGACCCATTTAAACCTTTTTAATTATTTGAAATCGGTCGAGAATTTCCAGTTTGTTTTATAATTTTCGTCAACAGGCAAATCTTCTAACAGAATTCTCAGCATTTCAACCGGCATTATATTTTCTTTTAAAACACGGTCGTGAAATTGTTTTTCTGTCCATCCTTTAGTCAGTAATTCGTTTCGTAAAGCATAAAACTGCAATCCTCCTGTCATGTAAGCGACCTGATACAATGGTGCGTCTCCGCTGGCGAAAGAACGTCTTACTTCGGCTTCTGCATTGGCTTTTTCATGTCCTACTTCATTCACTAATAAATCGATACATTGCTGTGGTGTCATTTCTCCTAAATGGTATTTTAATGAAAAAATGATTCGGGCACAACGGTGGATTCTCCAAAATAACATGCCTAATTTTTGCTCGGGTGTTTGCGGAAATTGTTTGTTCCAAAGGTTGATTTCCCAATACAATGCCCAGCCTTCCATCCAAAACGGAGTATCAAAAGGCTGACGATAGGATTTATAACGGCTGTTCATGAAAAACTGCAAATTATGTCCCGGTAATAATTCGTGCTGTACAGTCGCAAAGGAAAAGTTCGGATTATTACCGCGCATACTCATTAACTTGTCTTTCTGATCCATATCTTCGGTTGGATACGAAATACTGATTTCCCATCCTCCTGTAAAAAACGGATTTATTTTCTGGCGTTCCGGCGTCATCATAATCATCTGCCAGGTTTCTTTGGTCAAATCCGGCAAAGTGATTAAATCTCTGTCTTCAATAAATTTAACCGATTGATTGTATAAATCAGTAATGGCTTGTGGCTGTTGGCCTGCAGGAACATAAGTATCTTTTACATGCTCTAAAGCTTTTTTCCAGTCATTTCCATAACCTAATTCTGTAGCGGCTTTGATCATTTCTTTCTTGCACCATTCAAATTGATTTTGGGCTGTGGCAATCAATTCTTCCGGCGAATACGGAATATACTCGTATGCTAAACTTTTAATGATAGCATCTCTTCCAATTGGTTTTCCTATAATGCCGCTTCCATCATCTTTTATGCTTGTTTTAGAGTAGTTTGTTCTTAGAAATTCCTCGTAAACTTTGAGTTTTTCTGAAAGGTCTTTATACGGTTTTTGCATCCACCACGTAAAATCAGGATCATAACTGTAATAAAACTCATAAGCTTCTTTTAAAGATTTTTCGAAAGCCCCAACGGTTTTCGCTGCTTTATCTGCTGCAAACCAATCTTTGAAAGGTTTATTTTTTAATTGCTCTGTTTTCTTGTCAATACTCGTTCCGGCAAGATCAAAGGCTTTTGCTAATTGACTCGAAACCGGTCTTTTCCCTCTTCTTCTTTCCTGAATAAAAACAGTAATATCAGCTGAAAAATCCAAAACCAAAGACACTTCTTTATACGATTTGTATTCTATTTGTAAAAAATAATCTTCTTTACTGATCAGGTTTTTCAATAATAAATAATCAACTTTTCCGTCTTTTGATAAATTTTTAAAATCAATATTCTTTACGGTTTTAGCCCAGTCGGCGTAAAATTTAGAAAAACGCTCATAATATTCTTCTGATTCGTTATTCGAATAAAAATTCTGCAAGGCTGTTTTATCTGCCTGAAAAGTATTGATAACATCAATAAGATCGTTTGCAAATGATTGAGCTGCCATTGCTAAAAATAAAAAAAGGGTTAGAAAATATTTTTTCATGTTTTTAGTTTGATGATTCTGAATATTTTTTGCCACAGATTAAAGGATTAAAATGATTTTTAATCAGTGCGAATCTGTGTAATCTGTGGCATTATTTTTTAGCTGTATTACATATCCTATTTTAAGGTAACATCCAGATAAACCGAATGGCGGCCGTAGCTTTCGTAAAAGGGTTTGTACACAATTCCGTCGATATTGAATTCTAATTTCTTAGGATCTCCTTGTATTGATTTGCTGATATCTTTAACGTCTAATGTTACTTTGCGCCAGTCTTTTCTTGGTTCAGGTTCCTGCGCTGCAAGCAATATTGGGCCGTAAAATAAACTGGCGATATTTTGCTGATCCATTACCGATTCTAAATGAAACTGAAACGGCATACGTAACTCGATTGTATCTCCGTCTTTCCATTTGCGTTTTAGGGTAAGATAGCTTCCCGGTTGTGCCGTTACTTTTTCCTGTTTACCATTTATTTTTACGAAAAATCCTTTGGTTGCCCAATATGGTACACGAACTTTAACGTCAAATTTTCCATTCCCTTTAATAGTCAATTGGGTAAAATCTTCGTTAGGAAAATCAGTTGTTTGTACTATTGTTACCTTCTTTTCTGTCCATTCTAAAGTGGATGGCACATACAAGTTGACATACAATGTATTGGTATCTGCACTTTTAAAATAAATCGAATTCTGAAATTTTGTATTGCTTTCAATAGCCGTTCCGTTGCAACAAGTAAAACCCGTCATGTGTGCGTTGCCAAACTGTTTTACAGAGCCCGGACGTAACGGCACATGATACGTATTGGCAGGGCTGTCTTGTGCTACAGAAGCCAGAATGTGATTGTAAAGTCCGCGTTCGTAGTAATCCATATACTCGGCACGCTGATCGTAAAGGAAAAGATCTCCGGTTAGTTTCAGCATGTTATACGTAGCGCAAGTCTCGTTTTGACCTCCTGATGAAAAACCGTTTTCATAAATCGTAGCGGGCTGACTGATAAAACATTCTGCATTGGCAGGATTACGTGCGCCGGCAACTCCGCCAATCGTGTACATATAATCGTTTACGGTTTTGTACCAAAAGTTATCTGCTACATTGTAATATTCCGGTGTATTAGAATCGCGGTACATTTCCAGCGCTCCCATAATTTGCGGAATGTGCTGATTGGCATGCAATCCGCGGAAAGTGTCCACATTTTTAGCCAATCCGTGTGAATGATTTGCATCGCCATAAAATACTTTGATATTGTCAAAAAGTTGTGCAACTTCTAGATAATGAGGATCTTTTGTAATTCTGTACAATCTTGCCATGGCTTCATTCATTCCGCCAAATTCTCCCGCTATATATCGGTTCCACATGCTTATCAGGGTTTCGGTAGGTAATTTTTTCATACGTACATATACCCAGTCTCCCATACCTTTGGCCGTTTCAAGTGCTTTTTCGTTACCGCTTACTTCGTAGACATCCATTAAACCGGCAAGAATTTTATGCAACGTATAATAAGGTGCCCAAATTTGAGTTTTTTGTCCTCCGTAAGTGGCTCCGTTTTCAAGCATAATAAACTGATCCGGCGGGTAAGCACTAATGAATCCTTTTCCCCAATTCCAGTAATCGGTACGAATACCTTCCGGACTTAAATCTGAGTCATAGCTAGTTTTTCCGGGACCAAAAGGTACAGCTGTTGGATCTGACACAGATTTACCTCCAGCCTCTTTTGGTTGTCCGGATAACTGTTCTAACTGATATAGTGTATTCACCATATACTCCATTTTGTCTTTGAAATTAGCCTGAAGCGACTGATCATAACCTGTACTTGCATACGCCTGAGCAATTGCCGTTAAGTAATGTCCGGTGGCATGTCCGCGTAGTTTTGTTTCCTGCGTGTCCCAAACGCCAAGAGGTTCTGCTCCTGTTGGCTGTGCTTGCCCAAAGGCATTACGAAACATATAAAGAAATGAATCAGGGTCTGTTGTCGCCAGTGTGGTGATGAATTTATTGCGGTTCTCTATAAATTTTGTCTGGTTTCCGTCAAGGTCATTATTCAGGGAAACCTGATCGAGATGAAATACTTCTAGTTTACGTTCCGGTGTGGCGGTTTTTTTCGCATTTATTACGGTTACAATGGCCTTAGGTTTTAAATCTGTTCCGGCAATGGTTCCTGTTACGGTATATTGTCCCGTTTTTAATACCTGACTATTGTCTGTTGGTGCAGGCCAGATGACACGAACTTCAGGACCCTGAACTCCGTTTTTATACACTCCTTTTATATAACTTGGTAATCGGGGTAAAAAACCAACTCCGGTTTCTACTGTGATATCGGAGACGCTTGTTAAATATTGATTGTAAAGCTGTGGCGTAGTTTTAGAAAAAGATGGAAGGTCTTTTACCTGTTCTTCTTCTGTTTCTTCTTCCTGATTTTCTTTTAAGGAATTATGATAAATTCTGGCTATTTGTTTTTCGTTTAAAGGAACACGATAAATTCTGAAATCATGCAATTTAGCATTAAGAGAAGGCGCATCGGCTGTTAGTGATTTCCCAATATAAAGCGTATTTTTTTCTCCTGATTTATTATCGAATAACTGATCTAGATTCAGTGCTACGTTTTTAGTTTCGCTTACCTGCAATCCATTTACGTAAGTGCTAATTGATTTGGACGGAATATTGATGACCACTACCAAATGATACCATTTATCTGTTTCCAGAGCCGGGGCATTTGTTTTGTATTTTGCGCCTGATTCATTGTTTACTTCTGCCTGAAAGCCTGCACTTTCGGTTCCTGTTGGTGCAACGAATAAATGCGCATTGGTACTTTTTCCGAAATCAAAAAAATGCTGACCCTTTTGTGCCGAACGTAAATAAATCCATCCTGATACCGTAAGGGATTCCTCTCCTATCAAAGCTTCACCCGGAAGTGTCACAAAAGCTTTTGCATCAGCCGGCAAAGAAAGTACTTTACCAAACTGCTCGTCATTGACAAACTTGGCTTGAGAATCCTGAATTTTTCCGTGTAAATTATTTCTTGACCAGTCTTTTGCATTGCCATCAAAAATGTAGCGCGCAATTAATCCTGTTTCTCCAATTCCGTCTAAAATCTGATCGCCTCCTTGTGCCATTACAGCTGTTGAACCCGATGCCCAAAAACTTATCATTACACAAATAAATAGCCTGTATCTTTTCATAATATAATTCTTTTTACACGTTTCTTACTTATACACTTCACTCCATGCTGGTGGCGTAACTCCCAACAAATGCTGTACAAAATAGTCTCTGCGTTTGCGCTCGCCATAATCGCCTCCGGCCGAATGTCCCATTCCGGGAACAGTCACTAATTCGAAATTTTTATTGGCTTTAATCAAGGCGTTTGCAAATTGCATGGTAGATGCCGGATCAACGTTATCGTCTAATTCTCCAACAATTAACATCAGATTACCGTTGAGTTGTGCAGCATGGGTAGTATTCGAGCAAGCTTCGTATTCCGGACCAACAGGATAACCCATCCATTGTTCATTCCACCACATTTTATCCATTCGATTATCGTGACAGCCGCAAGATGCTACGGCAACATCATAAAAATCAGAGTTAAATACCAAAGCGGCTCCGGCATTTTGTCCTCCGGCCGATGTACCGTGAATGCCTACTTTATCAATATTCATATAAGGATATTTGGCTGCTGCAGCTTTCATCCAGAGTTTTCTGTCCGGGAAACCTCCGTCTTTTAAATTTTTGAAACAAACATCATGAAAAGCTTTTGAACGATTGGATGTTCCCATTCCGTCAATCTGCACTACAATAAATCCTAATTCTGCCAGCGAGGACATTGCCCAGTAATAAGGCTGAAAATTCTTTGGAACAAAGGAATCCTGAGGCCCCGCATAAATATATTCGATAATAGGATATTTTCTATTAGGATCAAAAGTTGTCGGACGCACAATAACTCCCCAAATATCTGTTTTTCCGTCTCTTCCCTTAGCAGTAAAAACTTCCGGTGCTACCCAGCCTGTTTTCTGTAATTCAGTAATATCTGCTTTTTGCATTGCTACAATAGTCTTTTGAGTATCGACACTTTTTAAAACCGTAATTGGTGCCTCATCGACACGTGAATACTGATCGACATAATATTTATAATCCGGTGAAAAGGTTACTTTATGATTCCCGTTTTCTGTGGTTAATCTTGTGAAGTTTTTTCCGTTAAAATCAATTCGGCAAAACTGCAATAAATACGGATCCTGATCTTTGTCTAATCCGCTTGCGGTAAAATAGATTTGTTTCTTTTCTTCATCTACTTTAATTACTTGTCTAACTGGCCAGTTACCTTTTGTGATCTGATTCTTTACTTTACCTGTAAGTGCATCGTATAAATACAAATGATTCCATCCATCACGTTCTGATGCCCAAATGATTTCGTTGCTTTTTTTGCTGTCAAAACGATATCTTTTTCCGCTGTATTCCACAAAAGTCGGGCTGGTTTCTTCTATAATAATTTTGACTTTTCCTGTTGTTGCATTTACCTCCAGAACACGATAAACCTGATGTCCTCTTTGATTGTATTCAAAAGTAAAACTGCTGCTGTCGTCTTTCCATTCTATTCCCGAAAGATCGTATTGCTGCTGAAATAAATCGGTTGCCACGGGAATCTGTTTTTTTGTAGCAACAACAAACAACTGCGGACTTTTAAATGGTAATTGATCGCCTGGTTTTAAATAATCCCTTGTTTGCAATTTTGGCTGAAACTGATCTTTTGGACTTGATTCTACAAAATAAATTTTATGTTCTTCGCCAGGTCTTACTTTGTACGCCATAATTTCGGCACTATTGGGCGACCATTGCATATATGATGAATAATAAAAACCTTTTGAGCCATCATAACTTAGCTGTGTTTCTACTTTAGTTTTTTTATTTTTTATATATAAATTATAATCCTTTATGAATGCAGTGTGCAAAGAATCCGGAGAACCTACGGGTTTATTTCCGAGTTCATCGAAGTTACCGCCCCAATAATCATTTGTTTTTAAAGGCTTTTTATAAGCACCTAATTTTTTTAATTCGTAGTTGTTTAAATTGTATGAAAGTTTCAGTGTATCTGTTGTAAAAACAAGTGTTGACAAGGTTTTGTCAAATTCTAAATTTTCAATCGGAAGATCTTTTGCGTCTACTTCCTTACCCAATATTTTTGAAAGGGACTGCCCTAATTTATGGTGATCAAAAGCTTGTACCTGTTTTTGCTGTTTGGTATCGACCAAAAGAAATTCTTTTCCTTTTAACAGGTTATTACTATACCACACATAGTCATTTCCAACCCAGTGAAACTCTTTTGGAGTATTAATTACTTTATTTTTGAATAAAGAATCTACAGCGTTCGCTTTCTTATATTCTTTCAAAGTTCCCTGAGCCTGAGCGATTAAACAATACGAAAGTGTTAAAAATACACTTATTTTTTTACTAGTTGTTCTCATAATTTAAATATTAATAAAAATATATATTATTTATTGAGATCTATGGGTTAATATTAACAAATACTAATATTATATTACCCTTCGAAATTAAAATGTGAGGAAAATCAGTTATTAAATGCATATCGTAGAGACAATAGCCGTGTATCTACCGCAAAGTTTGTCAATAGGCAAGGTATTGATGTATAAGACCTAACAGGTTATAAAAAACCTGTTAGGACGTGAAAGATTAATTTGGTGTTTTTTCTTTTATCAAATAATAGATTGGAATTCCCATCAGCATAATTAAAACACCCCAGCCACAGGTGGAGAATTTGGTAAACAATAACGAAATACAAACCGCCGAAGCAATTACAATATAGAGCAACGGTAAAAAAGGATATCCGATGGCTTTATAGGGACGAACTGCATCGGGCATTTTTTTGCGTAGAATGATAATACCGTAAATCGTAAGAATGTAAAAAATCAGTACTATAATAATGACAAAGTCTAATAAATCACCATATTTTCCCGTAAGGCATAATACAGAAGCCCATAAACATTGTGCCCAAAGTGCCCAGGCAGGAACGCTGGCATGGTTTAATATTGCTGCTTTTTTAAAGAACAAACCATCATTCGCCATGGTATAATATACTCTGGCTCCGGCCATAATCAAACCGTTATTGCAGGCAAAAGTCGAAATCATAATCATTAAAGCAATAATAAGCGTCCCGATATCGCCAAAAATATAATCCGAAGCAACCACAGCTACCCTATCTGATTTTGCGCCGGCAATTTCGCTAAGCGGAATAACCGCTACATACATTATATTGGTCAGTACATAAATGATGGTTACGATCAAAGTTCCCAGAAACATGCTTAAACCCACATTTCGTTTTGGATTTTTAATTTCTCCTGCTATAAAAGTTACCCCTGTCCAGGAATCACTGGAGAATAAAGTTCCTACCATCGCTGCAGAAATTCCCGAGATTAAAGCTGTTCCTCCTATTGGAAACCAGGAACCTGTTTCGGGATTAAAAGAATGCGGTGTCCACGCATCTGTCCAGTTGGCATTCCATACAGAAGATTTTGCGGCTAATGTTAATCCGAAAATAATTAATCCTAAAATTGATACTATTTTGATGATGGTCAGAATGGTTTGTAAAATCTTACTGTTTTTTACTCCCCGCGTATTTAGATAGGTCAGAAAAATAATGGTTACGATAGATACTATTTGCGCTACATTGAGCTTAAAGCTTCCCATTTCGTAGATAATATTCTCATCACTTACCGCCGGAATTAAATAGGCTGTAAATTTCGAAAATGCCACACCAACCGCCGCAATGGTACCGGTTTGAATGACAGCAAAAAAACTCCAGCCGTATAAAAAGGCGATTAGTTTATTATACGCTTCTTTAAGATAAACGTATTGCCCGCCGGCATTAGGAAACATGGCGCTTAATTCTCCATAACTTACTGCTGCAATCATAGTAATGATTCCTGAAATAAGCCATATCAAAATCAGCCAGCCTGTTGAACCTACTTGTCTGGCGATATCGGCACTTACGATAAATATTCCTGACCCAATCATAGAACCTACTACAAGCATGGTTCCGTCGAGAAGCCCGAGTTCTTTTTTAAATTCTTCCTTGTTATTGTCTGTCATTTTTTGGTTTGTTTTTTGGTTGTTTTTTGTTTAGGAATACGGTAATCTGTTTTTTAAATTTTAAATGTGGTTAGTATTTAGAATTTATGTTGTTAGTTGCTATTCATGGTGAAGCTCCAGAGGAGCGGTATATTTATAGAAAAATTCATACGTTCAGTATTAAAGCTTCAGCGGAACGGTATATATTGCTGAGAAATATGTCACCCCGCTGGGGTTTTACCAAACGGGGTAATTAATTTCTATAAATATATCGCCCCGCTGGGGCTGAAATTAATTCATACCATTAATAACAAATTATTTATCTCACAGATTTAAAGGATTAAATACATTTCAAAATAAATCTGCTAAATCTGTGAGAGAAAATAACCATCATGATATTAGCTCCAGAGGAGCGAAATATTTATAGCCAATTCATAGATCTCAGTACTAGAGCTCCAGCGGAGCGATATATATTTTGCTCAGAAATAGGTCACCCCGCTGGGGTCTTACCAAACGGGGTAATTAATTTCTATAAACATCTCACCCCGCTGGGGCTGAAATTAATTCATACCATTAATAACAAATTATTTCTCTCGCAGATTTAAAGGATTAAATACATTTCACAATAAATCTGCTAAATCTGCGAGAAAAATAACCATCATGATATTAGCTCCAGAGGAGCGAAATATTTATAGCCAATTCATAGATCAGTTCTAGAGCTCCAGCGGAGCGATATATATTTTGCTCAGAAATAGGTCACCCCGCTGGGGTTTTACCAAACTAGATAATTAATTTCTACAAACATATCGCCCCGCTGGGGCTGGGACTAAAAAAAATCAGCTTCAAGTTTCGTTAGAAATGAAGCTGATTTTTTAGAGTTGAAACATTTGGGTATCTACCGAAGTAGTTTTTCCGGAAATGATTTCTGCTACTATTTTACCCGTTGCAGGCGCCAGACTTAATCCCATCATGGCGTGTCCTGTGACTACGGTTAAATTTTTAAGTTTTTTATCTCTCGCAATGATGGGCATTCCTGATGGCGTACAAGGTCTGAAACCAAACCAGGTATCTTCTTCTTTTGGCATTTCAATTTTTAAATCGGGATAAAAATCATTTACCGAATTCACAATTCCCTGTAGCCTGTTTTGATTGATTTTGGTGTCATTGGTATGCGTAATTTCCATAGTTCCTCCAAAACGGATATCATTATTCATTGGGGTTACGGCAACTTTTCCTTCACATAGAATTGTTGGGATCGAAGGTTTATGGTTTTGATCGTTAAGCGTAAAACTATATCCTTTTCCCGGTAATATCGAAATATTGACATTCAGTTTTTTGGCAATATGCGGACTCCATGATCCTGTGGCCAAAACAACCTCATCGGTAGAAAAATTACCTTTGTCGGTTATGATTTCGGCAACCTCATTATTTTTTAAAACAAAATCATTTACGGTGGTTTGTGCATGAATTTTTACCTTCAGGCGATTGAGTTCGTCTTTGATGAATTGCATGAATTTTTGAGGATATACGTGTGCGTCACTTTTGTAATGTACACCGCCAATAACATTGGTAACGGTTCCTGTTTCTAATTTTGAAACTTCTTCTTTTGAAAGAAAATCAACTTCTAATCCTAATTTTTCTGCCAATATTCCTTCGTGTTGAATTTCTTCTCCCGTTTTTTCGGTTTTATAAAGCATCAGAAGTCCTTTTTCTTCGTAGAAAAACGAATTATTTTCTTTGGCTAAATCCTGATAGAGTTCTTTACTCAAAAGCGATAAGTTGCAAAGTGCAGGCATCGCTTTTTCGACATGACTTAAGTTGGCGTGTTTGTAGAATTGTAATCCCCATTTCATTAAATCCATGTTTAATCTGGGTTTTACATAAAACGGACTCTGGCTGTCAAACATCCATTTTATTCCCTGTGCAATCATGCCGGGCTGTGCAAGCGGAATTATATGCGAAGGAACGATCATTCCTGCATTTCCGTAAGAACAGCCGTCGCTCATATCTGATTTATCAAAAACAACTACTTCATAACCTTCTTTGGCTAAATAATAAGCTGAACACAAGCCTATTATCCCTCCGCCAATTATACTTACTTTTTTCATTAGTATCTAAATTTAAAAATTCATTGGCAAGAAGTTTTTCTGTAAACCAATGAATTTTTTATATTATCATTTTTTTTAAATCACCTGAAAACCAAAAGCATACGGATCATCATCTTCGTCAATGATGATATTATTATAACCGTACACTTTTGCCCAGCCCTGAATACTTGGTACTATGGCTTTGATAGCTCCTATAGAAGTTTCTTCTACTACCCTGCCAATAAATTTGCTCCCGATAAAACTTTCATGAATATAATCTTCTCCTTTTTTTAGTTTTCCTTTGGCATGAAGCTGTGCAATTCTGGCTGAAGTTCCGGTGCCGCATGGCGAACGGTCAATGGCTTTGTCTCCGTAAAAAACGGCATTTCTACCTGAAGAAGCAGGATCGATTGGATCTCCTGTCCACAACATATGGCTTACATCTCGAATGGTATCATTTTCAGGGTGAATGAACATATTAGGATATTTCTCGTTGATGCGTTTGCGGACTTCCTGACTGTACTGCACAATTTTTCCGGCTGTAAAATCCTGAATGCCTGAGAAATTCTTTTGCGGATCTACAATGGCATAATAGTTTCCGCCATAAGCGACATCAAAAACAATTTCGCCTAATTCCGGACAATCAACAGTAAGGCCTTCTGCTGCGAGATACGATTTTACATTGGTCAAACGTACCCAGTCTACTTTTTTACCGGTTTGCTGGTATTCGATCTGTACGAGACCTGCAGGGGCTTCCATCTTAATTTTTCCGGGAATTTTTGGGATTACCAAACCTTCCTCTATTGCAATAGTTATAGTTCCGATAGTTCCGTGACCACACATAGGTAAACAGCCCGAAGTTTCGATAAATAAAATTCCGAAATCATTTTCAGGATCACTTGGCGGATACAAAATACTGCCGCTCATCATATCATGACCACGGGGTTCAAACATAAGCCCTTTACGAATCCAGTCGTATTCTTTTAAAAAATGCTGACGTTTCTCACTCATATTGTTTCCAACCAAATTGGGACCGCCACCAGCTACAACTCTTACCGGATTTCCGCAAGTATGTGCATCAACACAAAAAAAGGTTTTTCTTGGCATAAATTATATTGGATTCTTTGTTAGTATATCGTTTACAGTTCTGGTAATATTTAACGGATTTTTATCCTGTAAAGCGTCTGGCAGTAACTGATCCGGCCAATCCTGAAAAGTTACCGGACGAACCCATCTTTTCACGGCTGTTAATCCTACAGATGTAAATTTGCTGTCTGAACTTGCCGGAAAAGGTCCGCCGTGTGTCATTCCTGAACAAACCTCAACTCCTGTTGGAACATTATTGAAAATTAATCGGCCTACTTTGTTTTTAAGGTTTTCGATTACTGCTTTAAAATCATCAAATTCCTGTACATCAGCATTTAAAACGGTACCGGTCAATTGTCCTTCTAAATCGTGTATAATTGTATTAAGTTGCTGAACATCATCACATTTGACTACTACCGAAAAAGGACCAAAAACTTCTTTGTGAAATGTCTTGTTTTTTAAGAAAGTTTCGCCATCCACCGTAATGACATTTTGCAAGGCATAATTTGGTTTGACTTCTTTATCTAAAGTAGTTTGCTGCGTATATCCTTCTTGCCCAAGCACTTCTGATTTTAGGCTTTCGTATTGATTTTTAATGTTGGGATGCAGCATGCAGGTTGGCTCTAATTTGTCTGTCTCTAAAGCTAAAATAGTAATAAAATGATCTAACTCATTGCTTTTTATTCCTAAAATAAGCCCGGGATTTGTACAAAATTGCCCTGTACCGGCAACGATTGAAGCAGCATAATTTTTAGCCCATTTTTCAGCATCTGCTTTTAAAGCTGAAGGAAAAACGAGTACCGGATTTATACTTCCCATTTCTGCATAAACCGGAATTGGAATAGCTCTGTTGGCGGCAATTTTGCAAAGTGCAGTACCTCCTTTTATGCTTCCTGTAAAACCGACTGCTTTAATTGATGGATTTTCGACCAAAGCTACACCTACTTCTATACCACGGCTGTTAAGATTAGAAAAAACACCATTTGGCATTCCGGTTCTTTTGGCGGCTTTGATAATTGCCGAAGCGACTAACTCCCCTGTTCCGGCATGAAGCGGATGTGATTTTACCACCACAGGACAACCTGCGGCTAATGCACTTGCCGTATCTCCTCCCGCTGTAGAAAAAGCAAGCGGGAAATTACTGGCTCCAAAAACAACTACAGGTCCTATTGGGATTTGCAATCTTCTAATATCGGGTTTGCCTTCTGTTTTATTAATGATCGCTTCTACCCATGAACCTTCTCTTAACATAGTGGCAAATGCTCTAAGTTGTCCGGTTGTTCTGCCCCGTTCACCATTTGCTCTTCCGGCAGGAAGACCTGATTCCTGAATATAAGTGGTTAATAAATCTTCGCCAAGGGCTTCAATTTCTTCGGCAATGGCGTCCAGGAAATCGGCTTTTTTTACGTCGGCAATTGTTCCGTATGTTTTAAAAGCTTCTTCTGCCAGTTTTACGGCCTGATTAATTTCTTCTTCTGTAGCTTCATAAAAAACAGTTTCGTTCTCAGAGTTTTGTTCCGGATTTATTGTTTTGTATGTTGTTTTACCTTTTGCGGAAAGCACATCTCCAATATAATTTTTTCCTGTAGTCATCGCTTTCTTTTAAACTTTAATTAAATACTTTTATAGGCCGGCAATACGGGTCTGTTTTTCATTGCTAAATCAATGATCGACAAAACACGTTCTCTTTCTGATCCTTGTAATGGTAATCTTGGTGCTCTTACGTTTTCTGTTCCAAGTCCTGTGGCTACTTCGGCCAGTTTTATATTTTGAACCAATTGAGGAGAAATATCCAATTCTAATAATGGCATAAACCATCTGTAAATTTCCAACGCTTCGGCTAGTTTCCCTGCTTTTACCAATTTGTAAATTGCCACTGTCTCTGCCGGATATGCTACTACTAAACCTGCAACCCAGCCATCGGCTCCGGCTACTAAACTTTCAAGTGCCAAAGTATCGACCCCACAAAGCACTTTTAATCTATTGCCAAAACGGTTTCTGATTCTGGTTACATTACTAATGTCTCTGGTGGATTCTTTTACTGCCTGAATGTTTTCGAGTTTTAAAAGTTCTTCAAACATATCAAGTGTGACCTCGATTTTATAATCTACAGGATTATTGTAAATCATAATGGGCAATGATGTGCTTTTTGCAATTTCTTTAAAATAAACCACCGTTTCGTGATCTGTTGCTTTGTATCGCATTGGCGGCAATAACATTAAACCGTTTACGCCTAGCTCTTCGGCACGTTTGGCTAAAGTTATGGCTTCACTGGTAGTTTGCTCTGCAATGTTTACAATAACCGGAATTTTTCCTTCGACAATTCTTAAAGTGTTGTTTATTAAAACTTCTTTTTCTTCTTTAGTCAATGTACTGGCTTCTCCAAGAGTTCCGCCAAGTATGATTCCATTAACTCCAGCATCAATTTGTGCTTTAATATTCTTCTCGAACATTACGAGGTCCAGTTGACCTTCTGCTGTAAATTTTGTTGTTACAGCTGGCATTACGCCTTCCCAATTTATTTTCATATTCTTAATTTTTATCAAAAATAAAGCTTAAACAAAATGGCTCCTGTGTGATTATTAGCCTTTATCAATACTATATTACCACATCTATTGTATAATCTGTTTTTTTTGTTAATATTTACATATCTAAAAAAAATCACGTTGAAAATCCTGCCTTTTAAAATACCCAAAACCGAAAGAGAAGCTCTAATTTATCAGGAAGACATCGAGCGTGTTTTCTACGATCAATTGCACCAGCATGAAGAAATTCAGATTAGTTATATTGCAAAAGGATCGGGAACTTTAATTGTTGGGGATTCGATAAACGATTATAAGGAAGAAGACATTTTAGTAATTGGTGAGAATGTTCCTCATGTTTTTAGAAGTAATGTCGAAGCAAGTCCGGAATCGGTTATGCTGACTTTGTTTTTTACAAAAACTTCTTTTGGAAAGGACTTTTTTAGTCTTAATGATATGAGTACTGTGGATGATTTTTTTAAAGATTCTGAGTACGGAATGAAGATCCTTTCGAATCAAAAGAAGATTACGCATCATTTTAATAAACTAAAAAAACAGAATAAGATTCAGCGTATTGCTTCTTTCCTGAAAATTATAAATATTATTATTTCTTCGGAAAAAACGCCTCTTTCTTCCTTTGTCTACAAGAAGAAATATACTGATGATGAAGGCCGCCGAATGAGTGCTGTTTTTGAATATGCGATCGAATATTACCACCAGAATATTACTTTAGACGAAGTGGCGGAAAAAGCGAATATGAGCAAAAATGCGTTTTGCCGTTATTTTAAAAAGCGTACCAACAAGACTTTCTTTCAGTTTTTGATTGAAATAAGAATTGAAAACGCCTGTAAATTGCTGCACAACAAAAAAGATCTTTCGATTGCTTCTATTTCTGAACTTTGCGGATTTCAGGATATTGCGAATTTCAACAGAAAGTTTAAGGAATTGAAAGGTATTTCGCCTTCGCATTATCGCGCGCAGTTTTAGTTTTTTACTTTGTAGTTTAATTTTTAAACACATAGAAACATAAGTTTTCTTTACCTAAAAAGGCGTTTCACTTATTTTAAACAAACATAGTTTTGTTGGGTATAAGAAATATTCTAAATTAAAAATTATTGAATAGCCCCCAGCTTTAGCTGGAGGTGTTTATTACGGAATTAAAAAGGCTTTAGCCGAATATTTGCATTTTTGGCTAAAGCCTATAGTTGTCTGCGCATTTTTGTCATCCCGAGGAACGAGAGATCTCCGTTAGTAGCTCGACAATTTATGAAGTACTGTGTGTGAGTTTCTTGCGAAGATTGCTTCACCAGTTCGCTATCGCTTGTGTCCTCGTTCCCCGGGATGACAAACTGAACGGTTATTCTTTGTCGAGTTTCTAGTGTGATTTCTCATTCTTCGAAATGACAAACTTTACAGTTAACCATTAAAAAATGAAAAGCCATTCCTAAAGAAGGAACAGCTTTTCACACACTTATAATTACAAGTAACCAACTTGTAATGTCTTAATATTTTAAGGCTGGTTAGTAACCAGGATTTTGCTTTAAGTTGCTGTTCTTAGCCATTTCTGACTGTGGAATTGGGAAAATAGCTCTGAAACTATCGTTAGCATCTCCTTTTTTAGAAAACCAGGATTTTGTTGAGTATATTCCAAATCGTATTAGATCTTGTCTTCTATGCGCTTCTCCAACAAATTCCCACGCTAATTCGTCAAGAAAACCACCATACTGAATATCTGCACCTCCTTCGTAATTGGTAATCACTCCGGCCTCATAAGTTCCGTATTTATACACACTTCCTCCTAAAAGTTTTGCACCTGATACTACAGCTTTGGCAGGATTGGTATTTTTAAAATTTCTTTGTCTGACTTCAGTAACAATGGCCGCGGCTCCGCCAGCATCGCCTTTTCTTAACAGGCACTCCGCTTTGATCATCATAGCATCTGCTAATCTGTAAAAAGGGACATCATTACTGGCTTGTCCTACAACACCCGGACCAATTTCATATTTCACCATTCTGTAACCTTCATTTGGCTCACAACCATCTACACTGGTCATATAATTGATATATTCAAATTGTGTTACTTTATCGTCTAACATTATTGGCTCTCCTTTACTTGTAAATTGTTTACCTCCTAGCCAACAGTCTTTTAATCGTTGATCATCCGGATCGTAAGTATCTATGAACTGAGGTATTCCGCCAGTTCCGTTCCAGGGACCTCCTGCCAAATCATAAGTGGCCTGACTTGCCGCTGCCAATGTTCTGTACGGCCAGCTTGTTCCCGGAGCTTTCACCTGATCGTAAGGGATTGATAATATTTGTTCTGTAGAAAATTCATTTTTTATAATGAAATTGTCTCGATAATTAGAGTTCAATCTAAAACCACCATTATTGATAACATCATTAACCTGAGCCAAAGCTTCATCCCATTTAGGTGTTCCTAAATAAACACCGGCATTGAGATACAATTTTGCCAAAGTCATTTTTACAGCCCACTGATTGATTTTACCATAAGTCGAAGAATTATTCTTATCGCTTAAATAAGGTAAAGCTGTTTTTAATTCTTTTTCTACAAAATCATATACTTCTTTTCCTGTATTTTGAACTGGTAAATATCCCGGAGGATTGACATATGAGGTTACAATAGGAACATTTCTAAAATTATCTAATAGCAAATAGTAATAAATTGCTCTTAATGCTCGTAATTCCTGAATGATATTTTCTTTGTTTTCAACACCTTCTATTTGCTGTAGTTGATATATCGCTCTATTGACTTTATTTACTCCTGTAAACATATAATACCAGTTACCTTCGGCCATAGGAAGCGCGGTACCCCAGGTATGTTTATGCATTGTAATGTAATAATCTCCCCAGCCAATACCGTTTCTTTGAGGTGTTACCATTAGATCTGATGAATCTTCATAAAGATTGTAAATAGCATCCCAATCTGAATAAATTTGTCTAAATGAGTTGTATGCTGGTGCAATAATACTGGCTAAATCTTCCGAAGTTAATTTAGTATCCTCGGCACTTACTTTGTCATAAACGGTCTCATCTAAATTTGTACATCCTGTTCCTAAAAGAAATAAGCCCGAAATAAGGATTTTGTATACTATATTTTTATTTTTCATTTTGATTTAATTTAAAAAGTTACATTTAAACCTAGTGTGATGCCTCTGGAACTTGGATATTTATCTCTATTATCCATTCCTTGGGACAAAGGTTCTTTTCTCTTTATTTCCGGATCTAACCCTTTATATTTTGTAAATGTGGCTAAGTTATTTCCAGACACATACAAACGCATTGCATTTATAATTTTGAATGGTTTTACATCAAAATTATACGAGAAGGTTACATTATCTACTTTTACATAATCTCCTTGTTCAACATAATAACTTACATAGGTTTGGTTGTAGTTTAATACGGCTTTATCATACACTTTATCATATGCACTATCTAACATATTATAAGCAATGGTTGGATTTTCGTAAAACATACGCTGTGTATTTAGTATTTGAAAATCGAAAGCTCCTGTTAATACAACACTTAGGTCAAATTTTTTGTACGTAAAAGTATTGGTCCACCCGGCATAATATTGCGGAATACCATTTCCTAAATATTGCTTATTATTGTCGTTATACATTTCTGTAGTAAGTGTTTTTCTTGTTCCGTCAGGCAATTCAACAATCCATTTTCCATCGGTAGTAATATCTACAGATTTTAATCCCCAAAAATTACCTATTGGTTGTCCTACTTCTAATCGATGTGTTTCAAATGAAATTGGATCTCCTGTATTTCCTGTATTCAAAAAATCTCCTTCAATTTTATATAAATCATTAGAAAGACTCGTCAGCTTATTTTTATTGTGCGAAAAAGTCATTGAAGAGCTCCAAAGAAAATCTTTTGTTTTAACCGGGATTGTATTAAGAAGAATTTCAAATCCTTTATTTTCCATTTTTCCAACATTTGCAGTAATTTGAGGAAACAAATAAGGAGGAGTTGGTACTTTATAATCCCATAACATATCACTTGTTTTTTTATTATAAACATCAAAGCTTCCTGTAATTCTATTGTCGAAAAATCCAAAATCAAGACCAATATTTATCTCAGCGGTTTTCTCCCAACGTAAATCAGGATTTGGGTTACTTACCGGCTCTAAACCTTTGACCCATTTTCCGTTACTAAAGAAATAGCCCTCATAATTGTACAAGGTCATTGACATATAAGGGTCATTAGGTATTACGCCTGTTTCTCCATAACCTCCCCTTAATTTTAAAGTATTTATAGCAGTAACATCTTTTAGAAAAGATTCTTTATTAATACTCCATCCTGCAGAAACCGCCGGGAAATTTCCCCATTTGTGATTCTCTCCAAACTTAGAAGATCCTTCTTGCCTGATACTAAATAACAAATCGTATTTGTTGTTATAATTGTAGTTTAGCCTGCCAAAAAATCCAATTAATTTACTGTCATTTTTATAACTATCCATGAATGCGATACCATCTGACAAACCATTTCCTGCTTCTAAATTATTATACGAAAAGGCATCGGTTGGAAAATCAGAATTCCTTGCCTCAAATCCCTCATTTAAGGTATATTGATAACTGTAACCGCCTAATATTGTAAAATCATGTTTGCCTAAATCTTTATGGTATTTTGATGTTATTTCTACATAATCATTATCTGTAACTCCTGTAGCTCTTGAGGCAACTCCATTTCTTTTATTTATGGTATTTGAATAATGTTGTTTGGTTTCGGCATATCCATTTAAAGCGGTATTTTTATTTTTTGAAAGCTGCGCACTTACATCCCAACCTGGCAATAAATCCAGAGTCAGATTAGCCGTAAATCTTTGCCATGTACTATTTCTGTCCTGTGTCGTTTCATTCAGAATGGCTACCGGGTTGTAATACTGAAGTTTGTTAGGATCTTCGTTATAAGTGCCATTTGGATTATACACAGGAGCGGTAGGATTTCTTATCATTGCCTGTCTGTAAGCATATGCAGCGATATCCTCTTCAATACCCATATCTTGTGTACCATTTAGCAAGCTTAAGTTGATCTTTAACTTATCATTGAACATGGTATGATTAACATCAAATGAAAATCGGTACTCTTTATTATAGGTGTTAATAAAAGCTCCTGTCTGGTTTACATAATTAAGGTTTACTATATAATTTGTTTTAGCAGTTCCGCCTTTTAAAGCTAAATTGTGATTTTGAGTAAATCCGGTTCTTGAAATTTCATCTAACCAATCTGTACTTGCACCGCCATCAGTAAAAGGCAAGGTAACGCCTTGAGAACGCAAACTTCTTTGTTGATTCGCATCTAAAAATTTAGCCTTGTTAGCAAAATTAGATGTCGTAGCAAATGTTGAGTACGTAATGGTTGGTGCTATTTCGCTATTTACTGTTTTTGTTGTAATAAGAATTACTCCATTAGCTCCTCTGGTTCCATAAATTGCTGCTGCCGAAGCATCTTTCAAAACATCTATTGATGCAATTTCATTTGGCGCTACCGTATCAATACTTCCGGGTACTCCGTTAATTAAGACCAAAGGCCCTGTTCCTCCTTTTAGAGTTGAGAATCCACGCAATGTAATATTTGGTGTTGACCCCGGGTCTCCTGAACCGTTATTAATACTTAAACCTGCAACTTTACCCTTAATAAGATCAGAAGCATCATTAATTGCCCCTCTTGTAAAATCTTTTTCTTTTACACTGGCTATAGCACTCGTAACTCTTGATTTCTTCTGAGTTCCGTATCCAACAACAACTACTTCATTTAATTCTTCTTTACTTTCCTGAAGCGCAACATTTACTACATTCTTATTCAAAACAGCAATTTCCTGAGTTAAAAAACCCATATAACTAAAAACCAATTTTGAATCTTTATTTTTAAGTGTAATCTGAAAGTTACCATCGAAATCACTTACAACGCCGTTAGACGTGTTTTTTTCTAAAACTGATACTCCCGGTATAGGAATGTTATTTGCATCTGTAATTTTACCGCTGATTTTCTGCTGAGAAAAAGAGCTAAAAACAACAAACAAAAACAAAATTGTGTAGAACATCTTATCTCTGTAACAGTATGCCTTTGTACTTTTAAAAGCTTGTTTGGTTGATTTCATAATTTAACAATATTTTAGTTAGTGTATTATTAACACTTGTAAAATTATGTTAAATTAGAGTTAACGAAAATGCTAATATTACCATATGATAAGACTATATTATCCTGTTTTACATATTTTATTAACTTTGAAAGAATTCTCCTTTTATTTATCAATAATTTTTATAAAAAAACATATTATCTTTATTTATAGCTAAAAAAAAGTACTAAAAAAATAGAAATGCTTAATATTAAAATGTCTGACTAGCTTAATTTCTTCTTTTACTATTTTGAAATAAAAATACTTAAATCATCCTATTCAGGAGGTGGTTACGCAGAATATGTTGTTGTTAAAGAGATCAGTGTCTGCCTATTCCTAATAGTTTAAATTTTGTAGAAGCTGCCAGACTTATTCATATTAATGCAGAAAATGGTAAAAACGTAGAACCTGATATCTGGCAATTGATGTTGAAAAGAATAAGTATTACCGGAAGTACGCTGTGTGCAAGAAATTACAATTACAAAAAACGATTAGCAAAAGAAGTATTTGCGAATGTCTGGCCATTAATTGAAAATGGAAAATCCAAACCCGCTATTTACAAAGCATTTTCTTATCGCGATGCTGTTAGCGCTCATGAATGTATGGAACATGGAAGCCATATTGTTAAATAATTCTCGACTGGGAATCATAAATTTTTTCAAAACACTGAAATAAAAGTACCTTTTTCAAACTCATAATTCATGACTATTTCATTAGTTAAATCAAAACCCTCTTTCAATAAAATAATTTTGGAGGGTTTTAATTTTCTCAGCAAAATGGTGTTGCTAAAATTGAGTAGATCCATAGTCAGGACAAATAATGCCTTTTGATAAAATTAGCGTTAGCTCTCGATTTAATTAACTTCAGTTTCATCATAATATCTGTTTGTTCATCATCTCTCAATTTAAAAAAATGTCTGTCAAATTCAACAAACTGTTCTTTTAAACGGATTGCTCCTGGATTTTCTTCCCAAACTCCCAGCCAGACAGATGTTCTGCAGTTAATTTTTCAAGTGAGAAACCTTCTTCGAGATCGTAATTCATGTTTTCCTGAGAATTTGAATTGGCCTGTAATATTAT
Organism: Flavobacterium sp. FlaQc-48; assembly: GCF_044007335.1. Taxonomy (NCBI): domain Bacteria; kingdom Pseudomonadati; phylum Bacteroidota; class Flavobacteriia; order Flavobacteriales; family Flavobacteriaceae; genus Flavobacterium; species Flavobacterium sp. FlaQc-48. The sequence continues at coordinate 51,364 of NZ_JBIPCR010000002.1, read as the reverse complement.
TAAAAACTACAAGTTAAAATAAAAAACAGTTTTGATACTTATCAATATACCCGGGAAAAGTATAGAAATAGATTTAATTTTCAAAAAACAGAAGCCTACATTAAAGGCGACAAAATGGATTTTAGTTTACAAAATCAAACTTATCTTCAAATATTTTTCCAATGACCGGAATTGGCTTCTTTTGTTCATTTGCCGCATTTATTATTCCGAAAATCCACAAAATTAAAATCGCATAGCCTACATAAGACAGAAAAAATAATGCAGGAACTATTGATACAACGACAGAAAGAATAATGTTGATGATGAATGAAATTAAAAAGATGCCGAAACCTTGTTTTAAATGATAGGTAACCAAATCACTTTTTGGAGTTACTTCTTTGCTTTTTACATAGGCTACTATCCAGCCAATAATGGTGATATAGCTTAGGATTGATAATGTTTTATTGTTCATGGTTCTATTTTATTTATATAAGTCAAAAGTAGGCTCACATAAACGAATTCCCAATGAACACTTTGTCGTTAGCTGCTTTAAATTGGTATTTGTCACACTTAAGGACGTATATTGCAATTCGGCTTCTAGAAACTATTCGTCTTTCATTAACTTAAAAAATTGTTCTTTTTTCCCTCTGGAAATGGGCACAACTGATTTATCATTCATATAGATCATTCCTTCGCGAGAATAACTCAAAATAAAATTTACATGGATGAGATGTGATTGATGCACACGAAAAAACTGAGGCGGGATTAATATATCCTCATAGTTTTTTAAAGGTCTTGAAACCATTATTTTTCTTCCGTCTGTTAAAAAGAAAGTAGTATAAGATCCGGAAGTTTCGCATCTAATAATTTGATCTAACTTTACAACATACATTGCTTCCTGAGTTGGCAGTACAATTCTGTCCGGGGTTTTAGAAAGATTATTTTTTAGTTCGCTAATTTGTTCTTTTTGCAAAACTCTTTCTTTCCAAACAGCAATACGTTCTATAGCCATTTTAAGTTCCTGCGCATCGATGGGTTTCAGCAGATAATCTACGGCGCTGTACTTAAATGCATTTATGGCATGCTGCTCATAAGCGGTGGTAAAAATCAGATTAAAGGAATTAAAGGAAATCTGCTGTAAAACATCAAAACCAGTTCCGTCTTTTAGCATAATATCCATAAAAACCAAATCCGGTTCTAACCTGTCGATTATTTTTTTGGCTTCTTCAACACTTTCTGCATATCCTATGATCTGAATTGTATCTCCCGCGACCATTTCAAGCATAATAGATAAGGCTTCTCTGAGTCTGTTTTCATCTTCAACGATTATTGTTTTATATATCATTACAGTATCGGAATATTTAAAATTACTATACAGCCGTGCCCCTCTGCTGCTGCATCACGTTCTTTAACCTGAAAAGAGGCATCGGGATTTTCTTTTTGCATTTTGCTTAATCTTTCATTGGTAATGGTTGTCGAAAGCGATTGGTGCGTACTGTCGGTTTTTAATTTTCTTGATGCCGCCAATCCTATTCCGTTATCTTTAATGGTACAAATTAAAATCTGCTGTTTTCCATCTAATTTAAAGTAAATTTCGATCAATCCTCTTGTAGTGGTTTCCATTGGTTTTATACCATGTTCTAAGGCATTTTCTATAAAAGGCTGTAATAACAGAGGCGGAATAAGTATGTCTTTTTCGATTTCTTCATCGCACTCAATACGATAATCAAAACCATTATTTAAACGAAGCTGCTGGAGTTCTATATAATTTTTTAAGGTATTTATTTCTTCTTCGAGTGAGATCGTTTCTTTTCTGGACTGCTCTAAAACCTGTCGGGTTAATTTTGCAAATTTATTTAGATATGAAACCGCAGGAACTGTATCTTTTTGCAAAATCATACTTTGAATATTTCCTAAAGCATTAAAAATAAAATGCGGATCCATTTGAGAGCGCAATAATCGCCGTTCGAGCGATAATCGTGCTGCCAAATTCTCAATGGTTTCTTTCTCCATAAGCTGCATTTTAAGTTCGCTGTTGGCTTGCTCCTGTTTTAAAAAATCTTCCCGGTTTTGATAATATCGCTGACGATAATAATAAGAACGAAACATAAAAACGAGTCCTATTAATAACGCGGCGGCAATTGTGTACCCTAATAATTTATTTTTCTGCTGCAATTCATTTTCCAGTTCAAGCTGTTTTATACGTTCTGCTTTTTGCGATGATTCGTATCTGGCTTCAGAATTTTGCAGCATTGATTGTGTTGACTCTTTATATTTTAACTGATTGTATTTTGTAAAAAGTGTATCATAAGCATAGTAAGCCTTAAAGTCATTCCGCTTGACGGAAACCTCTTTTAAAGAATTGTAAAAAGCAGCAAAAAGATAGTTATCTGTATAAGGCAGGCTTTTCTGGTATTTGATGCCGTCTGCAAATACAATTTCTGCCTGAGCATAATTTCCTTTTTGAGTAAGATAAAATCCTTTAAGACCAATAGCGCTGCGGTAAATAATTTTTATGTTATATTTTTTTGCAATTACCGTTGCTTTTTCAAGATTTTCAAGAAATGCTTTTTCATTAAGAGGTTTAGGTCCTTTTGTGTAAAGATCTGCCAGATTGATATAGGCAATTCCGATATTGCTTTTACTCACAATTTTAGCTGCATTTTTTTCGGCAAGCAAAACAGTTTCTTCAAAAAAATCAACGGCATTTTTCCAATCGGTTTCCGTACCGGTTTCCAAGTTATCGGTAAGGTAACTTCCAAAGGCAAGTCTTGCATAAAGCTGATTTTCAGGATCACCCAATTTATTTGCATACGCCATGGCTTCTCTGGCATATTTCTCAACCTTGGTTGGCGATGCAGGCGAAAAAAGATACGATATGTCTGACGCTATTTTAGCGCATTGATCATGCGCATTGACTTTAGAAAATAATCTGTAAGCTTGTAGTAAATAATTTAACGCCTGAGGCTGATCTTCTATATAAGATTTTAAAGATCCCATTGCAAGAGCAGCATGAGCTTTCGCCCTAATATTGTTTACTTTTTTAGAAAGATAATTTGCCGTATCAGCATAATGAATATATTCTTTCAAATTAATCAAACGTCTTTGAGTCAAAGCCAGATAAGCATAACAGATAACCTGGTCTTCTTCGCTTTTATTTTTTACTGCCAAGGCAAGTGCTTGCTTCTGAATTTTTATACAGGCAATGGTATCATCAAAACGTTTTGAATAACCCTGACTGGCCATTTTTTCAATGGAAGAAATGTTTTGTGCCTGGATATTGGTTGTAAATAATATCAAAAAAAATAAATATACCTTCTTAATTTTTTTCTGATTGAATATAAAAAATTGGCTCATAAATGGGGTTAAGTAATGGCAAAATACAAATTGTGATCAGACTCACCAAATATTTAAGCTGGGATTATTCCGCTATAAAACACTTAATTACAAACTATTAAAACTAAGATAAACATCTGAATTTTCTAATATATTTCAAAATTAACCAAATAAAAACCTAAACAAACCATTTACCAATTCACAATTGTTATTAACTGATGTATCCACTAATCTTGCTTCAATAAATAAATTTAAAAAAATACGCTATTATGAATAAGAAAAGTCTTTCATTGATACTAATTGTCTTTTGTTTTGTAACTGGATTTGTTTCTGCGCAACAGCCCGAAGAAAAACGTTTAAAAATAGAAATCACCGTAAAAGATGGCAATAAATCTATAACATCTCCGGTGCGTACTGCTACTTTTTCTTTTACCAAGCCTGCTGCATCTTCTACAGATACTTCACAAAAAAATTATTATCTCGCTATTGATTTTGAAAAACAAGATCTCAATATACTGCGCGCTTTCGCAAAAAACAAAAATGGTCTTGACGGTCAATTGACTATGGTAGATATCTACGGAAAAACTCCTGCCCGAAAACTTGAATTTAAAGGCGCAACATTAGATGCATTGAGCGATCAGCTTAATGGCGATTATTCAAGCAGTTATTTTTCGCTTAGCTGCAATTTGGTAATTATCGATGGTATAACAATAGAATAACCATTTATGACACAGCTTAAATATTTTATAAAAAACGGAAATCGCTATGTTATGAAAAAGGAATATGCTTTTGGTTTCATTATAAGTTTCGGACTTGCCGGTATTGCTCTTACCGGCATCTGGATCAATGAACTTAGCATAACCTGGATTTTGGGTATTTTATCAGTGCTATGCTTTATTTCGATTTGGTTAAAACATGTTATTATTGATCTTGATAAAAAAGAATTTGTTCTAAAAAGCGGTCTTATTGTTCCTTCTGTTTGCATTCCGTTAAAAGATTTTCAAAACTTTGAACTTGTCAGAACCAAGCAGTATTTAATCACGACCAATACTTCATTAAATATCTGTTATTTAAAAGACGGAAAAGAAAAATACGCCATTTTATCGCAGGGTTTTACCACTCAAAAAATGCAAAATCTTGCCAATGAAATTGATGAAATACTAAACGATAATGAACGTCAGGGATAAATACAATCTTCAGGAAAAAACAGATTTTATTTCGTTACAGCCTACAAAGTCATTGCAAAAATTATCTCAGTATTTTTTAACAGGCATACTTGCAGCGGCTGTTATCTTGCCTTTATTAGAAGATGTTTTGGGAGAAATATGGTACTATTCTATCTCTATATTACTAGGATATTGCGCTCTTCATAGTTTATATGATCTTTTAATCAGAGCCAAAATAGTTTATACTTTCGATTTGAAAAATAACGCTGTTTATAGAACTAGTCCTATTCATTCAAAGAAAAAAATAATGAAGTTAGAAGAGGCCGTTATTTTTGTAAATTCAGAAATGGGAAGCTGGCATTACAGACTGGGAGCTAAAAAAAGTCATTTTATAAAAAGCTACACTCTAAGTGAGAACTTTAGTTCTGGAAAAAAAAGTGAGACCAGGCAAAAAGAATATGAAGATCAGATTCTGGCAAAAATTTATAAAATAATAGATCCAGTGGATCCTTTTTTTGCCAAAAAATTTTAAAACTGCCTCTTTTTGTATTTTGTGGCGAAATTATATATAAACTAAATTGGGTTCTGCCGCATCTGTCAGAATCAAATATAAGAATTTAAGTGGTTTAAAAGTTAACGTGCCAATTTATAAAATGATTTAAATATTCATTTAATGTTTTTTTGAATTACTAAAGATAACAACTTATACATAGATGCAACAAAGCCAGTTATCCCTGGTATAACCTATTTGATTCTTTCTAAATATTTATGCAGAACTTCAATTCCGCTCAATATTCGTCTCGCTCATTTAAAACTTTTAAAGACTAATTCGTTTCGATGCGCCACTTGATAAAATGACGACCCTGTTCCAGAATGCGACAGAACCTGTATTCGTAATCAATACGTTTTGTTAATAATGTGTTAACATGATACTTTTTAATTGTTATAATTTTGCCAAAAACAAAACTATAACAAATTCAAAAAATGAAAAAAATTATTTTTATTTTGATTATTTTCCTTTCAGCCCTTGGTCATGCTCAGGTAACGAGCTCAGCTATGTCAGGAACTGTAAGATCAAACAAAGGAGAAGCACTTCCTGGAGCGACAGTGGAAATTGTTCACAAGCCAACAGGAACAAAATACTTCTCGACAACTGATTTTGATGGCGGATATGCTGCACAAGGTCTGAGACCAGGAGGTCCTTATACTGTTAAAGTAACTTACGTTGGTTACAAAAGTACAGAAATCACAGATATCAATGTTGGTCTAGGTAATAACCTGACAGTAAATGTCAAAATTGATGAAGAATCAAATGCTCTTCAGGAAGTTGTAGTAACAACAAAATCAACAGGAAATTTTAATAAAGGAAGAACTGGTGCTTCACAGCAGTTTTCAAACAGAGAAATTACAGCAGTTCCGGTTTTAGGGGCACGTTCAATAAACTCTGTGACAAAATACAATGCCAATGCCGGAGCAAACGGAACATTTGGTGGTCAGGATTCCAGATTAAACAACTTTACAATTGACGGTTCTGTATTCAACAACGGATTTGGTCTTGGGTCAGATTCACAAGCTGGAGGCCGAACTGGTTCTACTGCAATTTCATTAGATGCTATTGAGCAGCTACAAGTAAATATAGCACCTTATGATATCCGTCAATCCGGATTTTTAGGTTCAGGGATTAATGCAGTAACAAGAAGTGGAACAAACGAAATCGAAGGATCTGTTTATACTTCTACAAGAAGTAATAAAAAAGATTTTATTGGTACTCATGCTGGAGATGTAACCATTAAACCAGGTAAATTTGAAGAAAAAATATTGGGAGCTCGTATTGGAGCGCCAATTATCAAAGATAAATTATTCTTTTTTGGGAATTTTGAAACTATTGATAATACAAGTCCTGCAACAAACTTTACCTCTACCGGTTCTCCAAATCCAAGTGGTCAGGTTTCTCTTCCAACCTATACTGAAATGCAGACTCTTTCTAATTTCATGAAGGACAAATTTGGATATGTTACAGGTCCTTGGGAAAATTACGATTCTTCAAAAGAATCAAAGAAATTCTTAACCAGAATTGACTGGAATATCAATGACAATCATAAACTTACTGCCCGTTACGTATTCCATAATTCATCTTCTGATCAGTTAACTTCTAACTCAAACTCATTAGGTTTTGGTAACAGAACTAATAGTGGATTGGCAATGTCTTTTCAAAACAGTGGATATACAATTTTAGATAATACCAGATCGATTGTATTAGAATTGAATAGTAAATTAAGCAATTCCTGGTATAATAACTTCATTGGAGGTTATGACAAACAAATTGAAGACAGAGGTTTAATTGGTGGCGGTTTATTTCCAACAATTGATATTAAACAAGGAGCTGCTACTTATATTTCAGTTGGTTTAGATCCTTTTACGCAAGGAAACAAACTTTCTTACTCAACACTACACTTTACAGATAATTTGACTAAAACTATTGGAAAACACTCTTTAGTATTTGGTGCAAACTTTGAATATTTCAAATCCAGTAACTTATTCTTCTCAGGATCAAACGGAGTTTACGTTTTTAACTCTTTAGCTGATTTTTATGCTGCTGCAAACAATTCTATAGCAAATGGTGGTGCTCCATCAACTGCAACTACAACTTCTCCAGCTCGTTTTCAATACCGATATTCTGCTTTGCCTGGAGGTGCAGAACCAATGCAAATATTGAAATCTAACAAATTAGATTTATATGCCCAGGATGAAATGAAACTGAGTGATAAATTTAAATTAACAGTTGGTTTGAGAGCTTCCAGAATTTGGTATGCTAACACAGCATTAGAAAACCCAACAGTTACTGCTATGACTTTTGCTAATGGTGAAAAATTAAATACGGGTATAATGCCGGATGCAGCCTATTTATTTGAGCCTAGAGTTGGTTTCAATCTTGATTTAAATGGAAACTCTTCAACAATAATCCGTGGAGGTTCAGGAGTATTTACCGGTAGATCACCAGGTGTATACTTATCGAATCAAATTGGAAACAACGGTGTACTTACAGGATTTGTCGATGTAAGTGGCGCTGCTTTAGCTGCCGGAGGATATGGTTTTACACCAAAACCAGCAGATTATTTTACTCCAACTACAGCTACAGCCCCATCTTCTTATGATTTGTCTTTTAATGACAAAAAATTCAAATCTCCTCAGGTTTGGAAAACGACAATGGCAGTTGACCAAAAACTACCTTTTGGATTTACAGGTACAGTAGAAGGAATACTTCAAAAAAATATCAATGCAATCAGCTATTACAACGCAAACTTTGATGCTCCCGTTGGAACATTCAGTGGTACTGACAACAGACCAAGGTATTCACGTAATGATGCTGGGACTCGTGTAAATGACAATGTTTCGAACGGTATCGTTTTAACAAACTCTGACGAAGGATATTTTTATTCTACAACATTTAAATTAGAGTATCCTTACCAAAGAGGACTTTGGGGATCATTTGCCTATACACACTCTAATGCTACAGACTTAATGTCTCCGGGATCAGTAGCCTCAGGTTCATGGACAAGTGCAAGATCTATAAATGGAAATAATGATTTACAAGTTTCTAATTCAAATAACAATACACCAAATCGTTTAGTAGGGGTTATTGGATACAGAATTGAATATGGTAAAGGTCTTGGAGGTGCAACTTCTATCAACTTAGGGTATATTGGAGAACAAGCAAATCCGTTTTCGTATACTTACAGTGGTGATATGAATGGAGACAGAGTTAGTGGTAACGATCTAATTTACGTACCAAAAAGTGCGTCTGAACTTAGTTTTGCTCCTCTTCTCGTAACAAGTACTGTAGCTGGTGTTACAACTTCAAGAACTTACACAGAAGCTGAGCAGAGAACTGCATTTGATGCTTATGTTGATCAGGATAAATACCTTCGTACAAGAAGAGGTCAATATGCTCAAAGAAATGAGTCTGTTTTACCTATGTTACACAGGTTGGACTTATCTATCTCCCAAGATATTTACATTAAAATTGCAGGTAAAAAGAATAGCTTCCAATTTAGAGCAGATATCCTGAACTTTACAAACATGGTAAACAAAGATTGGGGTGTTTCGCAAAGAGCAACTAATGCAAATGTTTTGGCATTTTCTTCAGCATCAGGGGCTAATAAGCCAATTTATACTCTTGCTACACAAACAGATCCTAACGGAAACAGATATTTGATTAAAGATACTTATCAAAAAAACTCTTCAACATCAGATGTTTGGCAAGCGCAATTTACACTTAGATACATCTTTGGTAATTAATTGAGCTTTTATAAGATTCAAAAAAACGGCATTGACTTTAAGTCTAATGCCGTTTTTTCATATAATTTATGTTTTTTATCACAAAGAATAGTTCGAATTCCACTTTATTAAAAAGCCAATATAACCTTAAATTTATTTGATAAGCACTTTCAGGCATTCAAATGAATATGCCTAATAGTAACAATAAATGCCCGGAAATTTCAGAAAACCAGCAAACTGCTTTTCGAGCAAAAAAACTCAAAATTCAAATACTTTTATGCAGGTTGTTGCTTTTTTGTTGTCGATAGGCTGGAAATAAATCAATTTCAATACAAATTTACAGGACGTAATTAAAGACTGAGTAAAAAGACAAACTTAAAGATTATAAAAAAAGCGACCCCTTGAGGCCGCTTTGAATGTTTTCACAACGGAATAATCCTTATTGTGAATTGCTTCAAATTGTATTGCAATAATACAATAAAATCTCTATTTTTTAATTATGGTTTTCCGTAAATCAATTAATTATCTTTTACTTAATTTTTAGAAAGCAAATTTTTAGAGATGAAAAAAATAGTAGGATTAGATCTTGGAACAACTTCTATAGGATGGGCTTATATACATGAAGCTGAAAATAATGGTGAAACTTCATCACTAATACATGCTGGTGTTCGCGTAGTGCCACTAACTACTGATGAAGAAGCAGACTTCAAAAAAGGGAATACTATTGCTATAAATGGGGACAGAACATTAAAACGTGGGGCAAGAAGAGGTCTACAGCGTTTTAAACAAAGAAGAGATGCATTACTAGAAACCTTCGATAAAATAAAATTTATTCCTACTGGTTTTATTTATGCTGAAACAGGAAAATCAACTACTTTCTCTTCCTATCAATTAAGGGCGAAAGCAGCAATTGAAGCAGTCTCCAAAGAAGAGCTGGTTCAGGTTCTGTTGATGCTCAATAAAAAAAGGGGGTATAAAAGTAGCCGCAAAGCAAAGACCACCGAAGAAGATGATGCTATTGATGGAATGAAAATTGCCAAAGAAATTTTCAAAAATAACTGGACACCCGGTCAATGGGTTTATAATTCATTATCAAAAGGAAATAAATTTATTCCTGATTTTTATCGGTCAGATTTACAAAAAGAATTAGAAAAAATTATCCGTTTTCAAAATCAATTTCATCCGGAACAGCTAAATAACAAACTTCTGGAAGATATTCAAGGGAAATCAAGAACACAGACTTCTCAACATTTTTCAAAAACATTAAAAACTGAACTTGTAGAAAATAAAGGCACTGGAGAAGAAACCAAATTACAGCATTACAAATGGAGAAGTGAAGCATTAACAAAGGAACTCCATTTGAAAATTCTGGCATTTATTATTAGTGAGATAAATAATCAAATCAATCAATCCAGTGGCTACCTCGGTGCGATTAGTGACCGAAGCAAGGAATTGTATTTCAATCAGGAAACTGTTGGTCAATTTCAATACAAACAGCTTGAGAAAAATGCACACGCCAAACTGAAAAATCAAGTATTTTATCGTCAGGATTATTTAGATGAGTTTGAAAAAATTTGGGAAACACAGACTCAATTCCATCCCGAATTAAATGAACAACTCAAAACAGAAGTTCGCGACATTACCATTTTTTATCAACGAAAATTGAAGTCCCAGAAGCATTTAGTAAGCTTCTGCGAATTTGAAAAGGGACACAAAGCCATCCCCAAATCATCTCCTTTATTTCAGGAATTTAGAATTTGGCAGAATTTAAATAATATTGTTGTTAAAAATGAAACGACAAAAGAACCTTTTCTTCTGGATGAAGACTTAAAAAAAATCATTGCCCAACAGCTATTATTTAAAGAAAGTATTAGCGACTCTCAAATGTTATCTTTTTGTGAGTTAAAGAAAGGTACACATACCGTTAATTTTAGGAAAATTGAAGGAAACAGAACTAATACCGAGATTTACAAAGCTTTTGAAAAAATTCTGATTCTGGAAGGCTATGATGAATTAGACCTTTCCAGATTAGATAGTTTTGAAATAAATAAAATCATCAAATCTGCATTTTCTGATTTAGAAATTAATACTGATATTCTTGATTTTAATACAAATATCCAAGGGAATGATTTTGACAAACAACCTTACTATCAGTTTTGGCACTTACTTTATTCTGCAGAAGACGATGATTTTTTGAAAAAAAGTTTGATCAGTAAATTCGGCTTTAAAGAAAATCATATTCCATTTCTTTTAAATATAAATCTACAAGCAGATTATGGTAGTTTGAGTGCTAAAGCAATTAAAAAAATATTACCTCATTTGATAGACGGCCACATTTATAACAAAGCATGCTTGTTAGTCGGCTACAATCATTCATCCTCTTTAACAAAAGAACAGAATAATAATAGACTTCTAAAAGACACATTAGAATTGCTTAAAAAAAATAGTTTAAGAAATCCTGTGGTAGAAAAAATACTTAATCAAATGATTAACGTTATTAATGCTATTTTAAAGGATCCGACATTAGGGAAACCTGATGAAATTCGTGTAGAATTAGCTCGTGAGCTGAAAAATAACAACGAACAGCGCGGCGAAATGACAAAAGCAATAAACAAAAGTACAGCTGAAAACGAGCAAATCAGGAAATTATTGCATAATGAATTTGGAATCCAGCGTGTAACCCGAAATGATATTGTACGTTATAAACTGTGGAAAGAGTCTGACGGAATTTCATTGTATACAGGGAAACCAATAGAGCTATCAAAACTGTTTACAAAAGATTATGACATTGAACATATTATTCCAAAATCACGTTTATTTGACGATAGTTTTTCCAACAAAACCATTTGCGAACGTCAATTAAATATTGATAAAAGTAATAAAACAGCTTACTCTTTTTTGCAGGAAAAACTATCTGCTGAAGAATTTGATCAATTTGAGAAAAGAGTTAAAAGTCTGTTTGGAAAAATCAGCAGGACAAAACAAAACAAACTCTTAATGGCCGATAATGAAATACCTGAAGGTTTCATTGAACGACAACTAAGAGAAACACAATATATCACAAAAAAAGCAAAAGAAATCCTACTGGAGGTTTCAAGAAATGTAACCTCAACAACTGGAAGCGTAACTGATAAACTTCGTGAAGATTGGGAATTGGTTGATGTAATGAAAGAACTCAATTGGAACAAGTACGAAAAATTAGAACTGACTCATATTGAAGAAGGTAAAAATGGAGAGCGCTTGTATAAAATTAAAGACTGGACAAAACGAAATGACCACCGCCATCATGCTATGGATGCTATAACAGTTGCTTTTACCAAACCCGTTTACATTCAATATTTAAACAATCTGAATGCCAAAACAAAAGGCGATAAAAAAGCAGATGCTATTTTGGGAATTGAAAAAAAATATTTACGAAGAGATAAGAATAACAAACTTCGATTTATCGAGCCAATGCCTAACTTTAGGGAAGAAGCAAAAAAACAGCTCAAAAACATTTTGATTTCCTATAAGGCAAAAAATAAAGTCGTTACCATAAATAAAAATATTACTAAAAAAAGTGGTGGTACGAATGAGAAAACACAGCTCACGCCACGTGGGCAATTGCATAAAGAAACTGTCTATGGTAAACTGCAACAATATGCTACAAAAGAGGAAAAAACAGGTGTTAATTTTACAAGTGAATTCATTAACAAGGTTGCAAAAAAACAATATAGAGAAGCCTTGTTAACTCGTTTGTCAGAAAATGAAAATGATCCTGAAAAAGCCTTTACAGGTAAAAATACATTATCAAAAAATCCAATTTATCTAGATTCCAAAAAAACAATTGAACTGCCTGAAAAAGTAAAAATAGTTTGGCTAGAACCACATTATACCATCAGAAAAGATATTACTCCAGATCTAAAAATTGATAAAGTAATAGATATTGGTTTAAAATCTATTCTTCAAAGCCGTTTAAATGAATTTGGTGGAGATCCTAAAAAAGCTTTTATCAATTTAGACGAAAATCCAATTTGGCAAAATAAAGAGAAAAAAATTTCAATAAAAAGGGTGACTATTAGAGGCGTGAGCAATGCTCAGGCTTTACATACCAAAAAAGATCACTTAGGTACTGAAATCTTAGATGATGACGGAAATCCGATTCCAGCTGATTTTGTTAGTACAGGAAATAATCATCATGTAGCTATTTACAGAGATGCAAAAGGGAATTTACAAGAAAAAATTGTTTCTTTTTATGAGGCTGTAACTCAAATTAATTTAGGATTGTCAACTATTGATAAAAATTTTAAAAAATCTGAAGGTTGGGAATTTTTATTCTCTTTGAAACAAAATGAATATTTCATATTTCCTTCTGATGGATTTAATCCGGAAGAAATTGATCTTCTAAATCCAGGTAATTATGCTTTGATTAGTCCTAATATGTTTAGGGTACAAAAATTAGGCACAAAAGATTATAATTTCAGACATCATTTAGAAACTCAATTATTGGACAATAGTGAATTGAATAACATCGCTTATAAAAGAATTAGAAGTCCAAAAGAATTATCAAAGATGGTCAAAGTCAGGATCAATCATTTAGGTCAAATTGTGCAATTAGGAGAATATTAATTATGATAAAGCGTACACTTTTCTTTGGTAATCCAGCTTATTTGAGTACTAAAAATGAGCAAATTATAATCTCTTATCCTGATAAGGATCAAGGGACTAAAACTGTTGCCATTGAGGATATTGGGGTAATTGTCCTAGAAAATCAACAAATCACAATAACCAATGGTTTGTTAGAAAAATTAACTCATAACAATATTGCTTTAATTAATTGTGACCAGCAACATTTACCCATTGGCTTACTAATGCCTTTAAGTGGGCATAGCGAGCAAACGGAACGGTTTAAAAATCAAATTAATGCTTCTGTTCCACTCAAAAAGAATCTATGGCAACAGACTATAAGTTCTAAAATAACTAATCAGGCGGGCTTATTAAAAGAAAAAGGCATTCCAATGCGCAAAATGGAATTGTGGGCAAAAGAGGTAACCTCAGGGGATTCTTTAAATCATGAAGCACGGGCTGCTGTATATTATTGGCAAAGTCTTATAAAAGTGGAGAATTTCACAAGAGGTCAAAAAGGAATTCCTCCAAATAATTTACTTAATTATGGTTATGCTATTTTAAGGGCTATTACAGCAAGAGCATTAGTAAGCTCGGGAATGCTACCGACATTAGGGATCTTTCATCGCAATAAGTATAATGCCTATTGCCTTGCTGACGACATTATGGAACCTTATCGTCCGTATGTGGACTTGATTGTATGCCACATTATGGAAACGGTTGACTCTTATGAAGAGTTAACAATTGAGATAAAAAAACAATTATTGAATATTGCTACAATAGATGTAAGCATTGATGGTAAAAATAGCCCTTTGATGGTGGCTATGAGCAGAACAACAAATTCCTTACATGAATGTTTTGAGGGAAGTTCCAGAAGAATTTTATACCCTATTTATGTATGACGAGCATTATACACGTTTAAATCAATATAGAAGTTTGTGGATATTAGTTTTTTTTGATCTCCCCACCGAAACGCGTAAAGAACGTAAAATTGCCAGTAATTTTCGTAAGAGATTATTGGACGATGGTTTTTCTATGTTTCAGTTTTCAATATATATGCGTTTTTGTGCTAGTCGGGAAAATGCTGAGGTACATGCTAAAAGAATAAAAAACAGCTTGCCTGAGCATGGGAAAATTGGTGTAATGCAAATCACAGATAAACAATTTGGAATGATGGAACTATTTTACGGAAAGAAACCTGTAGAAACAGAAAAACCGTCTCAACAGTTAGAACTTTTCTAAAAATAGGATTATAAAAACGTATAATAAGCTATGTTTCAGGTATTAAATTAAGATGTTTTTCAATTTCAAAACAAACCCATAACTACCAACATATCAAACGATTAACTCGCGACATGTTGGGAATTATAAGTAAAAATACAATTTTGAAAGCAATTCACAACTAAGTCCAGTTTACTGTTTTCCGATATTAAATAAGTAAAAATACAATTTTGAAAGCAATTCACAACGCAAAATAGTTTTATAAGGCGTTTACCTCTGTTGGGAATTATAAGTAAAAATACAATTTTGAAAGCAATTCACAACTCAAAGCTACAACGCCCGTAACTGTTTGCTGTTGGGAATTATAAGTAAAAATACAATTTTGAAAGCAATTCACAACTTGTTCATGATTTTTCATCTCCTTGAATCTCGCTGAAAATTATAAGCAAAAATACAATTTGAAAAAAAATGAACATTATGGAATTATTAATATATAATTGTCTTTTTAGGTTCTTTATGCAGTTCAAGCAGTTCTATTTGTTCATGACTACTTTCTGCGCAAAGAATTCACGACCTGATTTGAATCCCGATAGCTATCGAAAGCAAAGGATTACGCAAAGTTCTCAAAGTTTTGCGAATTGCGCTTTGCTTTTAAATAATAAAAGAATTATGTTTAAAGCTTAACTTAAGGACATTATCCTAATGACTACACTTATCAATTAATTCAAATTCTCAGATAAATAATTCAGTAAAACAGTAATTCAATAAAAATTATTTAAGTACACAATTTTAGTATTTGGTCTAAAAAATAATGCCTGATAAACTAGCAACCTGAATTAATTAATGATTTGCACGAAGAAAGGCTGGGTGTATCTTAACTTGTTTGACCGCAAAGATTACAGGATGGTCGTTAAGTTTGGAGTAAAAAATAAAACCACTACTTTAATCTTAATTTAAAATAGTGGTTTTGCAAGGAATAAAATTATAAAGTTAATCTCAAAATCTATATGTATTATTTTAAAATAGGCTATTCAATTGCTATCTTTTTGGTTATTTTAGTTGAATTTTGAAAAATCATCGCCAAATATAAACCTCTGGCAAGTTTAGTTCTAATAACTTGATTAGTATTCGATTTTAGATTTTTTGTTTCGTATAATGGCTCCCCGCCTATTGAATATATAGTTAGAGAATAATTTTCGTCTGATTGTGAAGCGAAGTAAATATTAAACTCCCCACCCTTTGATGGATTAGGATATACTTGGACATCAGTATTTATTTCAATATTATTTATTAAAATATTTTTCTCATCTGCACTTTTTGAAGTATTTCCAATTTTATTGAACTTAAATAATTGACATGAAGTCCCGTAATATTCCCAAAGTTGAAGATTTGCTGTGCCATCCATATTACAATTAGAAATGTCCCAGCCTTTTGATGTATTTATGGCTGATTTTATACTATAATAACCATTACCCACATCGGTTACTAACCATTTTTGAGCATCATTACTATAATTATCCCAAAGTCTTATCGATTTTCCATTTGTTGGATCTGCACTATCAAGATCTATTACACGTCCTGTAGAACTTGCATTCGATTTAAAACGCCAATAGCCATTTCCGGCATCAATGGCAATCCATTGTTGTGCTGTTCCACCTAATCTATCCCAAGGATGAATTACAGCGCCATTTGCATTAGTCCCATATTTAAGATCTATTACTTTATTTGAATTTGTTTTAAATTCAATTTCATAAACACCATTGTTTATTAGTGAAGCACTACTACAGATTTGTGATGGTATATTATTATTTGCATATACAGAGAACCACTGCTTAGCTGGTGCGCCACAAGACTCCCAATCGTTATTGAAAGCAGTTGTAACATTATATGGATCTGCTTTAGTTATCAACCCTTCCGGTGCAAGTAAATTCCAACTACAATTTCCGGCAGCATCAATTCTGCCTTTCAGATTAAGACCAAAACCGCTTGTTGTACCAGTACCCCATGTTTCGGCACCAGTAGGAGACCAATCTGTTTCTGTTATCATAATAGGTGCTACGTTAGCAATTGGTTGCACGTTAGCGTTCCAGGCATTGTTAAAACTAGTGGTGTTTTCTGCATTAGCTCCCCAATATCCCGGATAAACATGAACAGCATAACCTATATTGCCTCCTGTTATCAAATGGTTTGGATATCCCTGGTAATGAGATTGATATCCCGTTCCTGGTATCCAGCAAACATTATTTGCGCCATTACCCTTAATTATATTTACTAAATCCTGAAAGTAATTATGTAAAGCGGCAAAATGCTCATCGCCCGTTGCCCCCCAATTTCCATTTGTTCCAAGTATTTCTACAGGTTCATTGGCTATTTCAAACATAACATTGTCTATATTCTTTAAATTTGGATGGTTCGACAGATATTGCCATACCGTTCTTAAATAATTATGGTAACTGTCCCCATAAGCAATTCGATTAGGACATACGCCAGGAGGACGAAGGACAACATAAAGTCCTCTGCTTCTGGCATGATTAATTAAAGGGATGATAACTTGATTTACGTAAGTTACTAGTCTATTGTAATCAAAGCATGAGATATCATTTTCTCCTGCTGAGCAACCAGGTGTATTGGTCCAATAAGGGTCAATATGAAGCCTTATATAATTTAATTTCCATCCGTTATTTGTATCCGTGAGCGCATCCATAACGGCATTATTATAATCTAGACAACCTTGAACATTATAGTTATCCCAACGACATTGATTATAGGAGCAACCATTAAACCAAGGACTAGGAGTAATGGCAACACCATGCAGTAAAATGTTTTTTCCGCAAGGATCCTTTAAATTTTTGCCTTCAATATGCAGAGGAGGCAGTGGCATTCCTGGCCATGCAAATAATTGCACTAAGGGAATAAATACTAAAAATAGAAAAAATAATTTTTGAACTCTTTTCATAACTTAAATGGTTTAATTAATAATTATCCTACCTTACCTTTGAGTAGGTTTTTTACTGCTAATTTAACAATAAAAATAATTAAAAAACAACCGATTGTGTTATTTATTTTATTAATTATAAAATATAATCACAATAAAATAGATTGTACATATATTTTTGGCTAAAAAATAATTAAATCACTAATGGTCTCATTTTTAAACTAAAGTTTAGAATTTCCAAAAAAGCTAATTGAAAATTTTACAGAAGAATCAAAAAAAACATAGAATTAGTTTTACAATTATCACAAATAATGAGTATTATTTACTTTCGATCATCTGCAATAAAGGCAAAAAAAACAGATACAAAAAAAACAACTGGTTGCTTAACGATGTACTTAAACGGTTCTGTTACATCTGTCAGAATGAAATATAAGAATTTATGTAATTTAAAAGTTAACCCGCCAATTTACAGAATGATTTAAACATAGATATCTCTGGGCTTGATATAGCCAAAATACTTGGGGATTTGCAGGTTCTCTATTCAGAGCAGTAAATCCTTCTATTGGCTTTACAATGGCATCAGCCCCTGCTTTGCTAAGGGAGGATGCCATAAAAAAACTGCCAATTTTCAGCTTAAAATCGGCAGTTTCTCCCTAGAATTTTTAATTATCACAGAAAACGTCAAGTTTATCCCCTGTAAAATTGTTTGATTTTTATAAATTTACAAAATGAAACAAGCAGAGAGCGTAAGCGATTTTTATAAGAGACTGCCCAGCCATGCTCCCACAGCTGTCCCACTGGACAATGCCGGTATTGGCCATATTAATGTATTTAGCAGAGAAACCTGCTCCGTGGTCAGCCCTTACAGCCGACGCGATTTTTATAAAGTTTCCCTGATCATCGGCACGGGCAGGATCTACTATGCCGATAAGTGGATAGAGATCGACCGACCGGCACTGCTCTTTTCCAACCCTTTTGTGCCCTATTCCTGGGAAGCAGAGTCCGCAGAGCAGTCGGGCTGGTACTGTCTTTTTACCGAAGAGTTTGTCCAGCACAGCGAGCGCATGCATAACCTGCGGGATTCCCCCCTGTTCCGGATCGGGTCTAATCCGATATTCTTCCCTGACCAGGTCCAGTTAGGCGAGCTTTCGGCTATATTCCAAAAAATGCAGGCAGAGATGGCCTCATCCTATCCGCATAAATATGATGTACTTCGAAGCTATCTGCACCTGATCATCCATGAGGCCATGAGAAGTAATCCCGCCGAACATTTCGCAGCCTACTCTAATGCATCTTCAAGAGTTTCTGCCTTATTTCTGGAACTCCTGGAAAGACAGTTTCCTATTGATTCTCCTCAGGTAAATCTTAAGTTAAAAACCCCGACGGATTATGCCGGGGCACTATCTGTTCATGTCAACCACCTTAACCGATCGGTTAAGGAAATAACCGGCAAGACCACCTCTGCGCATATCGCGGCGCGCATTGTCAGTGAGGCAAAGGCGCTCTTACAGCATACAGACTGGAACATCTCTGATATCGCCTACAGCCTTGGTTTTGAGTACGCATCCTATTTTACCCTTTTCTTTAAAAAACACAGCGGTATATCCCCCACCCAGTTGCGAGGTGTTGTTTGAATAGTATAACAATCCGTTTGATGGTTATAAGCCGCCACTTTACTTTCCTGCCTAAATTTGCAGGGAACAAAATCTTATAACATGAAATACAGAAAACTTGGAACAACAGGCGAGCAGCTCTCAGCACTTGGCCTTGGCTGCATGGGCATGAGCTTTGCTTACGGTCCCACAGATGATAAAGAAAGCGTGGCGACTCTTGAAAAAGCCCTTGATCTTGGCATCAATTTTTGGGACACGGCCGATATGTATGGAAACGGCATAAATGAAGAACTCCTCTCCAAGGTACTGGTGCCTAATCGTGATAAGGTCTTTATTGCCACCAAATTCGGATTCCGTTTTAAGGACGGGATTGCCGGACCTAGCAGTGCTGCCGGAACTTATTTTGACGGTTCTCCCGCCTGGATTAAGGTAGCCGTGGAGCAAAGCCTTAAACGCCTTAAAATTGACACTATCGACCTTTACTATGCCCACAGGGTGGATCCCAATGTACCCATAGAAGAAACTGTTGGTGCTATGGCAGATCTGGTTAAAGAAGGAAAAGTGCGTTATCTTGGGCTGAGTGAAGCTTCAGCTGCTTCGATACGAAAGGCACATGCCGTACATCCAATTGCGGCGGTGCAGAGCGAATACTCCCTGCTAAGCAGGGATGTGGAAAGCAATATACTCACAACCACCCGTGAACTTAGAATCTCACTGGTGCCTTATTCTCCCTTAGCCCGTGGTTTAGTGACCAATACCCTGAATATTGAAACCTTTGCCGATGATGATTTCAGGAGAACCCTGCCGCGTTACCAGCAGCAGAACATCGACAACAACAACAGGCTCATAAAAGAATTCTCAAAAATAGCACTGAATAAAGAGTGCACGCCGGCTCAGCTTGCCCTTGCATGGGTATTGGCTCAGGGCAATGATATTATTCCCATACCCGGTACAAAGAAAAGAATATACTTAGAAGAGAATGCAGAAGCAGTCAATCTTAACCTGACAGCTGCAGAGCTCATGGAGATTGAGCAACTGATCGTTCAGTATCCAGTTATAGGAGAACGATATAGTGAAGAGGCTATGAAAATGGTCAATCATTAAATCTGATTTCGCATAAAAAAAACAAAACTTTTGAAATCTTAGGGTTAAATCCGAAAACGCTCTAATGATACTATCCGGTAATTCGAAAAGTTTCAGGATTTTTTTTATTAATAACTGAATTTACATGACCAAAAAGAGCCGGTTACATTACCCGGCTCTTTTCATTTTCCTAATTTATAATCTTGGGTTCCGTAGCATCTAAAGCTTAGTTTTACCTTTTTAAATTACTCCAATTCTTATATTTGATTCTGACAGATGCGACAGAACCCAAGATTTAATTTCTAATGGATCCAAAAATAGTTTGAGAATCTTTTGGAGCAGATACCTTTTTATCACAAAAGTTAAGCTGGTTTTTAAAGATATTTCATCTGTTTAAGTTTTGTGGCAGAATCTTGCCACAAGCTATTTTTAACAATTAAGAATCCAGCTAAATCAAGGGTTAACGGATTTAGGCCCGATTATATTAAATCAAAGAACCTTTTTCTTTCAAATATATTTTATAGATTTGTCTTAACCACTGGATTAGTATGTTCTTAAAAAAGATATTAATACAAATTATCAAATAGCTTTCATTGATTTGGAATAATAGGAAAAAGTTTGCTTGCTTTTAGTTTGTTTTTATTTTGCTCAGATTAGTATCTTATTTGTACCTCTAAACCTGAAAGCGCTGTAAATAGAACTGTTAATTTCTGCATTGGAAAATAAATGACTGTACAAGATTTAATTGGTGATTATTCCATTTCAGGAAGTAATCAGGATGAAAGTAATGATATAACCTACACAGGTATTTTGAGTTTGTCATTAGACAAAAACAACCGAATTAATGCCCGATGGCTTATTAATAACTCACAAGAACAAAAAGGTTACGGTTTCTTTAAAGACAATATTCTGGTAATTAATTTTAGTTATCAGGGAGATCACAACAAAACCTACAAAGGAGTCGCTATTTACAGATGTATAACTAAAGATGTACTTGACGGTTTTTGGTCAGAAAAACACGGAAATCCCCTGTTTTTAGGTACTGAATATTGCTTAAGAATAGAAAGCACTGAACTATTAAACTAAATTATTATATCTACTATTCTATTGAAAGATTTAATATTGTTGTAATATATACCTACTGACAAAATAATCCGCAATGTAAAAACTTATCTAATCTTTGATATTGATTCAATACCTGATTTAAATAGCAATCTTTTACTTCTTTTCTTTAGTCAATAACCACTTTTTTATTCTTTCGAAACTGAATCCAGACATACCCCAAAGCCAAAAAGACCATTAGTGCACTGGCATACATTAGCATTGGAATTTTCGCAATCACATCCTGGTAAACCCATCCGGCGAAAAGGGCACCCAGGCCTATTCCTGCTTCCAGGGCAATGTACATGGTTGCCATGGCTTTACCGCGATGTTCAGGAAAACTCATATCGACTGTCCAGGCATTTAAAGCCGGTGAAACAATTCCGGTAGAAACTCCATAAACCGCAGCCCCAATCAAAAGTCCGGTAATCGACGTAGAAAATCCGACAATAACAAGTGATATAATTAAAAAGAAGAGTCCGATTCCTATCAAATGAAGGCGGCCATATTTGTCAGACGCTTTTCCGGCACCAAAACGAAGCATTACTGAAGTAACCGTAAAAACCATAAAAAATAAACCTTTATTGGTAATTCCTAAATGCTGACTCCAGTCAGGAATCAACGTTAAAATAACACCATAAGCCATATAAGAAAGAAAAGTCACTATCGCTGCCGGTAATACTTCGACGGCAATAATATCTTTTCTGGAGATCTTCAGGATACGCAGGCTAAAACGTTGCTTATGTTTTAAAGTTTCCTTCATATTCATTAAAATAACAATGGACAAAAGAGCAAAAACAGAAGAGGCATAAAAAAGCATATTCATAGAAAAATACAATTTAATAGAACTCCCAATAGCGGGACCAAGAGCCATTCCGATAGAAAAGCAAAGCCCGTGCAGGCCCAGAGCTTCCCCCCAACGTTCTCTGGGAACAATATCAGCAACATAAGCTGCCGTCGCTGTAGGCTTGAATCCGGTAGAAAACCCATGAATTAGCCTAAGGAATAAAAAACCGGAAACTGTTCCTAAAACCGGATATAAAATACCACAAACAAAGCAAACAACAGATCCTACTGCCATGACCGGTACTCTTCCTAAAGTATCTGTAAGCCTGCCGCTAAATGGTCTGGAAATTCCGGCTGTTAAGGTAAAAAGCGCTATAATTAATCCTTATATTCTGCTCCGCCCATATTACTTAGATATTCCGGAAGCTCAGGAATCAGCATATTAAAGCTCGCAGAAAAGAGTAATGAACTTAAACAGACTAATCCAAACTGGAGATTATAAATTGGGTGAATGGCTTTTACAGAGGGATTCATGAGCGATTTTTAAAAGTGCAAAAATAATGAAAACCCACTCCTTAAACTAGAAACGAACTTAAAATACCCATTCTTTTTTTAACCAAAATTATAAGATACATATTTTATGAAAGAGCATAAGGTATTGAAAAACTAATTTAAAAACCAAAGTGGTCATGAACCGTGCTATTACGAAATTTTTCAATTACATCTTATAACGGAAAATTAAGCCCTTTTATGTAATTTTGATAAAAGCGATAATTCAGGAACGCAAACAGAGGGGCAAACATTAGAAAAAATCTTTACAGCCAGGAAAAATATGAATGCAGACATTACAGAAAAAGAAAAACAAGCAACAAAAAAAATATTGCCCATTATTTTGGCGACTTCGATTTTTATGCAAATGCTGGATTCTACGATCCTTAATACATCTGTAACCTCTATTGCCAAAGATTTAAACGAGTCTCCACTGGAAATGCAAAATGCCATTATCAGCTATGTTTTGACACTGGCACTTTTTATGCCTGTAAGTGGTTTTTTATCGGATAAATTTGGGACCAGAAAAGTTTTTATTTTTGCTTTATTACTCTTTAGTATTGGTTCTTTATTTTGTTCGCTTTCCCAAAATTTAACGCATTTGGTTTTCGCGCGTGTTGTCCAGGGAGTTGGCGGAAGTTTAATGACTCCGGTGGGTAAACTTGCCTTAATTAAAACATTTCCCAAAAAGGAATTGCTAAAAGCCATGAATTTTGCGATTATTCCGGCTTTAATTGGCCCTGTACTAGGACCTTTAATTGGTGGCTATATGGTAGATTATTTATCCTGGCACTGGATTTTCCTGATCAACATTCCTTTTGGTATCATCGGTATTATTTTGAGTGTAAAATACATGCCGGATTATAAGTCTCCAATTATCGATTTTGATTTAAAAGGTTTTCTCATCTTTGCAGCAGCTTCATTATTATTGTCAATCTCTTTAGAATTATTTGGCAATACTGTTCGTGTGTCTCCTGTGTTACTGATACTGATGTCCGGTTTTTTAATGCTCTATTGGTACTATCGTCATGCTACAAAAGACAACAATCCTATTTTTCCTTTAAATCTGTTTCAGGTAAGAACTTTTCGGGTAGGTATCGTTGGAAACCTAGCTACCCGTTTGGGTTTTAGTTCTATCCCGCTTTTATTGCCCATGATGATCCAGATCGCTTATGGCCAGTCTGCAGTTACTTCCGGATGGATTGTTGCTCCAATGGCAGTCACGGCAATGTTTGGAAAATCTGCAGTAATTAAAATTTTAAATACTTACGGATACCGAAAAACATTAATGGTGAATACCTTTATCATTGGAGCCTTGATTTGCGCTTTAGCCATTCCTTCAATTCATACTTCAATCTTTTGGTATATTCCTATTATAGCGGTATTAGGCTTCTTTAATTCAATTCAGTTTACCTCTATGAATTCTATTTCTATTGCCGATTTAAGAAACTACCATACCAGTAGTGGTAATTCATTAGTTTCTGTAAATCAGCAATTGGCTATTGGATTTGGTATTGCCTTTGGTCTTTTGGTACTTAAAATCTTTCAGGGCGATGTAAAACTTATTCACAATGAAATTCACAATGCTTTTCGGTATACCTTTTTGGTTGTAGGTTTTCTGACTATTTTATCCGGTCTGGTTTTCAGAAGGCTTCATTTCAAAGATGGTGAAAATTTGAAATCAGCATGATGGACGCCCTTTCATTAAAAAAACAAGACGTTATTCTTCTGTAATTTTGTAGCTAACATCCTTATTTTCTTATGAAGAATACTTCTAGTCGACTTTTTTTTGAGTTCATAGTCTCTGGTACACTTCTCTAATTCTGCCATTAATAACTTAAATTTACAGTATAATACAGCAAGTTCTTCCATGTTCTTCTGAATATTGGAATCTTCTTCTGCTCCGATAGTATCTTTAGCCATGATCGACATTTGCTCATATTTATGAAATGCATCGAGTAAATTCCGATGTTCTCTATTATCAATTCCCTGCATATTATAATACTCAATATCATATTAAAATTAAATCTCAACCTATGGGATCATACGTAGCAAAGGATCTGTATCCAGATTAATAACAGAAAGCGGCAGTGATTGTGATTGGGCCGTTTTCATTTTATTCGTATTTCCAGTTATAGCATTAATCGCATTATTTAGTAAAACTTCGGTACGATTACCAAGAGCAAAAACTTCAGGATCCTGAAGTTCATCAACTTGCTTAACAGGATTTATGCCTTTAGAATATTCTCCTTCCTGTTTTGAATTAAATAATTTATAAATAGCAGGATACAATATCCAGCCTTTCTTTCCCGGAATTCGGTCATCTTCTATTGGAAAACCCGCTACATCTTTACCAAATGTTTTCTCCCCAATGGTGATAACATTCATATAGGGTTTGAGATTATTAATAATAAGTTCTGAAGCAGATGCTGTACGATTGCCACACAATATATAAACCTTGTTGATTGAGGGATGAACATTTTGCAGGGCCTCAAAACTTATTTTAGATTCATTGCTTTGTAATGCCTGCAAAAACGACTGATTAATCGTACCACCATTAGCATTTCCTTCAAATTTTATAAAAAGGTCGCCGGATCGGATATTTGGAGCCAAAATAATACTTAAAGCAGTTGCTGATGAGATATCCCCTCCTCCATTATATCTTAAGTCCAAAACTATTTCGGTAACGTATTTACTTTTTAGCTCCTGAAAAATTTGCAAATACAATTGTGCCTGTCCAACATCAAAATGGGGAATTTCTACGTATCCTATTTTAGTTTTTTTATCTTCAATTATGGTATACAAAACAGGTTGTGAAAAACTTAATCCCTGTAATAATGAAATTTCTTTTGAAACGGAAAAACCTGATTTTGAGGAATAAGAAGTAATTTGCAATTGTACATGATCTGAAGCAACGATCTTTTGATACAATTGGTTATAATTTTCCTTATTTAATTTTACTCCATCAATCTCTGTAATGAGCTGGCCTCTTTGTAAGCCGCTGTTTTTGGCCGGTGAATCGGTCAACGTGTACAAAATTACCCCGTAATATTTTCCCTGAAATTCTAAAAAAGACATATCAAATCCAAATCTTCGTCTGAGACTTTGTGGTGCCGTTTCGGGTAATGCAGGGTGCATCGCATACGAATAAATGTCGTTTTTTTGTAATAATCCTGCAAAATAATATTTTGGCTCAACCGATAAATTCCCCGGATCAGGCATTGAAGCATTCCATCGATAATATTTTTTCATTTGCTGATATATCCAGTCATTCACATACTCATTCGTGTCTTCTTTATAAACAGGAGCTAAAGGATCATCCGGCGTACACGAAGAAACAATCGTTATTAAAAAGAATAGTAGCAAAAACAAAACGGGCAGGAATTTCTTCATTTTACACTTTTGAAATTTATCTGTATGAGGTTTTAATTTGATGTTTAAAGCAAGGCAAACGTTTCTAATTATTTAAAAACAAAATAATCCATTAAATTCAAAGTCCCTTCTACTGCAGAAAAAGCACCGTTAGCATCTCGCTTTTCTTCCAGTATTATTAATTTAGATTTATTAACGGACATTGTCATATTGATCGTTATTTTCTTGCCGGGAACATAAGATTCGGTTGTTCCGTGTTTTACCAATTCCATTATAATAGTGGGTGGCGAACTAAACGGAAATTGAATAAATGAGCTGTATTGTTCTTTGTTTATATTTTCTGCCACGCCAAGCACCTGACCGTTAATTTTTCGGATAATTCCGTCCAGTTTTCCAGTGTACGCAGTTTTAGTATATAAATTCATTGTAGGGAAAATAAATTTAAAACCGCAATTAGCCGGTGCACTTAATACACCAGGTTTTAATAACAAAACTTTATCTAGCCAGACATTTTCTTTGGCATAAAACGAAAGTGTATCTTGAGGCTTGTCTGCACTAAAATGATAGGTTCGTAATAACTCTTTTGTTACTTTATTAGTAAATTCAAAAACTTTCTCCTCGTTTCCATGATATACAAAATCATATTCCTTTTCGATTTTTTTTACAAAAGCAGTACGTTTCTCTTTTCCTATTTCAACTAGTTTACCATTGACCGTTATTTGTATCGAATCACTTAAAGCACTATATCCCGTAATAACTACTTTACCGGGTTGATTTTTTTCAGTTCCATATAATGGTGTTAGCTCATCATTGGCACATGATGTAAGAGTTGTTATAATTGTAAAAATTAATACTCTTGTCAATATATTCTTCATATTCATTTTTGGTATTGAGTCACTATAGTTTATCCAAAAATTGGACATTGGCACTATTCTTATTTTTTAATAAATTTTAATTTCCCTGAAATATTATGGTCTGATATCACCAGAAAATAAACCCCTTGTGCCAGCTCATTAACTGCTAAATTTTCCCTGATATAAGGTGTTTCTTTAACCAGTACACCATTGCTATTATAAATTTTTAATGATGTTTCTTCAGTCTGAAATTGTTCTCCCAATTCTACTTGCAAATATTCTGCAACCGGATTTTGATTTATTTTACAAACTTTTGATTCTAATTCGATATCATGGAGTCCTAATAATGCTTGTGCGTTTACAGTAATTTTATCTATTTCATAACCAATAAAACCACTGGAAAGATTATTTCCCAATGCTATATATACGGCCGTTTTGCCTGAAAATTGCGAAATATCCACCGTATAATCCTTAAATTCCGGATCATCTAATGTTGTTCTTTCTAAAGTAACTTTACTGATAAGTGTAAACGATGCGGGATCCGGTGATGTCGATCCGTATATGTATAAATCTTCATTGCTGTCATAAATACTAGGTTGCGCATTTAGAATTAAGGAAACTTTACCCGAATAAAATGACAAATCGATAACCGGTGATATCGCAAGATTATCTTCTAATGTTTCAAGCGGTGATCCTCCTCCTGAAAGATCGATATTATAAGTACCTAAAATATCAAGAGTACCGCCTTCGATTCCGTTTTGCCCCAGTTTGATATTTTTTCTGGAAATCCAGTTACTTCCGTTTCCGTCTCTATCTAACAATATCCAGTCTGAAACATCAGCATCATCAAAATCATCTTCCCAAACTGTAAATTGAGCAGATGAAATACCTGAAACCATAATAAATAATACTAAAAGTAGATTTTTTTTCATTTTTTATATTTTTAAAAACATGGGCAGGAACATTCTGCCCATGTCTAATTTTAATAATTGACCTAATTAAAAATTTGTAAACTTAGTCCAACTGTTAGTCCAGTTAGCTTCTGTTCTAAAAGCACCGGTAGCACCTGTAAAGTTTAATGCGCCATTGTTAAAGAATGGCTGGCTTAATGACCAGCTAGTTGCCGGATTTACTGTTGAAGTAGCATTACCAATACCTCCTAAAAGAGTTCCTGCAGGTAAAAGTGGGTTATCAAATCCGTGGATTGATACTCTTGTCCAGGCAGAACCACCAGGTAAAGAAGGCGAATCCCATCTAATCCCTGTTTTGTATCCTGTTACAGTAGCATCAGTAAGGCTAATGTTACCTGCTCTGCGAACATGAATAGCATTTTCATATAAAGCAGCTACAGTAGAAGAACTAACTCCAATGATTGATAATTGAGAAATAACCGGGCGCGTAATCAAAGTTGTAGCAGTTCCTGTCGCGTTGTTGTCTAATTCTATACCATTAGAATCAGGGCTTCCACCACTTAAACTGTGGGTAGAATTACTATCTGCAATAGCAATTGCTTTTGTAATAGTTCCTGTATAACCAAAATCGAAATCGAAATTGTCATCATCCGGCGCAAAAGAAACTAAGTAGCTTGCATTTACTTTACCTCCAAAGAATTCAAAAGAATCATCTTTACCATAAGATACCTGAATATGATCGATTGTTGTTCCATTACCTACTCCTGCTAATGTTAACCCGTTGATCTCAACATCAGTATCTAAGATACGTCCGGCAAATTCGATACGTACATAATGCAAGGCACCTGCGTTATGTGCATTATTTGAACCTCCATAATAGAATTCGGTAAAATTAGGCTGATCATCCAGTCCTTCTACAATATTTGTAACTGAACCAGTGTTTACCTCGGCATCTCCCAAAAGCACTACACCTCCAAAATCTCCAGGAGCTGCTGCTGTGTTTGCGTTACCATCTAATAATTTATAACTTGTAAAAACAATTGGTGCAGCTGCAGTTCCCTGCGCATCAATCTGACCTGTTTTAGTGATAACAAGTACTCCTGTAGCGATACCATCTGCTAAAGGTTTTGCTTTAATATAAGTCCCTGCCTGAATAGTAAGTTTAGCACCATTTTTTACAGTAATTACACCATCGATTTCCCATACTCTGTCGTTTGTCCAGGTAGTGTTGGTTGTTATAGCACCGCTTACCGTTTGAACTGTTGCAGGATATCCTGTGTAATCAGCACCAGAAGCTTTCATTGAAAAAGAAGAATCTGCAGAAGACTCATCATTTTGGCAAGAGCTCACAAGAAGAGCTATCATTGCGAATAGAAAAAATTTTTTCATAATAATTTAATTATTGCTATATTTGCCGCTATTACAAACTAGGCCTTTGGAGAGAGCAGCAAAATATCTTTCCTTAGGTCTTTCTCTTTTTGGTAAAGATCTTTTTGATAAACTTTTCCGCTTTACCATCGGGGTTTATACCTATCCCTGCTTCTTTCACTCTTAGGATTTTTTAACGCAGTGAAAGGTTTTCTTTCCATTCTTTTAAAATTTTTCAAACAATAAAAAAGGGCTTAAACAATTCCATCTTTTTTTGACTTATTGCCGGGTGAGCTTTTATAATTGCTGTTTAAATTTTAAAAGACGTTCAAAGTACTTTTACTTTTTTTTTGGTTCATGCATTCAATCAAAAAAGAAATCCGGTACCTTCTACTTCATACATTAGCTTTTGAAAAACTAAAAAATCACATCTCTTTTTATTGTTAACAGTTTCTTAATATGTAAGAATTATAGACAGCCTGTTGGTTATTTAAAATGAATAATTAAGGGAGATACTTATCGTTCGTCCGCTCCAGGCTTTAAATACAACCTGATCAATATCGGGATCATATTTTTTAGTAGCGTTTGCTCCCAGACTAAATTGATCTCTCGGATTCGAACCATAGGGAACTTCCTGAATGTGCGAATAGCTATTAGCATTGTTATAGGTTTGAATTCCGGCATCAAACATATTTTTCATACTGCATTTTAATTCCAGGTTTTTTTCTTTAAAGAATTTATAGCTAACCTGGGCATCCGTTACGGCGTAAGGCATACGTATTTCTTCTTTTGAATAATCAAATCCTACTAAAATATATTGGTCTCCAATCGCATTGTGCCTGATGCTAAAACCCATGCGCTCTCCTACATAATCTAATCCTAAATTATAGGTATAAGGTGATTGTCCGTAAAGCGGTCTGTTGGCTTCATACAGTCCTCCTGTTCCGTCTACATTGACATACGATGTTACTTTTGTATTGTTTAAAGAAGCATTTCCTGAGATGAATAATTTTTCAAGAATGGGTCCGTCTCCCAGAAAAGAAAGATTTTTGTAAAATTCCATCTCTATTCCCCAAAGCTTAGCATTATAAGAATTAAGATTATAAATGATGCCTGAATTTCCATTTACAGTGCCTATAGATTCTATAGGATCGCCTATATTTTTATGATAGACTCCAAAAGACAGAATTTCGCCTCCTGAAGGAAACCATTCTAACTTTAAATCATAATTATCAGATACACTTGAAATCATACCTGCTGACCAGTTTAGTATTTTGGCCGAACGAATAGGGTCATAATATGGAGTTCCAACGCGTTCTGCAAATTGAGGCCTTAAAACAGATCTGTTATATCCCAGTCTAAGATTCGTTTTATTGGTTGGACTAATTGTTAAACTGGCCGATGGTAAAAATTGCCATTTCTTATCTTCCTTTTTTAATGGAAAAACCCCCGGAGCCTCAAACTGATTTGATATTTCATTATAAATATAACTTTCTGCTCTGGCACCCCAAACCAATCTTACCAGGCGGCCTATTTTATGATCCAGCATTAAATAAGGTGAATGAACTTTTACATCTCCTTCGTATTTATCTCCGTACTTACCATAATCCTGCCAGCCAAAACCACCATAATAATATTCAGAACCATCCAGAAACTCTGAAAGAGGATCATATATATTGGCCCTGTCAGTGCCTTGCCCAACAGTTACTAATTTAGCCGATCTTTGCTGATTGGTTGCTTTTTTGTAGGTTCCAAAATAACCTGCTTTTATATCATTTTTGGATACCTCGCCAAGATCAAAAGAATAATCAAAATTAATAGCCCAATTGTAATCAGATTCATCATTCGTATAATTATCTCTGCTAAATGGAAATCTTCCTCCGCTATTATATACTTTGTGTAAAATCAGTTCGTCATCTCCCGCTTTTTCTCTAAAAGTTTCTAAAAAAGTAGCATCTTTAGTGTCTTTTGTTATACTGCCGTAACTACCGTACCAGTTAATTTCGAGTTTTTCAAAACGATGGTTTCCTTCTATTTTATTCTGAATAAAAGTCTGATAAACAGGATAATTACTTTCTGTGGTGGTAGGAAGCCCCGAACCATCTAAAATTTCCGGAACACCGGTACCTTTGTCCCAGCCGGTAATTTGATTTAGCTGATTGTTGTAAATATGCATAGCTGTATTCCGGGTAGTAATTTTATGGTTCCCTAATTGAATAGCAGCATTAAACATTCCTCCTAAAGTTGAATTATAATTGTAATTCGCTCCTGAATTTCTAAAACCAAATTTTTCAAAAACTGAATATTGCTTTCCTCCTGTTCCTTCCTGCGAAAATCGTGTATTGGTTAAAAACCTGCCTCTTTCGGTATGTTCTATCTCAAGCGTTTCCTGTGTATTTTTGAAAAGTAAAGAACCTACAAATCCCCATTTATTATTATCTTTTAAATTATAAGAACGTCCTATCGCAAATTGCAAAGTGGTTCCCGGTGCAGCATACGTTTTATAAGTTGAAAAATTATCCTCAGTAAATTTTTTAGACTGTTCTATAAACGGGCCCGATGATGCTTCACTGACAGGTACCTCCAAAGGCAGCATATTGGGATAATCACGTCTTCCGTCATCAAAACCTAAATAATCATAGGCCCCTTCCGCTTTTGTGAGTCTTTCCTTGAAAACACTACGGCTATTATAAGAGGAACTGATAGAAAAGCTGGTAAAATTTTCTTTAGGGATATCTTTTGTTTTAATTTCTACGTACCCTCCTGCAAAATTGGCATACATATCTGGTGTTGCAGATTTACTAACTACAATACTTTCGACCATAGCCGTAGGAATAATATCAAAAGAAAAATTTTGCTGGTAAGCATCTGTACTGGGTAACGTAATTCCGTCCATTACTGCCTGGTTCCATCGCTCTCCCATAGAACGAACGACAACATACTTATTATCAATTGTTGTTACACCTGTAATACGCTTAAGTGAACTTCCAACATCTTTGTCCGGTGTTCTTGCAATTTGCTCAGCAGAAATACCATCAGAGAATTGTGCTGCCTTTTTTTGTTGTAATAGCATTCCCTGAACCGATGCTGTCGCTTGTTTATAATTTTGAATAATCACAACCTCATTCAAAGACTGTGCGTCTTCTTTTAAGGCTACAACCAAAGGGGTATCAGTCGCTTCAATTACTTTAACTCCGGTAATTTTTTGCGACTGAAAGGAAATAACACTTATCTCAATGGTATATTCTCCGGGATCCAATTCTAAAACATAATTACCATCGATATCTGATTGTGTACCCAAAGCCAGTTGTGCAACTTTTATATTGGCACCGGGTAATGAAAGTCCGTTAGTGTCCACCACTTTACCCGTTATTTTTCCTTTCTTTTTTTTTTTGCCGCTATCCTTACTATTTACGGCTATATTATTCTCATTTCTTCTAAAATTTAAGTTTGAGAGACTTTGCAGGTCACTTAAAATTTCATCTATTGAAACGTTCTCTTTTTTTAGCGTAATAAGTGGTTCACTTAAATTTAAATCTTTCTGATAAATGAACTGATAAGGCGTACGCGATTTCAGGTTATCAATAATTTTTTGAGGTGACGAATTTTTAAAATCAACCGATACTGTTCCGGTTTGTGAATAAAGAGTATCTACTCCAATAAAAAGTCCAAAAAATAAAATCCAAAAGGCAAATTGCCTGGAAAAGTCATTGTTCATAATTGATGATTGTTAGTTTTATTTAAATTTGTTAATACGATTAAAGGTTACTACCGTTGCGTATAGGCAACAATTTACCTGTAGCTTAAAAGCAGGTTTTTTATACCTGATTAAGCCACAATAAAAATTTTAAAATTTTATTTCGTTTTATCTACTTATTAAATAAGTATTATTGCCAGTGGGCCTGATTTTAATTTCTAAAGCAAAGGCAATAGTTTGAAGCATCTCGTACAACCCTTGTCTTGTGTCAAGAGTTCCCTGTATGGTCAGATTCTTCAAATCTTCATCCAGATAATTGACTTCAAATTGATTATCTGATTTTAGTTTACTTAAAACTTCCTTTAAGGTTAGTCCATCAACATATATTAAAACCTTTTTCCACTCTGGTTCTAATACAGTTGTTTTTTGTTTTTGGAGTAAAGAAGGAGTTTCTGCTCTGTAAACCGCTTTATAACCTCTCACGAGCAAGACTTCATTTTGTAAACTTTCAACCCGCACTTTACCTGTTCTCACATTTACCTCTGCTTTATGGTTGTCATAAGCCTTTATATTAAATGAAGTTCCCAGAACAATTGTTTTTATCGCTCCGGAATGAATAATAAAAGGTCGTGCCGGATCGCGTTTTACTTCAAAAAAGGCTTCTCCTTTTAGCTTTACTATCCTCTCCTTTTTTAAAAATCTGACCGGATATTCAATTTCCGAATTTTGATTTAACCACACTCGTGTTCCGTCTGATAAACATAAAAGTCGGATATCTTTATCAAATGTTTTTGCAGAAGTAATTTCAACATTGGTTTTATTTACCTGAACGAAAACCTGGTAACCTGTAACAGAAAAAATAAAAATTATACAAGCTACCGCTGTCCAGTTATAAAAAGCTTTGTATTTATCAATTGTAACATTCCGTATATTATTCCACATACGGGACTTTGTTTCATCTGGAAGAATGCCTCTGTTAGGTATTGCGTTCCATTCTTCTCTTAATTTTTTGGATTTCATTACAATTAACATTTAATATTTAAAAAACTTATACCTGAATTTTATCGATTCAACTACATTAGATTTTCAATCTATTAAATATCATGGGGCAATATCTTTATTAACGTTTTCTTAATCCAGGAGAAGATTATGCTTTTTCTGATTTTGGACTATAAATTAGATTTTACCATACAAAAAAGTCTCAGTTGGCGCACGGTAATCCGAAAATATCAGGACTAAAATTATGATATTAATTCTGACTGGCTGATAAAGAATAATGCAAACCAATACAGTTCATTATTTTTTACTGCATTCTTTTTAAGGAATTGTAGTGTTTTTGAAATTTGATTGGCTACAGCACTTTGAGACATATCCATTTCTGCTGCGATTTCTTTATAACTTCGGTCTTCAAATTTATGGAGACTAAAAATTTTCCTTCTTTTTTCAGGGATTTGATTGAGCAAATATTCAATTTTTTCTAATTTGGCACTGATATCCTCCTCTGTCTCCGACGCTATATCAAGCTCTTTAATTAATTGATCGTTCTCGACTGAAAAAATCCTGTTTTGTTTTTTATACCATTTTGAAATTTCCTGCTTGGAACTTTTAAAGAGGATGGCCTCTAAATCTATATTCGGATCGAGTTTAGTTCTGTACTTCCAAAGATGAATAAATACATTTTGTGTCACATCTTCGGCATCTGCAAGTTGTGCAGTATATTTTTTCACAAAACAAAATACTTTAAAATGATACAAATCATAGATTTCTCTAAAGCTGGAATCATCTCCTGCACGTAAGTAAATTAGCAAATTAGAGCTCATAATGTAATTTTAAATTGTTAAAGAAGACCCTTACAAAAGTATAATAAACCTGTTTTGGTATTTTTATGAATTGGTCATTTAATAATTTGTTAATATTGAGCGGTGTTCAGGAATCAACGATAGCCTTCTCCAAAATATTCACGAAGAATACGCTGCCAGAACACAACTAAACACATAATAATCAATTAATTAAACTCAACAATCAAACTAATAGTTACTATAATAGTCAATTAGCCCTTTTGCTTATAAAAACATCGTTTATCACCTTTCTATCAAAAAATAAAAACGGTTGCTTTTTAAATTATAAAATGCATTTTTTATGTAAGGTTAACATTTAGCCCAAAGCATTAAAAAAAAGTCCCGTTTCAAATGAAACGGGACTTTTTTTTAATTGTGAATTTTCTATCTCCTGGTTGTAAATTTTAAAATAGTACCCTGTGAAAATTTTCATAATAAATCTCAATCAGTAATTCCGCACCTCTTGGAGATGCTAAATCAATCAATCCTATTTCGCAGAGGGCATCTATTCTGCACATCTGATCTTTATTTGACTTTAATTTACCCAGATTTTTATCAAAAATTGCAATGTTTTCAATAGCATTTTTAACTATTGTAATCAATTGCTTAAAATCAGCCGAAGATAAATTACTTTCTTTGACATAATTTTCTAATCTTGCTCCTTCTCTGTAATGCGGGTAATTTTCTAATCCCATAAAAGTCAACATCCAGACTTTATTATAATTCCAGGTAGTTTTAATAATTCCTATATAATCTGCGATTAACTCATCATGAAGATTATTGGTCGCATGTCCGTATTTTTTAAGGGTATATAAATGCGTAAATTCATGTTCCTTTCGGATGGAAACCGAATATGAAGTCCATAAATCTTCTGTCAGCCCCAATTGACTTGCAGCTACATTGCTGTACGGTTTTGCACTTAAAATGACCAGTTTATCTTTATATAAAGATTTATTGGGTGCAATATTATCTAAAAACTCTCCGTTCCAGTCTCCGATGGGATTGTTTTGTAACCAGTTTTTTTTAATGATATTTAACCGTTTCCAATTGTTAAGGCCATTTAGTAAAACTGCTCCCATTGATGGAGGAATGGCGACAGGGTTGTTTTTATAGATCAGCGACTGCAGTATTTTTACAAAATCTTCTTTGTTTGGAATCATTAAAACGGGAATTCTTCCGGTAATACTTGGGTGAAGTTCTAAACTGATGTTTTTTGAATCTGCCAATTTTAAATATGCGGCTAATTTTATATCATTTGTCTTTCCTCTCAAAACAACATCGTTGTAGAGCTCAATTTTATCTATTTCTTTTTCAATTAAAAAGTTCAACTGTGGGTAACATTCTTTTAATGCATTAAAAATATCTTTTCCATTAGAAAAGCTCCTTAAATATTCTTCCCAAAATTGAATTTCCGGATCTTCTGTAAAAGTTGATGTTGTATACTCATCATTTAAAGAAAATTTATTAAACAAATAGTTTTTAAGTTCGTCAGATAAACCAATTAATGCAACTTGATTAACTGGTTCCAGTGGAAATAAATTATTCATGATCGTTACGAAATTTGACGTTTAGCCAGTTGGGTAAATAAGCCATCTTGTTGCATTAACTCTTCATAAGTACCCGTTTCTGTAATTTCTCCATCATTCATTACATAAATACGATCTGCATTTTTAATGGTACTTAATCGATGCGCAATCACGATACGTGTAGCCTGGAGTTTGTCCAGACTTTCGGCAACAATATTTTGGGTTCTGTTATCGAGTGCACTTGTAGCCTCATCCATAAACAACAATCTGGGTTTATGAACAATTGCCCTTGCAATCATAAGTCGTTGTCTTTGTCCGCCGGAAAATGTTCCTGCACCTTCACTAACAAATGTGTGCATTTCCATAGGCATATTTTTGATATCCTCTTCCATTCCTGCCATACGGGCTGCATCCCATGCATCATCTAAAGTCAACTCTGAATTTCCTACAATATTCTGATAAATGCTGCCTGCCATAAGCGCCCCATGTTGCAATACAACACCAATTTGTCTCCTTACCAGCTCTTTATTCATGGTATCAAAAGTAT
Organism: Flavobacterium sp. FlaQc-48; assembly: GCF_044007335.1. Lineage (NCBI taxonomy): Bacteria > Pseudomonadati > Bacteroidota > Flavobacteriia > Flavobacteriales > Flavobacteriaceae > Flavobacterium > Flavobacterium sp. FlaQc-48. Next base: position 14,599 of record NZ_JBIPCR010000002.1, on the reverse strand, counting down.
TTCCATCATAAAATATAGACCCTACTTCAGGATGTTCAAACCCCAAAAGCAGTCTCATAATTGTTGATTTTCCGGAACCTGAAGCCCCGACAAAAGCAACCATTTCTCCCGGTTTAATTTTGAAAGTAATATTTTTTAAAATCAAAGGCTGGCTTTCGTGGTATCGAAATGAAACTGAATTCATCTCGATATCGCCTGCCAATTCTCCGGGATCAATACTGTGATCCACAGATTCCGGTTCTTCTTCTAAAATGGGCTTAACCCTTTCGTACAGCGGAATAACATTTAATGAGGTAATAAAAGCCATACTTAATCGTAAACTATCTCCCAGAAACTTATTAAAAGCTGTAATAAATGCCATAAAGGAACCTACAGACATCATGCTTGCTCCTGTTGCAGTAGAATGAATCACAGTATAGTAGATAAACGAGAAAAAGAAAATACTGGTAAAAAGCGGATAAGAACTATTGAAAATTTCGACAAAATTCTGATAACTTCCGGAACTAAAACCTAACTGTTTTAGTTTTGAAAATTTTGCTGCCCAAAGGGTAAAAACTCTTTTTTCGCCGCCCGATATTCTTATTTTGCTGATTCCCGATAAAAACTCAAACAAAAACCCCTGAATTTCTCCCTGGTATTCAGAAACCTGTCTGTCATATTTTAACTTCAAACAACCAATTGTGATCATAAAAGTAACAGCCACTGCAGCTAACCCGACACCAACCCATGCTAAACTGGAATCATAATAGAAAAGAAGTATCAGATTGACAAAAGAGAATGCGCCACTTAATAGCGCCGTCATTAATGTGTTGGATAGAATTTGTCGTATGGCATTGATACTTAAAACCCTGTTCGTAAGATCTCCCGCTGTATATTTTTTGTAAAAAGTTACCGGCAGCCGTAATATATAATCCATTACACCAGCTTGTAAATTGATACTGGATTTTGACTCTACTCTCATTTGCAATACCCCCTGAACCAACTGTAGTCCGGCAGTTACCAAACCTATCATAATCATAATACTGAATATTTCCACATGTATCGATCTGTCTGCCGTGGGAATGATATCGTCAAAAATTACTCCTGATAAAATAGGTACTAATAACCCGATCAAACTTCCTGCTAAAGAGGCCAGAATTAATAGTTTAGCATCCTTTTTTACTCCGTTCATGGCAAAATTCAGCACCTTTTTCATCGAATCCATTTTGACATCGAAACCCGAGAAGAACATATAACCAATGGGTTCTAAAGAATCTGCTATTTCATTATTTACAATAGATTCAGAACCGGTTGCTACATTTTTTATCCAATAAGAACCGGACGTTTTTTGTATAAGGGCGACAGGTTCGTTTTTTTGTTTGGTAAAGGCCAGTAAGTGTCCGTTTTCTTCCTTCCACCATACGTCTCTCAGAATGATTTTTCGGACTCTTATTTTAGAACTTTTTGCGATAGCGTAAAGCAAACTTGTTGGTCTGGTTTCGTTTTCGTCAATATGTTTGGGTTCTTCAAATTTAAATTGACTGTGGTCTGCTATTACCTGACAGGTTGCATAGAGGATACTTTGCTTATTTAGTTTTGAAGCTGCTACCTGTGGAGCACCTTTTTTATTGCCGGTTACTATAGATTTTATTTTTTCGAGCGTGTTTTTTAATTCATCTTCTTCGCTGGCCAGTTTAGCATTAAAATGAAGGTTTTCAAAAATACTGTTGTTTTCTATCGCTTTACCAAGCTGCGCATAAAAATGAGATTGTATTTTTTCTAAAGAAATTAAAAAATTAACTTCTTCTTCGATCACTTCGCGTGTACTTAATATTTTTACTTCGGTTTTGGCAGATAGAGATTTTATCCATAATTTATTAGATACCGGAATTGGGAAATTAGGTTCATCATCAAAATTAACATCTATATCTGTCGAAAACACAGAGAGTCTTCCGCTATTTAAGTTCACCCAATTGACACCGTGTGAAGGATATGCAGTGGTATTTTCTTTTAAATTTATAATATCAAAATCATCCAGTGCCGTATAAACCCTTGGAGCATTTTGAAAATTTAATTCAGAAGATGTTTTTGATATCCATTTATTAATCATGTTTTTCAGAAAAAAACGATCAATATCCAGAAGGTCACTTTTTTTTATTGCAAGTAATTTGGCATCATTAGAAAAAACGATCAATCTAATATTATCAGTCGATTCCGTAGATAATAAGCTAAATAAGAGTTCTCCTTTTTTTGCAGAATACAAATATTTTAAAGCGCATAAATAGGCTCCGTCTTCATCAATTTTAGTATGAAACACATTTACTTCACCCGAAACCACCATCCAGAAACGGTCGGTATGATTAAGAATCAATGGATTTTCAGCTCCTATGTGTATTTTCTCTTTCATTGAAATAGTTTAAATTTATTTGGATTCGATTAGGTGTGCATAAACGCCATTTTGCCTTAACAATTCCTGATGCGAACCACGTTCTACAATTTTCCCTAACTCCATTACTATAATTTCATCACAGTCAATTATGGTACTTAATCTGTGGGCCACAATAAGACAGGTACAACCTCTTTTCTTGATATTGTCCATTACCGTTTTTTCGGTAGTAGGATCCAGTGCACTGGTGGCTTCGTCCAAAACTAAGATGGTTGGGTTACCGGATAAGGCTCTGGCAATTTCTATACGCTGACGTTGTCCACCACTAAAATTGGCTCCGCCTTCCATTACTTTACTGTCATATCCGTCAGATCTGGCAGCTATAACGTCATGGATGGCGGCATCCCGGGCTGAATTAATTATATGCTTTTCAGGGATCATACTATCCCAAAAAGAGATATTTTCTTTGATTGTGCCATTAAATATATTGACATCCTGATCGACTACGGCCAATGAGCTTGTAACTGTATATCTTGCTATAGTGCTTCTGTTTTTACCATCAAGCAAAACCTCGCCTTTCCAGGGCTCATAAAGTCCCGACGCAATTCTGGCAACGGTCGATTTACCGCTTCCTGAACCTCCAACTAAGGCGACCCTGCTTCCTGGTTTTAATTTTAAACTGAAGTTTTCTATTAATGCCGGCATGGTAGTGTTATAACCAAATGTGACATCTTTCATTTCAAAATATCCTATCAATTTGTTTTTGATTACTCCATCAGGATCAGGCTGAACGTTTTGATTGGGTTCTTTTTCTATAAACTGACTGTCGATTTCATAGTCGAGTACGTCATCAATACGGCTCATATCACTTTCTGTTTCGTGCAGCATATTACCCACGGTGATCAATTGATTGACCGGTGTTATAAAATTGTTCATCAGGTACGTAAAGGCCACTAAAGATCCCAAGGTCATTTCGCCGTCCATAATACGCAAAGCTCCAATTCCAAGAATTAGAGAGTTTGTTAACGATGTGATCAAATTGGGCAGAACATTAAGCCTGATGGTTAACCAGCCCAGTTCTTGCTGCGCGTTCATTACCTTGGCCAGATATCCAATCCAGTTGGTAAAAAAATCATTTTCCCTTCCCGAGGCTTTTAGCGTTTCAACCATACTAATTCCTGAAGTTGTGGTTCCAAGCAATTTTCCTGTTTCATTGCTTAATCTTCGGCTTCCGTCTTTTCTGGCTGTTGCCACGCATTTTAAAATCACAATGTTTATTGCTGCCATAAAAATACCAATCAGCGTAAGGGTAATGTCATAAGAAAACATTAGCACGGCATAAAAAACGACTACTATAACATTTAAAGCGGCATTGGCTAAATCACCACTTAATAATTTGGCCACTTTATCATTTAAGGAAACCCTGTTACCTACTTCACCGCTGTAACGCTGTGTAAAAAAAGCAATAGGCAAATGAAAAACGTGCCACAAAAATTTACTGGAAGTAACTAAAGCCAGTTTTGTTTCGAGTTTAAGTAAAAAGTATTGTTGAAGGTATACTAAAACCGAATTAATAATTAAGATTGCTCCCATAATTAACAGTAGCGGCATTACAAATCCGGAAAAACTATTGATTAGGTACTTATCTATAAAAACGGTCAGAAAAGAAGGGATTATTAAACCGGGAATTACTAAAAACAGACTGGCTATAATGATATAAATAATGCTGGATTTAGAACTGGCAACCCTGGAAAGCAAAGAACCTATAAGTCCTTTTTTCTCATTTCCTTTCTCAAAATTTTCGCCAATATCAAACGTCAGTACAACTCCCGTATAAGAGTCATCAAATTCCTGATGCGTTACAGTATATCTTCCTTGTGCGGGATCACTTAGATATACTTTCTTTTTGGTGAAACCTTCGAGTACCAGGAAGTGATTAAAATTCCAAAAGATAATAGCCGGTGTTCTAATCTGCATGAGCTTTTCGATCGATTTGGCATATCCTTTTGATTCTAATCCAAACTCTTTAGCTGCTTTAATAATATTTGTTGCTTTTAGTCCATCTCTAGAAACGCCACAAGCTATTCTTAGTTTTTCTAAGGGAACAAACTTACCAAAATGGCCTAAAATAATACTCAAAGCTGCCGCACCACATTCTACACTTTCCATCTGTAACACAGTTGGAACCTTGACTGGCCGGGCTTGTTTTTCAATAACAAAATTTGTACTGTCTCCCATCCGTATTGTTAGTATAAGTCAAAAAATTTCTTAAATGCAGGAACTATTATCGTAACAGGCGGCTCTTGTCTTATGGTCACTTTTCCCATACATGATGTACCTTCTTTTATAAAAATTTCCGGTCCTTTTGCCGATGTCCATTTAAATCCGCTAGTCGATTTTGGATCTTTTTCAAAATCTACATGCACTTCAAATAAGGGGCCTTTGGCCAAAAGTCCTTTGGCAAGCTGATCATTTTTAATAGATGTAAGCATACCTTGTTGTGTAACCGGAAAATCAGATACATAGGTTACTTTTCCTTTTATGAACCCGTATTCCTGTGGCTGTACGGTTGATGGTACTACCAAAGCCTCCATTCCTTTTCGTATTTTTTTCCCGTCCTGAGACGGAATATATAAAATGCCTGTGAGTTGGGCGAGTTTCTTTTCGTTCAGGTTTTTAAGTTTAAACAAAGGCGTTCCCGCGGTTACAACGATTCCTGCGTCGGTTAAAACCTCCACAACTTCCCCGTCATAAGGACTTTTAATATTCTTTTGGAGCTCATAACGTTCAGTTAAAAATTGCAGATTTCGTTCAGCTTCAGCGATTCGTTGGCTTTGCAATGTTACTTTTTGCTGCAGGTCAAAGCCTAAATTATGCTGTTGGGTCGATGTTTCTACTTTTTGTCCTTTCAATCTTTCAATAGCATTTTTTGAAGTTTCTATTTGCTGTTTGGTTACTGCTACTTCAGATTTGGTTATTAAACCTTTACTAAGCAAGCCATTCTCTGCGTCTAACTGATTATTAAGGAATAACAATTTTTTCTTTTCTGTTTCAATTTCTCCCTGAATACTTACGCGGGTTTGCTTGATCAATTCGCTTTGCAATTGTGTCCCCTGGCTCCCGTAAGTAGATAATTTTCCCATTTCAAACTTTCGGTCTGACATTACGGCTTTTGCGTCTTCTATTTGTTGTTGTAGTTCCGGCTGTTGTATATTGGCGATAATATCTCCTTTTTTTACGTGATCGCCTATCGCTACTTTCAGTTCAACCAATTGTCCCTGCGATGTTGCTACTACTTCATGAACTTCTCCTCCCTGCACTACTCCTACTACATCCAATTTTGTTTTTACGGTTCCCATAAATGCCCACAGTACACCTGTAAAAAGTATTGCTGCGACCGTTACCAGTGCTATCCAGGCTTTGGGGCCGGTAACTTTTATTAACTGGTCTAATTTTTCTGGAGTAGAAAGCTTTTCTAAAGCTGATTTTCTGAAAAAACTTGCTGACATAGTTTCCGTTTTTTTTATTAATTTTCTGTATTTGGAACCGTATAAAATGCATTCTGGATAATTTTGAAATCCAGGCTTTCTTTAGAAACAAGCGTACCGGTTTCGTGTCTGAGACTTATAAGTGCATTAGAAAACTGTTGCTCTGCACTGAGGTATTCCAGTTCTGAAAAGGTAAATCTTTCCTGAAACAGCATTAAATTTAAAAGTGTCGTTAAACCCATTTGAAATTTTATTTGTTCGTTATCAAAAGCTGTTTTATGAAATCCCATCGATTCTTTTGCTTTTTCAAGGATTAAGACACTGTTGTTTAAATTATTAAGTGCAGCATTGACATTTAAATCAACGTTTCTCCGGGTATTATCGCTTATTACGGCCTGGTCTTTTACGGCAATTTTGTTAATCGAATAATTTCCTTTTGCGAGATTATTATTCAACGCAAATGAAAAAGTCAATTTCGCCCCTGCACCAAGATCCTGACCCTGGTTGTTTACAAATGAAGAAAGAGTTTTGTCTACTCCATTTCCTACGCTGGTGCTTCCGTAATATGCAAAACCGGTTAAATCCAGCTGGGCTTTCAGGTTATTCTCGGCCAATTGGTATTGAAGTTCTACGGCTTCAGTGACCTTTTGCAGGGCTTTTAAATCTCCACGATTGTCTTTCGCTTTTTTAATAAGTGTGTTTTTGTCGATATTTTCCTTGTATCCACTTTCTGTAACTATAGGAAAATCACTTATAGGGTCACCCAGTTGTTGGCTTTCTTCGTCAGATAAACCTATGGCCCTGCCTAAATCTAATCTGGCATTATATAAATTTTGCCGGGCCACAATTGTTAATCTTTCCTGATTGGTTAAATCAGCATTTACCTGAGCCATATCACTCTCCGGTTTTTTGTCTGCTTTTATTAACTCTTTAGTCATTTCTAATACGTTTCTTACTCTGCTTTCGTTTTGTATATAAACATCCAGGCTTTTAAAAGCGGTATAATAATTCCAATAGGCAATACCAATCTGAAGGATTTCATACGAATTTGTAAACTCGTAATCCAACTTGTTTTTATCAATATAAAGGTTTGCCACCTGTTCTCCTGTTGTGGTTACTTTTTTTCCTCTTCCTCTTAAAAGCGGCTGAGTTAATGAAAAATTAAGCACTCCGGTGTGGTTTCCGAAAAAAGGCCCCACAAGCTGATCGAATGCATTGTACGGAAAATTACTGTCGTTATAGAGGTATTTTAAACTTACCTCTGCTATTTGCGACGTTCGGAATCTTTTTTGCAAACCCACCGAGAAATCTACTGCATTTGACTTTAACGATCTGTCGATATACTGATTTCTGGGATCAGCATCATACAGATTTAGCCTGCTGTTTTTATAGGAAAGTGCCGAATTTAATTTAAAATCAAATGTGCTCCATTGTACCTGAAGTTCTCCTTCGGCATTTTGTATCGCATAATAATTTCTTTTAATATTGGGACTTTTGTCAAAAGCTATGCTTGAAATTCCAATTAAATCACATTTAATTTTAGATTGACTTTGTAAATTAGTAACACCAATAATCAGTACGGTAAAAAAGAAAGGATTAAACCTCATTTAAATCTGATGTTTAGAGTTAGTAATTATCTATGCTTCTGAAAACCTGTGCAGAATCTGACCAAAATGTGAACCGGCTTGTGCTACTCCGTCTAATATTTTAGTATCTATTAAATCTTCTTCTTCCGGCATACCATATCCTAACTGATCTGTTGTTTTTCTCAATCTGTTAGAAAGGAACAAAGCCAAAGCATAATAAAAACTGGCTTTGAAATCCGGATTTGAACTAAGTCTCAGTTCTATCACATTTCGGGATATTTTATATACTACTGAGGTCTTTCTGGCAATTACAGAAACAGATGGTGGTCTTGTTTCCAGGAAAGACATTTCACCCACAACCTCCCCGCTTCCTAATGTTGCAATGTCTTCTTTATCACCATTCTCTGCACATACAGACAATTGACCTGATAATACGATGTATAAGCTATCAATAAAATTACCTTTCTGGATGAGTTTTTCTCCTCCTCTTAATTCTATTTTCTGACCATTGTTAATCAACCATTCTACATCTCTGTTATTAAGCTGACCTAAGAAAAAAAGTGCTCTTTTCATAATTATATTCTTTTAAAAGTTATACTAATTATTTAAATTTTATTTGTTGATTAAACGTGGAGTCTGTTATAGCTGACCGTTGAAAAATGCTATTTATACATCTCCCGTAAAGAATTGTACAGACTTTCATAGTCTGTAATACTAGAGCCCTTAGAGGTTCCTCCGCTTAATTTGTCTAATTTTTTTTCGTCTAATTCCTGATCCTTTTGCTGTAGCTTTATGGGGATATTGATGTACAGATACTCCGGGTCGGACTGATCTGTTACTTTAATCTTTTTACCGCTTGGTATCCTTCTCCCAAAAAACTTCTCTAATGTTTCTTCGGGGTTTGTGATTAATGATTTCTTAAAATCATCGTTTTCCCAGGCTTCGGCAATTATCCTAAAAAATACATCCTGACCTTTTTTTTGTTCTTCTGTTAAAATCATTTTATTTATGCTTAAAATTTTACTTGTGATCCGTGCTTATACTATTGTTAATCAATAGTTATCTCAAAGAGTTTATTAATTCCTTAGGTGAGATATCATATTGGTTCAAAAACAACTTTGAGAAATAATGTACATCATTGTACCCTACTGAATATGCTACTTGTGAAATTGAGTTTTGAATATAGTTATCAATCAGGTGTTTGGCTTTATGCAGTCTCAATATGCGTATATACTTGTTGGGTGTAAGGTGTACTAAATTTGCAATCTTTCTATGCAGTTGTCTTTCGCTCACTGCCATTTTATACGACAGTTCATACAGGTTCATATCATTTTGGTTAATCGAACTATAAATTTCCTTTTCCAGATTCAATAGCCAGTCGTGATCTAATTTTGTTATTTTCTGCGGATTAATTTTATTTACACACAAATCCTGAATATTTTTATTGGATTCATAGATGTCAAAAATTTCCGGCCGGCCCTGAATGGTCAGGTTTACAGACTTCGATTTGATTTCATCTAAGATTTCTTCAATCAGGTCATTTATTTGTTTGGTACTCGAAAAAATAATCTCATTTTGCATTTCATTATGTTTTGTCTCAGGTTTACTGGCCGCAATAATGCTGTCGAGTGGATTTTTAATATTCTGGACTATCTGATTTAAAATATCAGGAGAAGACCAATCTATGGTAGTGCTTCTTGTCATCTCATTCATCATTTGTGGTGGGAATTAATTGTTAGTCAAAAAAATTAATCATTTGGACAACCTTATTTCATTTTAAGAAATTGCTTCTTCCATTGTGCAGTATGAACTCTTTGCGTTGATTTGATTAAGATCAGGACGCTTTCTTGTTATGCTGCTATTGATAAAAAATTAGCATGCGTGATATTGATACTCCTTATTCTGAAATGTTTGATCAGACATTTTATCAATGTATTGTGAGGTTACTAAAGATTTATTGTTCTGATAAAAATCTTTCAAACCATCGTAGCTCATGGCTATGGGTATTGTTTCAGATCCCAGATAGTTAATCGAAGCGCCTATCACTTCTGCTTTTATTCCAAGCAGATTCATAATTCTTAAAAGTTTACTGTCGCATTCGGCAAAAGCAACACCATTTTTTTGTTCACATATAGGCGCGATTGCACACACCATTAATCTTCTAAATAGTGTTTTATCAGTATTGTTTCTCTTAGTTGCAAATCGGCCAATGTGCCAAACCGAGGATAATTTTTCAGAATAATCGAAAACACTTAAAGGGTCGATATTAAAAATTTTCTGAAGAGGCAGTTTGGTTTTATAATCCCATTGGATTACTCTGATGGATCCCTGAATACTTCCTGAAAAATCTTTCGCAACAAAAATTTCAGAATCTTTGAAATAATTTAATTCTTCATCATAAACTTCCTGCGTGTCTGCAATAAGTTCATTCGTATTTACATTTTCACAATGATGATTAAAGTTTTCTTCAACCACAAACTTGGCTAATTCATTTAGCTGGTTCAGTTCTAATCTTTCTAGGTAATTTTGATTTATAGTCATGGGGGTCTATTTGCTTTTGGTTAGTAACAAAGCTAATTGTCACTTATCGTTCTGCCGCTACCCTAAATAGTAGTATTCTGTTAATAATCAACAAACTACCTTTTAGGGTAGTACCTGATCTTAGACTATAATTGTTAAAAAGGAAGGGAACTTGATGAGATAATTCATCTCTTTTTTAGGAACAAGCTGAGGTTTGACGGGCTTTAAAGTAAAATCTGACAATCATTTTAAACTTGAAAAACATTGTAAGAAATGGAAATCAATTAAGGCTATCGTTCTCATTTTTACAAGATTTGCGTAATTCTTTTCATACATAATAAAAAAAAATTAAATTTGATGAAAATTATCCAGATGAAAGAACAAGATTTAAATTCGTTTTTTGATTCCAGAAATATAATCTATAATTTGTCAGATGAAGAAAGGGCACAAAAATTTGATTATTTAGAACCCGTAAAAGCATTTGCAAGAGCTACTTATACGAGTATTTATGTTATAGATTATCTGGAGCAGGGATTTGAATTTGTTTCCGATAATCCGTTATTTCTTTGTGGAAATACAGCACAACAAGTTCTGGAAATGGGATACGCTTTCTATTTCAAGCATGTTCCCCCGGCAGACTTAGACTTATTATTAAAAATCAATTCTGTGGGATTTGATTTTTATGAAAAAACACTTCTTGAAGAAAGGATTCTTCATACCATCTCTTATGATTTTCATTTAAAAAACCAGGAAGGAAAATTAATTTTAATCAACCAAAAGCTTACCCCTGTTTTTTTAACCAGTACCGGAAAAATATGGAAAGCGATATGTATCATCTCGTTATCATCTGAACGCAAAGCAGGTAACATTAAAATACATAAGAACGGAGAGAATAAGGTCCTTAACTATAATCTTGCTACAGATCGTTGGGAAGACTCTAAAAAAATAACGTTATCCAAAAGAGAAAAAGAGATTTTACACTTTTCGAGCCGCGGCTTTACAATAAACGAAATAGCAACCGAAATATTTGTTTCGCCGGATACTGTAAAATTTCACAGAAGAAAGCTCTTCGAAAAATTAGAAGTAACTAATATTTCAGAAGCCATTGTTTTTGCCACCAGCAATAAACTCATTTAAACAGCTTCTTTTTATTTGGTTATTTTAAGCTTAAAGAGGCTACTAACGAATCCGTTTGAAAATTATTTTTTGATTTTTGTCTGTTTGAATGGTTAGGGATTTTTGATCTAGTTGATATTTTCCTTTCAGCAATGTTATCATTTGTGACTGATCCGGATTTAAAATAGAATTCTCTTTATCATTACTCAATTTATCCTGGTATTTTTTTGTAAAAGTTCTTAAGAAAATGGAATCTTTTGTAAAAGAGTACAGTCCTTCATTCACTTTACTATTATTGCATACTTTGTTCACCTGAAAAGTACTGAGGGCTTCAAAATTCAATCTCTCAAATTCTGAATTACCAGTGGTATTTTGCCATGTTCCATAAAACTCATTTTGCCCCATTAGCTTATTTTTCAAATAACTTATTCCGCCATAAAAGCCTATAAATACAACGGCAATATAAACCCATTTTATCTTTTTAAACCGGTTTATCCACTTTGGAGTTTCCTGATCAGAAAACAAAGGTGGTTCTATAATAAAATATTTATAAAAAAGAGGAAATTCTGAAAAGAAAACAAAAAGCCCCATAACGGTTAATATAGTGGCCATACCCTGTGCCCCTTTTATATGGTACGCAAAGTCAATCAATAAAATATTAACCATAAAAGTTAAAAATAGAACTACCCCAATTCTGGTTGTTTTTCTAAAAAATAACAGTATAGCACTTATTATTTGTGATACGGCTATAAATGTCCCGTACCAATGCGAAAAACTATAGTAATACCAGGTTAATTCAAACCCGCTTAATGATCCCACAGGCTTGTCAAATGTACTGGGCTGAGCTATAAATTGTGTTCCCAGAATTTTTGAAAAGGCGTACGAAAGAATCATTGTTGCCATAAAATAACGACAAAATGTATATAAATAGTAATGAGCTTTTTTCAAATCCATAAAATTAATTTTTAAAACTTTTATTCTTTTTTTTATTAAAGTTTAACCGAGTCCGTAATCAGCATTAATTGATTATCAAAATCTTCCGTACTTGCATTTTTAACTTTATCCTGTATGTTTTCGATAGCACTTCTTTTTATCAAATTCATACTTTTTTTATTGGGGAAATTGATACAATTATCTAATGCGTTAATATAAAATACAGGAATATCATCCTGTAACATTTGCTCTCGTTCAGCATGTAATATAGGTCCTCCATTATCAAAAGAGGTATATGCTTTTGCCAGAATCTCCAGTTTTATCCCGTATTTGATCGAATCAGCCAGATATTCGGGCTTGTTTAGAAATTTTAAGATCTTAGCGTACACTTTTGTGTGGCGGTTGATAAAACGAATTTTGGAACTATGAAAATTAGTAAGGGGAGAATATTCAGACTGCAGATGTTTTTTATTTTTTAGGATTAAATGGTATAACTTTTGAAATCCTGCCTTAAATTCTTCTTCGTATTCTACAAGGTTTACAACAGAATTGTTCAAAAAGGGTTTATTTAATTTGTATAATTTTTGCGTTTCCATTTCAGAAATTACACTCATAGAATCCTTATTTGCATCTTTAATTTTTAAAACAGGAAAATCAGATTCCAACATTTCTGAAGAACCAAAACCGTACATATAATAGGGTAAATTTAAATGCCTTGTCGGAAGCAATGAGGCCTCAAAAACTGATCTGAAAATAGCGCCCTGCGATTCCTGGTTTTCTCCGTTGAGCTGTTTTAATGCCGGGCTCAGAATAGTTTCATGATCTATTAAAACGGGACTGTTTCCCGAAGCAATTATATTCTCGCAGTGAAAATCTTTAGCATTCAGAAAATAAGTGACTCCCAGTAAAATGCCGGCTCTTTCATAGTATTGCTTTACATCGTCTATAGTAGTACAAGGCGAATTTTCAATAAATTCTAACCAGCCATAAACTCCTTTATCCAGAATTTTAAAGGTTTTTAGGTTTTCATCCAGGTTTTCATTGATCCAGTTCAGGAATACATTATAAGAATTTGTAATACTCAGGTTAGTGGGTTTGTAGACTATTTTTTGTGCATTTTCAAATTCAATGATAACAGTCGATTCTCCATTGTGCTGATCTCCTGAGCTTAAATGAATTTTTCTAAGCTGACCGAACTTTTTATCCAAAAGCAATTCCAAATCAGGTTTATCCGTTTCAAGTCTTCTAAAAACAGTAGTTATAAACGCAATATAATCTGATGTTTTTTTAGAAAGTTTTCGGGCAAGCATCGGATACTTTAAAAATAAATCCTGAAACTTATTAGATAAAGTACTGAAAACAAATCTCTTATAATAGAAATCTTCTGATGCATCATGAGATGAATTTTCTGTTTTGGTTGCATTAAATTCATGAAACAAAACTAAATCAGACAAATTATAAAGATCTTGATATAATTTTATACGTAACTGGTCAACAACATCCTGATTAGGTATTGGTATATTTACTGCGATCAAATTTTGGCTCAGCTTCTTAAAAAAGTAATCCAGAAATGGTAAAAAAAGATGATAAAATGCTTTTTGAGAATGATGGTGATCAAACAGGTCATTTTTTTCATCTATTTCATTTAAAACGTCTTCTAATGCAAATATCCATTCCGGAAAATCAATATTTTCTTCGATATCAATTATATTTAATATCATTTTAGAAATGTCTTCGCCAGCCAGATTATTTGAAGTACAGTATTTTTGAAAAATTTCTTCTGAACCATCGTTAGCTATCGTTTTTTTCCAGTAATCCAGATAATCCAACTCTCCATTTTTTTCAAAAGAACATTGATATTGCTTACTGATATTTAATATTTCGAAAGGAGTCAGCGATTTAAAGTATATGTTTTTTAAGGATGGAGAACGCTTCATAAATAGGGATATAAAAGGTGAATAAACGATGTTATGCTTTTAAAAAAATAGGCATTGTTAATTTATCAATAGTGAAGACTATAGTAAATTAACAATACCTAAAGAAGTTCTTTTTCAGATGTTATTATCTAAAAATGATGTGAAATTAGTTCCCCCATCCAATACAGATTCCTGTCCAAAGAATCTCTAAGTTAAATTGTCCACCGGCAACAGCTTCCAATTCAGCATCTGTTAATTCCATGTTTTCAGGATTAGCAGGGATATTGATATACACCGCAGAATAATCTGTCTGATCTGTTACAATTAATCTTTTACCTTTTAAATCTAATGGTTTACCAGATAATTTTTCGATTGCCTGAACCGGGTTGCTTACCAATTCTTGTTTGAAAGCTTCATCTTCCCAAGCTGCTTTGATAATTGTTTTTAAGTTTTTTTCTGCGTTTTCTCTTTCTTGATTTAACATGATCTTATGTTTTAAGGGTTGTTTTAAAAAAATATAATAGTTTGATTTTTATAAGCTTTTGTGCTGAATCAGGAATTAATTTCCCCATCCAATACAGATTCCTGTCCAAAGAATCTCTAAGTTAAATTGTCCACCGGCAACAGCTTCCAATTCAGCATCTGTTAATTCCATGTTTTCAGGATTAGCAGGAA